>JAHEKH010000180.1 GCA_024638445.1 Gammaproteobacteria bacterium | reverse complement strand
GCATCGATGATTCACCTGCACGTTCGTGATGCTGACGGTGACCACAGCCTCGATGCGGACGACTATCGTCCTGCCATCGACGCAGTTCGCGAGGCGGTCGCCGACAAGATGCTGATCCAGATCACGACCGAGGCAGCCGGACGATACCGTACCGACGAGCAGATCGGGCTAATCGAAAAGCTGTACCCGGAGGGTCTGTCGGTATCGGTTGCGGTACGGGAATTTTTTGGCGAAGACGACGACTACCAGGCGAGCGGTGTGTTCCTTGCCGGACTGCGCGAAATCGGCGTGCTGCTCCAGTACATACTCTACACACCGGATGACGTGCGGCTGTACCGCACGCTGATGACCTCCGGCCTGATCATCCCCGGCTATCACCTCGTCCTGTTTGTGCTGGGCCAGTACCCGCATTCGACGCAGCCGGACCACCCGATCGGGGACTTTCTCGCCTGCCACGACGCCAATGTGCCGTGGATGGCCTGCGCCTTCGGCGCTGACGCCATCGACCGGCTGACCGAAGCGGTGCGACTGGGCGGCCACGTGCGGATCGGTTTCGAAAACGGCTGGCTACTGCCGGACGGCAGCGTCGCCCCGGACAACGCAACGCTGGTCCGTACCCTGAAGACCGCCATCGACTCCCCGTAGGAACCGCTTCCAGCCGCGGTACTCCGGCCCCAGGTCTCAGATTACGAACATCTCCATGAACTCGTTGACCGGCGTGGCCTCGAGCGCAGCCTGGTCCTTGCACAGCGCAAAAATCTGCTCACAGCGATGCGGCGGAAATCGCGTGGCGAGGTTGCGGCGGAATTTCTGCTCGAGCACCGGGATACCCTCCGCCCGGCGGCGGCGATGACCGATCGGGTACTCGATCTCGATCTTGTCGGTAGCGGTGCCATCGGCGTAAAACACCTGCAGCGCGTTGGCGATCGATCGTTTTTCCGGGTCGTGGTACTCGCGGCTGTAGCGTTCGTCCTCGACTACCTCCATCTTGTCGCGCAACTCGTCGATCTTCGGGTTGGCCGCATGGAAGTCGTTTTCATAGTGCTCGGCAACCAGGTCGCCAAAGATCAGCGGCACCGCGGTCATGTACTGCAGGCAGTGATCGCGGTCTGCCGGATTGGCCAGTGGCCCCTCCTTGGAAATGATCCGGATAGCGGACTCGTGCGTGGTGATCACGATACGGTCGATCTCGTCCAGCCGGTCACGCACCTCCGGATGCAGCCGCACTGCCGCCTCGCACGCGGTCTGCGAATGAAACTCGGCCGGGAAGCTGATCTTGAACAGCACGTTTTCCATCACGTAGCTGCCATAGTCACGTTGAAATTTGAACTTGCGATCCTCTGGCGCCTTCGTTGCCAGGTCTTTGTTGGTATGGCTGAAGGCAACGTCGTAAAAACCCCACTGCGGCGCGCTGAGAACACCGGGAATACCCATTTCGCCACGCATCGACATGTCGGCGAGACGCACGGCGCGCGAGGTGGCATCGCCGGCCGCCCAGGACTTGCGCGAACCGGTATTCGGCGCGTGACGGTAGGTACGCAGCGACGAACCGTCTACCCACGATTGGGACACTGCCGCCATGACCTGGTCGCGGTTGCCGCCCATCATCTTCGTGACCACCGCAGTCGATGCCAGCCGCACCAGCAGGACGTGACAAAGACCCACGCGGTTAAAGCTGTTTTCCAGCGCCATCACGCCCTGGATCTCGTGTGCCAGCACCATGGACTGCAGCACGTCTTTTATCGTCAGCGGTTCCTTGCCCCGCTCCAGGTTCTGCTGCGACAGGTAATCGGCAACGGCAAGAATACCGCCGAGGTTGTCAGACGGGTGCCCCCATTCCGCGGCCAGCCAGGTGTCGTTGAAATCCAGCCAGCGAATAATGCAGCCGATATCCCAGGCCGCCTTGACGGGGTCGAGGATGTACTGCGTGCCCGGCACCCGCGCCCCGCCCGGCACGATCGTGCCCGAAACCTGCGGCCCGAGGTGCTTGGTGCACTCCGGAAAACGCAGCGCCAGCAGACCGCAGCCGAGGGTGTCCATCAGGCAGTTCCGTGCGGTGTCCATCGCCTCGGCAGACTCGACACGGTAGTTCAGCACGTAGTCGGCGATGTCCTGGATTTCACGATCGTAGTCCGGACGCTGGTTGAGATCGACGTTGACACTCATTAATTTTTCCTCTCAGCCACGCTCTTTGAGCGGAACCACTTTGCGGGGCTCGGGCCCGATGTACTCGGCGTTAGGCCGGATGATGCGATTGTCCGCGCGCTGCTCGAACACATGCGCCGACCAGCCGGTGGTCCGGGACATCACGAAGATCGGCGTAAACAGCTTGGTGGGTATCCCCATGAAGTGATAGGCGCTGGCGTGGAAGAAGTCGGCATTACAGAACAGCTTCTTTTCCCGCCACATGACTTCCTCTACGCGCACCGACACCGGGTAGAGGACGGTGTCGCCCACCTCGTCGGCCAGCTTTTCGGCCCAGGACCTGATAATGGCGTTACGCGGATCTGACTCCCGGTACACGGCGTGCCCGAAACCCATGATCTTTTCCTTGCGCTCCAGCATGCCGAGCACCGCTTTTTCGGCCTCGTCGGCCGAACTCCATTGCTCGATCATGTCCATCGCCTTCTCATTGGCACCGCCGTGCAACGGTCCGCGCAGCGAACCGATCGCGCCGGTGATGCAGCTATGCATATCGGACAGCGTCGAGGCGCAGACCCGGGCGGTAAACGTCGAGGCATTGAACTCGTGCTCGGCGTAGAGCACCAGCGAGACATTCATGACCTGTTCGTGCAGCGCGCTGGGCGGCTTGTCGTGCAGCAGCTGCAGGAAATGACCGCCGATCGAGTCGGCACCGGTGTCGAGATCGACGCGCACGCCGTCGTGGCTGTAGCGATACCAGTAACAGATCATTCCCGGCAGCGTCGCCACGAGACGGTCGGCCACGTCTTTCTGCTGAGAAAAATCCTCTTCCGTCTCCAGGTTGCCGAGAAACGATACGCCCGTGCGCATGACGTCCATCGGGTGGGCGCTGGCCGGAATTCGCTCGAGCACTTCTTTCAGCGTATCGGGCAACTCGCGCAGCGACGCCAGGCGTGCCTTGTAGGCATGTAGCTCAGCGCTATTGGGAAGCTCACCGTTGAACAACAGGTAGGCGATCTCCTCGAACTGGCAGTGTTCCGCCAGGTCGCCGACTTCGTAGCCATAGTAAGTCAGCCCCGAGTGGCCCATCGCCACGGTGCAAATCTTCGTTTTGCCCGCCACCTGGCCCCGCAGGCCGGCGCCGCCCGGTTTCTTGTCTGCCATCGTTTTACTCCTGGTTATTTCTTGCCGAACAGCTCGTCGAGCTTTTGCTCGAAAGCGTGGTAATCGAGAAACTCATACAACTCCGCGCGTGTCTGCATCGTGTCGACGACGTCTTTCTGGGTCCCGGTCTCGCGGATTGCACGATAGACGTTGAGGGCCGCCTTGTTCATGGCGCGAAACGCCGACAGGGGATAGAGCGCCATGGCAATACCCACACCGGCGAGTTCTTCGCGAGTGTACAGTGGCGTCATGCCGAACTCGGTGAGATTAGCCAGC
>JAHEKH010000070.1 GCA_024638445.1 Gammaproteobacteria bacterium | reverse complement strand
AATAGCCGCGGAGCTGTTCATCGGCGGCACGCAGCCGATCCCGGCTGGATTCGGGCCGACCGACACCATTCACGAAGTGGTCACCAATACCTATTACATCAGCCAGAACTCGTCGGCGGGCGCCGGAATCCCGGCACTCAATCGCCTGCAGCTCGGCGTCGGCCCGACCCTGGTGAACCAGGAGCTGATTACCGGTGTCGAGGACCTGCAGGTTCAGCTCGGTATCGACACCAATGACAACGGCTCGGTCAACAGCTACGTCAATCCCGGCAGCGCAGCGCTGGTGGGTAACACGGTCGTTGCCAGTCGCGCCTGGGTCCGGGTTCGCGGCGAACGAGTCGACCTGGACTACACCGATGACGCTACCTACGAGTACGCCGATCGTTCCGTAGAGCCCAACGACAGTTTCCGTCGCATGCTGCTCTCCAAGACGCTTCGGTTCCGCAACGGACAGGGCTCATGATGAACACATACGAAAAACAACGCGGCGCCGCACTGGTCGTATCGCTGATCCTGCTGCTGGTGCTGACTATCATCGCGATTGTCGGCATGAGCACAGCAACCCTGGAGCTGGCGATGGCCGGTAACATGCAGTATCAGAACAGCGCCTTCGAGGCGGCCGATTCGATCGTCGAAGCCGAACTCACACGTAACGACATCGCGCCGATGAACAATCCCGGCGCCATGCCGCTGATCGTAACCAACCAGAACCGCGAATTTCGCGATCCGACCAGTCGTCTCGTGGCAACCGCCTCGGCGGCCACCAACTACTTCGGCCTGACGGGAGTCAGCGGCTGGCAGCTGGGCGGCGCGACCTCATTCGCCGCATTTCATTTCGAAATCAACGGTGTTTCGGCAGCTGCGCAGGGCGCAACCGCCAGCCACCGCCAGGGCTACTACGTTGTCGGCCCGAGCCTTTAATTCATGCATTTCACGGAGATTCCAACCATGTTGAAACGACTGCAACTGACATTGCTGCTGGCCTTTGCAATGGGCATCGCGTCAGCTGGAGAAATGACCCTGCTCGAGGAGGCCGCGGAATTCGAATCTCTGAAGGTCCGGGTTTCAGACACTAACCAGGGACAGTTCCGGATCAGGAATTGCGACAACTGCGATGAGGTCCAGCTCAAGGTGACATCGTCAACCCGGCTGACCGTGGGCGGCAAGAGAGTACCGCTGGCCGCGCTGAACCGCTTCACGCTGAAAGACGGCACGGTATTTTACCGCGTCGAGAGCGGCATCGTAACCCGCATCGAGGCTGCGCGATAAACCGCGCCCTGAACAGATTTTTTCGAGAGGCACTACACATGTTGAGTAAATGGCACAAACTTCGGTACGCGACGCTGGGGGCCCTTATCGGCCTGCTTGCCGGACAGCCTGTCCTGGCGGATGACACCGAGATCTTTATCGGCCAGTCGCTGGACGCCGGCTCCGCCAACGTCCTGTTTATCATTGACACCTCGGGCAGTATGGGTTCGAGCGTCGACTGGGAGGTCCCCTACGAACCGAACACCGCGTATAGCGGCAGCTGCGACCTGAATCGGGTGTACTGGACTACCGGCACGACGCCACCGGACTGCAACACCGAACAGTGGATCGACGCTGATTCATTCATCTGCCAGCAGGGTGTCAATGCCCTGAACGTGTCGGGTTTCTACACCGATAACATGCAGCGTTACAGGAACTCCAGCAACGTCAGCAAGCGCGGCTGGAGAGACCTCCGTGACACGCAGCATTACCAGCTGGTCGATTGCGCAGCGGATACCGGGCGTCATGGCGACGGCAGCAGCGACATTGCGGTCTATGCCGCCAATACGGTCGAAGCACCGTTCTCAATCAACCCCACCGGCCCCAATCACGTGAACTGGGACGACGAACCCGTGTATACCGCCTACAACGGTAACTACATGAATTACATCAATAACCCCAGCAACACCGAGATGAACCGCCTCGATGTCGTCAAGATCGTTGGCAAAAACACGCTGGCCCAGGTTTCCGGCATCAACGTCGGCATGATGCGTTTCGACCGATACGCCCGCGGTGGTCAGGTGACCCGCGCGGTTGCACCGATCGGCAATGAGTTCACCCCGATGAGCAATGCGCTGGATGCCTACAATCACGGCGGTGCCACACCCCTTGCAGAGACTTTGTACGAGGCCGGTCTGTACCTGATGGGCGAGGATGTCTATTACGGCAAGGATGCGCGCGGCAACGACGGCTCCCTGGAACCGAGCGCCACGACTGCTCAAACCGACTGGGTGTACAACAGCCCTATTGCCAACCAGTGCCAGAAAAACTTCGTGGTGCTGCTGACCGACGGCGAACCCACTTATGACACGGGAGCCGACACGCTGATTAAGAACCTCCCCGGCTTCGAGGAAGCGACCGGTAAGACGGCCTGCACGGGTAACTGTCTCGACGAGATGGCCACCTACCTGCACAACCACGACCTGAGCGCAGATCTGCCGGGCCCGCAGACCGCGGATGTCTTCACCATCGGTTTCCACACCAACCAGCAGCTGCTGCAGGATGCTGCCGACGGTGGTGGTGGTGTGTACTACACCGCAAACACTGCCGACGAACTCGCTTCGGCGTTTAGCGAGATTCTCGATAACATCATCGAGCGTGACACAACGTTCACGGCGCCGGCCGTGGCGGTCAATACCTTCAACCGCCTCACCCACCGTGACGAGCTGTTCATTTCGATGTTCCGGCCCAGCAACAACCCGCACTGGCCCGGCAACCTCAAGCGTTATCGGCTCAATAACAGTGGCGGCGAGAAAGCCATCTATGACGCAACCAATCGTCCGGCAATCAACCCGGATACCGATACTTTCTATGACGACGCCAAGAGCTACTGGACCATCGGCGATCCGGACGGCTACGACACGACGATGGGTGGCTTTGCCAGCCGGCTCCACGCCGACCGTAATGTTTATACCGTCACCAGCGGTGCAACAAGCGGCGTAACGCTTTCGTCGGCCTCAAACCGGATGCATGAAGATAACCTCATGCTGACCGAAGCGATGTTTGGTGTCGGCGCCACCGAGCGCACCGGGATTATCCGCTGGGCCCGCGGCGTCGACGATGCAGGGCACCCGCTGAAGATTCTGGGCGATCCGCTGCACAGCCGCCCGATCGTGTTGTCTTACGGCGGCAGCGAGGCCGATCCCGACCTGACGCTGTTCTACATCACCAACGACGGCTATTTCCACGCGATCGATCCGACCGCGAGTGCTACGGAAAACATGGAGATCTTCTCCTTCATTCCGCAGGAGATGCTGCCGCGGCTGCCCCAGCTCAAGGCAAACGAGCGCAACAACCCGCCGAAGTTCTACGGGCTCGACGGTCAGATCAGTTACCTGATTCCGGGTGACAACGGCAACCGCACGGTGGATTCAGGCGAGCGCGCCTTTATCTACTTCGGGATGCGTCGTGGTGGCCAGAACTACTACGCCATCGAAGTCACCGACCGCAACAACCCTAAACTGGCATGGACCATCCGTGGCGGCGAAGGCAGTTTTTCCGAACTGGGTCAGACCTGGTCCGAATTGACGCCGGCGCGTGTCAAAGTCAACGGCACCGTGAAAGACGTGCTCCTGTTCGGCGGTGGCTACGATACCGGCCAGGATGCAGCGGGCGCCAACATTCCCGACAACTCGGGCCGCGCACTCTACATGGTCGACGCCATGGACGGCAGCCTCCTGTGGTGGGCCGGCAATTCAGCCGACAATCCCTCGGCCGACCTGCCCCTGGCCGATATGACCAACAGCATCCCCTCGGACCTGCTGGTGATCGACATGAACGGCGACCACGTGCATGACCGGATCTATGTCGGCGACATGGCCGGCCAGATGTGGCGTTTCGATATCCATAACGATACGGCGAGCACGACGGCCGAACTCGTAACCGGCGGCGTCATTGCCAAGGTCGGTGGCGACACCGCAGCCGAGAACCGCCGGATCTTCTATCCGCCCAGCGTTTCGCTGGTGGCCGACGAGTGGCTGGGCAGCTTCCTCGCCGTGGCGTTCGGCACCGGGCACCGGGCCAACCCGCTCGGCACCCCCGGGAAGTCGGTTGACGACGGTTTCTACATGCTGCGCGATCCGCACGTGTTTACGCCGCCGGTCGACAGCCAGGGTGACGTAGTCTATCCGACGGCGCTGACCGCCAACTTCTACGATGTCACCACCGATCTCAATCCGAACACGTCTGATCTTAACAGTCATGACGGCTGGCGGATCTCGCTGGACAATGAAGAGAAGGTCCTGGCCAAGTCGCTGACTGCCGATGGCCGCATCTTCTTCACCAGCTACCTGCCGGATACCCCGTCGGCGCTGAGCTGCAACCCGACGGGAGCTCTCGGCGGCGCGCGGGCCTATGCGCTCGACATCGGCACCGGAGGGCCTCGCCTGATCGGCGACCCGTACGAGGAACCGCTGCTGATGGAAGGTACGCCCGAGTGCCAGGGCCGCTGTGTCCCGACCCAGGGACCGATTCCGCCGGAGCCGGTGCTGGTATTCACCGAACCGGATGATCCGCCGGAGTGCCCGGAAGGCCAGGTCTGTGACGACCCCTGCGAAGGCATCGCCGACGTCGCCATGGTCATCGGTACCGATGTGCTCGACCCACAGATCTGTACCGCGCCGGTGCGCACCTACTGGTACGCCGACGGCGACAACTAAGAGAACTGCTGCCGCCCGCCCCCGCGCGGGCGGCAGCCCTCAACGAGGAAAGAGAATGCAGAAATCACAGAACGGCATGACGCTGATCGAGCTGGTAATCACGGTGACGATCATCTCCATCCTGGCGGTGGTGGCGGTACCCAGCTATATGCAGCACATGAAGCGGTCACACCGGACCGACGCCATGGCGGCATTAATGCGGCTCGCGGCCGAACAGGAAAAATATTATTTCCAGAACAGCCGTTATGCCACGCTGGCCGAGCTCGGCAATCCCGAGACCGAGAACGAGTGGTACACACTCGCGGTTACGACCAATGACGCCAACACTTTTACCGCAACAGCTACCGCGGCTACGGGCGGACCGCAAATCGACGACAAGCCCTGCCGGACGTTTCAGATCACGGCGGCGGGGATAAAGACGGCCACGGATTATTCCGGGGCCGACGCCACCGACTGCTGGCGATAGACCAGCCAGCGTAACAAGAGCCGGCGTCAGGTCATGACGCCGGCTTTTTCTTGCACTAAACTCGTGCGCCTGCCTGGGGAAAGCGCATGACGATCCGACAACTGACTAGCCTGTTCCTGTTATTTTTTACCTGCACCGCAGCGCTGGCGAACACCCCGCCCCGGCCGAAGGTGGGGCTGGTGCTGAGCGGTGGCGGCGCGCGCGGCGCGGCCCACGTCGGCGTGCTGAAGGTACTCGAAGACATGCGGATCCCGGTCGATGTCATCACCGGCGCCAGCATGGGTGCAGTTATCGGCGGACTCTATGCCATGGGATACGACGCCAGGCATCTCGAGGCCCTGATCGATGAAATTGACTGGACCGACAAGTTCGATGACGATCCGGCCCGCTCGTCGCTGTCGTTTCGCCGCAAGCAGGATGACCGGGACTTCCTCGTGGACTTCGATATCGGAGTCGGTGCCCGCGGCCTGGAGCTGCCCCTCGGCCTGGTGCAGGGCCAGAAAATGAACCTGCTGCTCAAGGCGCAGACATTGCCGGTCGAGCACATCGACGATTTCGATGACTTGCACATTCCGTTTCGCGCGGTTGCGACAGACGTCGAAACCGGGCTGCCCGTGGCTCTCGGCGACGGCGACCTCGCCACGGCTTTGCGTGCCAGCATGGCCGTTCCCGGCGCATTCTCACCCGTGGAAATCGGTGATCGCCTGCTCATAGACGGCGGTGTGTCGAATAACCTGCCTGTCGATGTCGCACGCGAGATGGGCGCGGACGTGCTCATCGTCGTCGACATCCAGTTTCCGCTGCTCAGTCGGGACGAGCTTCGCTCGGCGCTGGACATAACCGGGCAGCTGCTGACGATCCTGGTGAACCGTGAATCCATGGCCCAGCTGGAAACGCTCGACGCTGACGATGTCGTAATCGTTCCGGAGCTGGGCAGGATGGGCTCTACCGAGTTTCATCTCGCGGGCCAGGCGATCGATATCGGCGAGACGACCGCTCACAAGCAATACGAGGCGCTGGCGCGCCTGAGCGTCAGCGAACAGGACTATGCAGCCTACGTGGCTGACCGGACCCTGCTGCACCAGACGCCGACCATCGATTATGTGCGGGTTGCCGGCAGCGAAACGCTGCGCCGGGAGGTGCTGTCCAGCCAGCTGGACATCGGGACGGGTCCGATCGATCTCGAGGCACTCGGCAGCGGTATCAACCGTCTGTACGGACTTTCCGCCTTTCAGCTGGTTGACTACGAGCTGGAGCGCGACGGTGACAGGACCGGGCTGGCGGTCACGACCACGGACAAGTCCTGGGGACCGAACTACCTGGCGCTCGGTGCGCGCCTGACCGACGACCTGGACGGAACCAGCCGCTATACGCTCGGCGCACGCTACACGAGAACCGCCATCAATCGAAGAGGCGCTGAATGGCGCAGCGACCTGCAGATCGGAACTAATCCCCGGCTTTTCAGCGAGTTCTATCAGCCCGTCGACGCCGCGTGGCGCTATTTCATCGCCCCGCAAATCGAGCTGGAACGCTTTGAAGCCGACCTGTTCGACCGCGACCAGCGCGTGGCCGAACTCCTGGTATCGTCAGCCAGCGCGGGTTTTGACATCGGTCGCACCTTTGGTAACTGGGGCGAATTTCGTGTCGGACTGCGGCGCACGAACGGCCGCAGCAGCCTCCGGGTCGGTGAAATCGACGCCGTTCCCGACTCGTTCAACAGCGGCGCCGTCACTGCCCGTTTCGGCCACGACACCCTCGATGACGTTAACTTCCCGCGCCGGGGCTGGCGCAATGAGCTGTCCTGGGAAGGCTTGCGTGCCGGACTGGGCTCCAGCACCAATCGCGATCGCCTGACCGCCAGCTCGCTGTGGGCCGGGAGTCGTGGCAGCGGCACCTGGGTCCTGGCCACACGTGCCGGCACCATCCTGCGCGGCGCAGGCGAAGTGCAGGACCTGTTCGATCTCGGCGGCTTGTTCCGCCTGTCCGGGATTCGCACGGGACAACTGCGCGGCCAGCACTACGCGCTGGTAGACCTGGCGCACTACCGCCAGTTCAACACTTCAGCCAGCTTCGATGCACCGATTTACGCCGGGGCAACCCTTGAAATCGGTAACGCCTGGGATGACTCTGACCGGATCGGTCTCGATAACGCAATACTGGCGGGCAGCCTGTTTCTCGGGATGGACACCTTTATCGGCCCGGTCTATCTCGCGTACGGCCTGGCAGAGGGCGGCCAGACGGCAGCCTATTTCCTGCTGGGAAGGGCTTTCGACTAGACGAGAAAAAAACCCGCCCGCGCAGGCGGGCGGGTTTTCAGAGAGCTGAGCGGCCTAGAGGTCGCTGGCGCCATCGACGGTAGCGCCCTGCTTGGTGCGCAGTGCGTCCTGGGCCGATTGACGCTCGTCCTTGATCTGGCGAACGGTACGGCAAATGGTCCGCTTGCGATGCGAACCCGTCGGCATGATCGTGCGGCAAATCACCCGGTCTTCATCGTCGGCCGAGGTCTCGGTGCGGGCCAGCACTTCGTCTTCCATTTCGGTGGTCTTGGCGGACTCGGCCGCTTGGGCAGTCTTTTCAGCCGCCGGGGCAGTAGAGGTTGCCGGCGTGCTGGCGCAGCCGCTTACAGACAGCGCCAGCAGCGCTGCTAACAGGATTTGAAATTTCATAGGTCTTTTATTCAGGCTACGATCAGCCGGTTAATTAAAGGTAAAGGAAGGATAACACACCCGGCTCAAAACCGGTTTAACGGAATCTTCAGGTAACTCAGACCGTTAGCCTCGGGTTCGGGCAGCCGGCCCCCGCGGATATTGACCTGTAGCGCCGGCAGCAGCAGCCGGGGAAGATCCAGCGTGGCATCCCGCGCGGTGCGCATCGCGACAAACTCCGCTTCGCCCACGCCGTCACGCACGTGGATATTGGAACGGCGTTGCTCCGCAATACTCACGCAGGCGGCAGGCGCCTGGCCATCGGGCGGGTAATCGTGACACAGGTACATCAGGGTCTCTGGCGGCAAACTGAACAGTCGCTGTATCGACGCATAAAGTAACCGCGCGTCACCACCCGGAAAGTCGCAACGCGCCGTGCCGGCAGACGGCCCGAACACGGTATCGCCGACGAACACATTATTGCCGCAACGCAGGCTCATGCTGTCGCTGGTGTGCCCCGGGGTCGAAAGGACGTCGACGACCAGCTCGCCAACGGTCACAGTATCGCCATCGTCCAGCAGCACGTCGAACTGACTGCCATCCGCTGAAAACTCTGTTCCGAGATTATAGATGCCGGCAAAAGTTTCCTGCACAGCGCGGATGCCGCGGCCGATTGTCAGCCGGCCACCAGCGCGTTTGAGTATGTGCTGTGCTCCCGACAGATGATCCGCATGGGCATGAGTTTCGAATACCCACTGGAGATCGAGTTCCTTCGAATCGAGGAACTGCAGAACTGCATCGGCGCCCAGTGTCGACGTGCGGCCCGAATCCGGATCGTAATCCAGCACCGGGTCGATGACCGCAGCACAACGGGTTGCCGGGTCTGTCAGCACGTGCGACCAGGTCGAGGTCGCAGGATCGAAAAAACTCTCGACGTCAGGCTGCATCGACTAGTGGCTGTCGGCCTCTTCGGCGCATGAGACGCACCGTTCCGAAAACGGCAGGACCTCGAGACGGCCCCAGGGAATCGATTCGCCACAATCGACGCAGGTACCGAATTCGCCCTGGTCGATACGCGCGAGTGCCGCGCTGATCTGGCGCAACTCCACCCTGCCCGCCTCACCCAACGCATCGAGCACTTCCTCGTGCTCGCGCTCGACAGCCTGTTCGGCAAAGTCGGAACTCAACGGGCCCGATACGTGTCGCACGTCGTCAGTGATCTCGCGGACCCGCGCCTGCAGTTCGCTGCGACGGTCGAGCAGGACCTGCCGGATGCGTTTGATTTCAGCACTCACTATCGCTCTCCCACGTATGGGCCATTGACAACTTACTGACCTGGTAACGAGCCGGTCAGGAAAAATGACGCAGTGCAGCGTCAGTCCGCCGAAACGGCGGGCCAGAGTCCTTCAAGCACCAGCTCAGTATAGCTAACGACGCCGACGACTTCGCCGTTATCGATGACCGGGGCGCTGGAAAGCCCGAAGTTTTCGAACAAACGGGCGCAATAGCGAATATCCATGTTCGGACGGACACCGATTACGGGCTTGGCCATGATCTCGTAGACATTGACGCGCTCCGGCGCGCGGTCGCGAGCGAGCACCTGCTTGGCGATATCGGCCAGTAGAACCAGTCCAATTTCATCACCGGGGTGCCTTTTCCTGACGATGGCGATACTGGCCGAGCTGTCTCTCATCTTGTTGAGCGCATCGCCAACCGTTTCCATGCCATCGACCGCCACAAAGGCCTGCTGCATGACCGACTGCACCTCGATGATCTTCCTGTCGCTCATAAATCGTCTCCCATGTGGTCTGCCAGCGTGTGCATCTGGCTGGTAATCCCCACCGCATCCTCGACATCGAGCTGGATCGCGATGCCCTTCCCGGGCTCAGCGTCGAATCGCCCCACCTCGCAGATTTTTTCGAGTATATGCCTGCTGCGGTGCTCTTCGACGAGCAACAGCAGGACATCACGCTGCGTTTCCAGCGATAAACCGAAAAAAGTCCGGTTGGGACGAAGCCCTTCGCCGCGGGCATTGGTGACCACGGTGACTCCCGTCGCGCCCGCCTCGCGTGCCGATTCGATGACATCCTCGGTGTGGGCGTCTTCGACGAATACAACCAGTAGCTTGAAATGCATCGTTCCTACCTCCGGATCATGAATTCTCGCGAATCGCTTCGCTGTCGACGCGTTCGTCGCTCTTTGTGCGGCGCATTTCCCGGCGCTGCAGCCACTCGGTCACCTGCGCATAGGCCATGACCGAAATAATGGGGAAAAGGCTGGCAAATGCAATAAGACCGAACCCGTCGATCAGCACATTGCGGCCGGGAACACTCTCGGCCAGCCCCAGGCCCAGCGCCGCAACCAGCGGCACCGTTACCGTCGATGTGGTTACCCCGCCGGAATCATAGGCCAGCGGAATAATGGCTCGTGGCGCAAACACGGTTTGCACCACCACCACGATGTAGCCCGCGATGATGAAGTAGTGAATCGGCGCGCCGATGACAATGCGCCAGGCACCCAGCGTAATACCCAGGCCGACACCCAGCGCAACTGCGCCACGCAGTCCCCAGGTTCCGACGCTGCCGCCGGATACCTCGTTGGCCTTGATGGCTACCGCGATGAGCGCAGGCTCGGCGATCGTGGTGGCAAAGCCGATAGCGAAGGCGAAAATATAAACCCAGTAATAATCGGCCCAGTGACTGCCGCCGAGAAACTGCGGATCGGTCAACTGTTCCGCCATGCTGCGCCCCAGCGGAAATAGCGCGGCTTCTAGCCCGATCAGGAACAGCGCCAGCCCCACCAGCACGTAAAGAAATCCCATCAGGAGCCTGCCGGGGTTCGGCAGCCGCCGGCGCAACACCAGCAGGCGAAAACCGAGAATGATCACGACGATTGGCGTAACGTCCCGGATCGTTCCGAGAAAAACCCGCAGCGCTTCCGTGAGAAATTCCGTCATTGCAGCATCCCGAAACCCATCACGAATACAATCGGCGTGAGCGATGCGAAAGCGATCAACCCGAACCCGTCCAGCATTGGATTGCGTCCGCGAATTGAGCTGGCCAGGCCGATACCCAGGGCGGTCACCAGCGGAACGGTAATGGTGGACGTCGTTATGCCGCCGGAGTCGTACGCAATGCTGATGATTTCAGGTGGCGCGAGCGAAGTCATGATGACGACCATCGCGTAGCCGCCGATGATCATGTACTGGAGAGACCAGCCGCGCAGAATTCTCAGCACGCCGATTACGATGGCGATACCCACCGACACGGCGACAGTCAGCCGCAGTTCGGTCGCATAGCGTCCGCGCGCCACATCGGTTTCCTCGATAAAACCGGCTTCAGCGGCCACCGTAGCCGCCTCGCCGGCAATGGCAATGAGGGCCGGTTCCGCCACGGTGGTTCCAAAACCCAGGGCGAATGCGAATGCCAGTAGCCAGAACACGCTGCCCTTGCGGGCGAATGCGTGTGCCATCGATTCACCGATCGGAAACAGGCCCATCTCGAGGCCGCGGATGAAGAAGCTCAGACCAATGACAACCAGCAACAGGCCAAACAGTAGTTGCCCCAGCTGCGGGATCGGTTGGCGCAGGACAACAAGCTGGAAGACGCCCACCACCACAACGATGGGCATCAGGTCACGCAGGCTGCCGAAAGTCTCGGCAACGAAGCGCAGCCCGGCTGAGCGCCTCAGCCCTGGTCCAGCCACTCGCGTGGATCCAGTGCGAAATAACGTGTCAGCAATCCGTACAGCTCGGGGTGATCGATGGACAGCTCCCGCGGGGTCTCAAAAAATGCCTCGGTAACGACGGCGAAAAACTCGGCCGGTTCGGTTGCCCCGTAGGGGTCGATTACGCCGCGGTGACCCGCCTCGTCGGCGGCCTGCAGCCGCTCGTACTCGACGCTGAATATTTCGGCCCAGGCCTGGTGAGTACGGGCGTCGCGCATCGGTGGCGCCCCGGCCATCGCGCCGTCGAGGGCATCCAGCTGGTGCGCAAACTCGTGGACGATGACGTTGGTCGGGTTGCCACCCTCGCCCAGGTCCGCCTCGATATCTGCCCAGGACAACACGACTTTCCCCTGCTCCCAGGATTCCCCGATTAATGCATCGCGGCCGGTGGTCACCACACCCGCCTCGTCTTCATACTCTTTATCTACCAGGAAGGCGTCCGGGTAAATCAGTATCGACCGCAATGCCGGATAGGGGACTTCGGTGCCCAGGCTCAGCAGGCAGGCCCAGCCGGCTATGACCACGCGCATCTCTTCGGTGACAACCAGTCCGTTACAACCGATAAAGCGCTTTTCATGAATAAAGACCTGCATCTGCGCCAGCAGCCGCTCGCGTATCGTCGGCGTCATCTCAGGGTAATAGGCCATTCGCTGCCGGAGTACCACATCCCAGCGTTCGGGCACCGGAGCCTGCCTGATCTGCTGCAGCCGGGCGCGACGCCAGCGTGGCCCCATCACGATGGCCACGATTGCCAGCCCCGCCAGCGCCAGCAGGACGGCCAGGAGCAGACCGGCTCTCACGTCAGGATGATTCGACGACGACCTCGGTGAGGACTGAATTGGCTATAAAACACTCCTTGTGCGACCGCTCGTGCATCTTGTCCAGGGCCGCCGCGTCCGGCTGTCGTTCTCCGCCGAAAGTGACGACCGGACGAAGGGTAACCCGGGTAACAGCCAGTTTTCCGTTTTCGTTCTTTGCCAGGACTCCGCTGGCCTCATCGACATAGCGTTCGACCTGGTAACCCTTCTTGCTGGCCAACGCGAGAAACGTCAGCATGTGGCAAGAGGAAAGGCTGGCCACCAGCGCCTCCTCGGGATCGACCCTCGCGGCATCGCCGAGAAAACCGGGCGCGGCTGAAGCCTCGACGACAGCCTCCTCAAAACGCCAGACATGATTACGGTTGTATTCCGCGTACTGGAACGAATCCGACTCGAGCTGCCATTCGATCTTTGCCTTGTGTACAGACATGAATATCCTCCGGCCCCCGGGAACCGTCTAATCTGCCGATCATGAAGATTTACATTATAACGGCAGTATTTTTGCAAAAGTTAATCTTTTATGTCTTTCGGAACCCGGTAGCTGCCCTCACTATTGCTGCATGAACACAGAAACCTTCGATAATACGCCGCAACCGAAGCGCGGTTTCAGCGGGCTGCAGGTGGTTGGCATCGTCGCCCTGGTAGTCCTCGTCACGGCGCTGATTACCGCGTTTATACTCAAACGCTACCTCTGGCCGTCAGAGTTCCGGCCCGTCGAGCTCAACCAGAAAGAAGAGCAGGTACTCGAGGGCAAGCTACAGCGTTTGCAGAGTCTCGATCCCTCAAATCCCGTAGTGGTTGGCGAACAGCCCCTCGTAGCGACCCCTTACACCGAAGACGACGCCAATCGTGAAATCTTCTTCGAGGAGCGTGAGCTGAATGCCCTGATCGCGAAAAACACCAACCTCGCAAACCGCCTCGCCATCGACCTCTCCTCCAATCTCGCCAGCGCCAACCTGCTCGTGCCCCTGGCCGACGATTTCCCGGTCATGGGCGGCAAGACCCTGCGCGTCAGCGCCGGCGTCGAAATGGCATTCCAGGACAGCCGGCCCGTCATCGTGCTCAAGGGCGTCAGCCTGATGGGCGTTCCGGTACCCGCCGCGTGGCTCGGCAACCTCAAGAACGTCGACCTCGTTCGGGAATTCGGCGGCAACGAAGGTTTCTGGAAGACCTTCGCCGACGGCGTCGAACTCATCCAGGTCGACGACGGCAAGCTCCACATCAAGCTCAAAGAGTAAGCCCGGAATCGCAGCCGGAAGCCGCTCCTGCGCAACGTCATGGAAATCCCCGGGCTTGCGTCAGCCCAAGCGAGAGAGCTGTCGGTGCCTTTCTTTGGTGACGTCAGATCCTCGGCACCAAAGAGAGGTGCCGGCAGATCGCTCGCGCAATCCCGCAACAAGGCCCCAGGCACCGCGGCCTGGATAGCGCTCCAACAGGGAACCTCCCCGCGCTTGCAACAACCCCAGCGAGAGAGCTGTCGGTGCCTTTCTTTGGTGACGTCAGATCCTCGGCACCAAAGAGAGGTGCCGGCAGATCGCTCGCGCAATCCCGGAATGACCGCGGAATCGCATTCAAAAGCCGCGCTCGCGCTCCATGGCGGGGGGGGCCCGCGCTTGCGACCCCAGACCCAAAAGGAGTGCCGGCAGATCTCTCGCGCAATCCCGCAACAGCCAGGGATTCGTCAGACCTTGATGCTGGCCCAGTCGCCGGTAGTCCAGTGCCTGATGAACACCATTGCCTGCAGGAACCGATAGCCCGCCTGCAGCACCCAGATCCCGATCAGCCCCAGTCCCAGCATCGGCCCGACCAGGTAAGCCAGCGGCAAAAACACAATCCACTGCGTCGTAATCGCAACCACCATTACCCGCTTCGCATCCCCCGCACCCAGCAAAGCATGCATCAGCACCATTCCCACCGCCTCGATCGCCATCGTGGCACCCACCAGCCGCATCGGGAGCCTGCCCACTTCCACCGTCAATGGGTCGTGAATGAAGACCTGGAGAATCAGGTCCGGCACCAGCCACATCGGGATACCCAGAACAGTCAGCAATACCAGTCCGACTTTTGTGACATCCCAGCCCCACCGTGCCGCATCGACAGGATCACCCCGCCCCAGCGCCTGTCCGACCAGGGTGGCGGCCGCCGCCCTCGGCATGGGGGGCCGGGTGGCGATCCATGCCATCGGCGACCGTGCCAATGCTCGGGTCCTCGACCTCTTCGAGCGGCT
>JAHEKH010000179.1 GCA_024638445.1 Gammaproteobacteria bacterium | reverse complement strand
AGCAGCTCTATGACCTTGCCATTTGTGACAACGACCGGTTGCTGTACACCGGTCACTTCCAGGGAGAAATGGATTTCGCACCCGGTGCGCGACAATCGATTCAGACCAGCGCGCGGCCGGGGGATGCCAACGCATTCCTGCTCAAACTCGACGCTGATGCCCGGCTGAAAAACATCAAGACAGTTGGCGGTATTGGTGTCGAAATGGGCTTTGCCATTACTGGTCTGAGCGAGGGTGGATTTGCTGTTGCGGGAGTCTTCAACGCGCAGCTCGATCCGCGGATGGCCAGGCTCGAACCCCTTGCCAACCGGGGTAAGTCTGATGTGTTCCTCCTAAAGGTGGGCCGCTGATGTAGCTGTATACGATTCATAACGACTGCAAGTCACTGAGCTTGTGGCACTAAAAGAGGTGTAGTGCAAACGCGCTACAATTGCTGCCATGAAAATTCGTTTTTTATTACTCAACATAATGCTGGGCGTGTGTGTTGCGGCATCCGCGGGCGAAAAATCCGTGCGCGGACCGGCGTCACTGACACAGAACTTTGTTCTCGGCCTCAACTCCGTCGATGTCACCGTTTCGTTTGAATCGGTGCAAAACCTGAGCCTGGTCAATCTTGGCCTGTCGGCCCTGATTATCAACCCGCTCGATCCACTCCTGCTCTCGCGGCTGCCGGCTTCGGTCACCATACCGTCCGCCTTTCCGGTGCTGGTTCATATCGACCCGCTACCGTTACCCCTGGTCGGGCTGGAATTTACCGGCGTGGCCAGCGTGATCCTTTACACCACCGATCTTCACTACACGCCGGGCACGCGATTGCGGCTGTTTTCGGCGCACAATGGCGGGCCTTTCGTCGACATTACCGAAGAGACCAGCGCCGGCAGCTACCGGGTGCGGGGATCGCAGGGTGAGTTCTCGGAGTTCATGATTGTCACCGACGACCGCGATCCTGCAACCATTGTGAACACCAAGTTTTCGCGACTCTCCTCGCTGATGACCACCCACCAGTCGGCGATCGACCCGACGCTGTTTGCGACCCTTTCCGGGCACTACAACGATGCGCATGCCGACTGGCTGGCGCAGGACATCGACGGTGCCAAGGCCGGGATACAGGCTTTTCTTGCGGCAGCGCTCGCTTCCGGGCCTGCCGAGATGGCCGACGTCTGGCGCTCCACCGAGGACGTGACGGATATCGACGGACTGCTGCGTTCAGCGGCCGGCACACTGCATTTTTCCCTGGAAGATGCCCGCGATACCGATCTGGACGGCGTGTACGATTTCTCCGACAACTGCACGCTGGTAATCAACCCTACGCAGTGCGACACGGACGGCGACGGTTACGGTAACCACTGCGACGCAGATCTCGATGACAACGGCACGATCAATACCTTCGATCTCACGCCGTTGCGTGCAGCGATGGGCAGCACCGGCAGCAACGACGCCGACCTGGACTGCAATGGCATCGTCAACAGTTTCGACCTGGCGATCATGCGAGATGCCTTCGGTGGCGGCCCCGGTCCTGCGGCGAACCTGCCCTGACACGTCACGGTAAATTCTTTGAAAACCCGGTCAGTGCGCCGGGTTTTTTTTGCTCGTCATTGCTGCGATGCACGTGAGGGTTTTTTTCCGGAAAAACAGTGGTTCTCCCGATAACGCCGAACACCCGCGAGGCGCACACTTCGGCAAATCTCTTTTATTCGGGGAAAACCATGGCTTTTTCAACCAGACAAAAGACGCTGGCGGCACTGATGGCTCTGGCCATCTCACCCGCGTTGCAGGCAACCACGCCCACCCCGGCGACCGGCTCAGTGGGTCCTGCGGAAAATGACTCTGTGGAATGGTCCAGCGATCAGCCCTACACGGGTGCATCGACCGCGAGCGCGACCTGCACCAATGCCACCAACCCGTCTTGCGACAACTTTGCGCTGACGATCGTTCCGCCGCTGACTGGCAACTACAGCGTCACGGTGGCGCTGCAGCCGCTCGGTGGCGATGACTGGGATCTCGAGGTCTACGCTCCCGACGGCACGACCAAGCTAGGCAGTTCCGGTAACTCACCAGGCGCGGTAGAAGTGGTAACGCTCAACAACCCGCCTGCAGGCACCTACACCGTTGCAGCGTCACCGTTTGCCGTTGCCGCGGGCTACGATGCGGTTGCCTCGATTGCTTATCTCGATACGCCGCCGCCTCCGGGACCCGAGGAAATCGAGTTCTATGTGTATGTCGATCCGGCCACACACCAGGGCGGTGAGCCCAGCGGCGGTGTGAACTGGAACGCCGAACCCGCCGACGGCCAGCTCGGTGGCGATAACGGTGGCTCGATCATGTTTGTGTCGAGCCTGACCACGCTACGCATCGAGCCCAACGACTGCACCGCGCCGGCGACGTATCTCTCCACCGGAGCCTGGGAAGACATCACGGTGCCGTTTCATGTCACCTCGCTCGATCCGATCGGTCTCGTTGACCCGATCACCGGTCGCTATTTTTCCGACCAGCTGGCCGTAAAGAGTTCGCTGCTCGGCCTGTCCGACGATGACGGCGCCACGTGGATGCCCAGCCAGGGTGCCCCGCTCAACCCAGGTGTCGATCACCAGACGCTGGGCACCGGTCCTTTCGCCGAGCCGCTGTATTCGAACCTTGCCGGCAACAGCATCGACCCACATGCTAACGCCGGTCATGGTGTCTGGTATGCCTCGCAGGACATCGCGCTCGCGCAGGCCGGTTTCTCGGTCGATGGCGGCCAGACCTTCGGTCCGGCCAACCCGATGTGGACGCTGGGCGACTGCTCGGGTCTGCACGGTCACCTGAAAGTGTCGCCGCGCACCAATGACAACACCACCTACCGCGGCTGGCTGTACGTGCCAAACAAATCGTGTAATGGCCAGCAGGGCGTAGCGATTTCCGAAGATAACGGTCTCACCTGGCGGATCGCCCGGGTGCCGGGCACCACGGCCGGTGAATGGGACCCGTCGATCGGTGTTGGCACTGACGGCACGGTATACATCGGCATGGACCAGGGCGGCGCGCCCATGGCGTCCGTGTCCACCGACGGTGGCGACACCTGGGCCGACCCGATCGACGTGTCGGGTGGCCTGATCAAGACGACCTCATTTTCGACCATGGTGGCCGGTGACGGCGACCGTGCGGCATTCGGCTTCCTCGGCACCACGACGCCGGGCTCGCTGGGTACCGACCAGAGCAACACGGCGGTCTGGGATCTCTACGTCGCGATGACCTTCGATCGCGGCGTGACCTGGAATCTCACCAACGTCACGGACGGCGACCCCGTCCAGCGTGGCGTGATCTGTGACCAGGGCACGACCTGCCCGTCGAACCGCAACCTGCTGGACTTCAATGATATCCAGATGGACAAGCGTGGCCGCCCGGTCGTGTTCTTCGCTGACGGCTGTATTGATGACTGTGTCACCAACCCGGCCATCGTCACCCAGGCGCGCACCGCCACGATCGCACGGCTGAAAAGCCCGAAAGGCCTGCTCGCCGCACACGATGCCGAGCGCACCGGTGCACCGGACTGGCCGCTGGGCAAGGCCGAAACCCAGGGCAGCGATGTGCTGGTGTCCTGGCAGGAGCCGGGCGACGGCGG
>JAHEKH010000069.1:7400-14577 GCA_024638445.1 Gammaproteobacteria bacterium | reverse complement strand
CGGCATGGGCCGTGTCGGCGATTACGAGATGCCGGCTAATAATCGGCTGCTTGTCTGGCAGAGACTGTAGGTGCGGGTTCCGGCTGTGATGCCTGGGGTGTTGTTGCGGGATTGCGCGAGAGATCTGCCGGCACCTTTCTTTGCTGCCGAGGATCTGACGTCACCAGAGGAAAGCACCGGCAGCTCTCTCGCTGGGGTGGTCGCAAGGCTGGGGGGATTCCCTGTTGGAGCGGCTTCCAGCCGGGGTTCCTGGAGCCTTTTTGCGGGATTGCGCGTCGGTCTGCCGGTGTTATTTCAGGACTTCGGCGGGGAATGCGGGCGACCGGAAAGAACACCGTCGGCGCGGCGGCTGAGGTCGATGCGATCGGGCAGGCGCGGCGTCGGCCGCGATTCCTCAGGCGAAGCCGGAGGGGTTCCAGGCGTCAATCATGCGGCGTCGGGCCGATTCGAGGCGTTCGCCCATCAGCGTGGCGAAGCGTTTCAGCAGCTGGTAGCCGAACGCGGCGTCCTGTTCGCACAACTCGAGCAGCCTGGTGCCGTCGAACTCGACGACGGTGGCGCTGCCTTCGGCCCGCGCCTGGAAGTGCCAGCGATAGGGTGGAATCAGCCACGACCAGCCCAGCAGGCGGCCGGTGCCGAGATCCTGCAGCTGCAGGGTCGGGCCCATGATGGCAGGGGTTTCGACCACGACGCGTCCTTCGACAATCATGTAAAAGGTCTTGGCTGGCTGTCCCTGGGTGAACAGCACCTGGCCCGCGGCAACCTCGCGTTCCTCGGAGAACTCGGCCAGGGTCTGGATATGGCTTGGATCGAGGTCCGCAAAGAGCTCGTGTTCGGATATCAGTTTCTTCGTGATCTCGCTCACGGGTCCCTCCCCAGGGATGCCGGAATTGGCGGGCCACCGATTCTAGCCGCGTCACCGGCCGAACCCAAGCCGGGGAGGGTTGAATGGGGAATTTCCGACAAAAAACCGGTGTGAATGCTGGTATTCTGGGCAGTCGGCCATGACAGCAACAACAGAAAATTCCGGCGGGGTCGTTTCTCTGCGCGACAGCCTGCCACCGCGCGACCGGCTGGGGCGTCCGCTGCATGACCTGCGCATTTCGGTCATGGACCGGTGCAACTTCCGCTGCCCTTATTGCATGCCGGAAGACAAGTACCATGCGAAATTCCGGTTTCTCGACCGGGCCGAGCGGCTGGATTTTGACGAAATTGTCCGCCTGGCCGGGCTCTTTGCCCAACTGGGCGTCCGCAAGCTGCGGATTACCGGTGGTGAGCCCCTGCTGCGCAACGGCGTGGCCGACCTGGTGGGTGACCTGGGGCGACTCGAGGCCATCGACGACATCGCGATGACGACGAACGGGGTCCTGCTGGCCCAGCATGCCGCCGGGCTGGCGGCCAACGGACTTTCGCGGGTTACGGTCAGCCTGGATGCGCTCGATGAAGAAACCTTTACGCGGATGAGCGGCGGCCGCGGCGGCGTGCGCCGGGTGCTCGACGGTATCGATTCGGCACTCGAAGCGGGGCTTGCGCCGGTGAAGATCAATGCGGTCATCGAACGCGGGGTCAACGAGCACGCGGCATTGGACCTGGTCGAGCATTTTCGCGGCACGGGCGTCATCGTGCGTTTCATCGAGTACATGGACGTTGGCAATATCAATCACTGGAGCCAGCGCGACATGGTGCCGTCGGTCGAGCTGAAGACCCGTATCGGGAAACGCTGGCCACTGGAGCCGGTTGACCCGGCCTACCGGGGCGAGGTTGCCAGCCGCTACCGCTTTGCGGACGGGGCCGGCGAGGTCGGATTCATCTCGTCGGTAACCGAGCCTTTTTGCGGTGCCTGCAGCCGCGCCCGGCTCTCGTCGGATGGGCGTCTGTTTACCTGCCTGTTTGCCGGCGAGGGGTTCGACCTTCGGTCGCCACTGCGCGACGGTGCCGGCGATGCCGAATTGCTCGACCTGGTTTCCGGTTGCTGGCGGCGGCGTACCGATCGTTACAGCGAGCAACGGGCCGAGATCAGGGCCGAGCGCGGCGAAGCCAGGAAAGTGGAGATGTACTACATCGGTGGCTGACAAACTGACTCATATCGACGAACGCGGTCGACCCGCCATGGTGGATGTCGGAGGCAAGGCGGTGACCCGCCGTACCGCAGTGGCGGAATGCCGTATTGCCTTGCCTGCCAGTGTCGCAGAAGCGTTGCGTGAGCAGGGTGGCCGCACAAAAAAAGGACCGGTCTTCGACACGGCCGTGGTTGCCGGCGTGATGGCCGCCAAGCGGACCCA
This sequence comes from Gammaproteobacteria bacterium, assembly GCA_024638445.1. Taxonomy (GTDB): domain Bacteria; phylum Pseudomonadota; class Gammaproteobacteria; order Steroidobacterales; family JABDKV01; genus JABDJB01. Next base: position 12,295 of record JAHEKH010000069.1, on the reverse strand, counting down.
TGAACTGATCCCGTTTTGTCATCCGCTGCCGATAGACGACTGCAAGATCCATATCGACCTGGAAGACAACGAGGTTGTTATCCTGTGCCAGGTATCGGTCAGTCACCGCACGGGTGTCGAAATGGAGGCCCTTACCGGCGCCAGCGTCGCGGGTCTCACGGTGTACGACATGTGCAAGGCGCTGTCACACGAGATCCGGATCGTGTCGACCCGGCTCCTGGTCAAGCGTGGCGGCAAGAGCGATTTCGATGCGACGGAGGTTGACGGTGGCTAGACGGCTGAACGGGCTGGTGCTGGCCGGGGGCGAGAGCACCCGGATGCAAACCGACAAGGCGCTGCTGGACTACCACGGTGTGCCGCAGCTGAAATGGACCTACGACCTGATCGACACCTATTGCGAAGAGACCTTCGTGTCCGTGCGTGCCGACCAGCACGACGAGGTACGCGACGCCCTGCCGCGTATCGAGGACACCACTGACGGCCTCGGGCCAGCAGGCGGACTGCTGGCAGCCGCCGATGCGGCTCCCGACTGCGGCTGGCTGGTGCTGGCCTGCGACCTGCCGTTTGCAACACCGGCGATACTCGAAAACCTCATCAAGCTGCGTAACGAAGACTGCATGGCCACCGCCTATCGCAGCGTCCAGAATCGCATGCCGGAGCCGTTGTGCGCGATCTGGGAGCCGTCCGGTCTGGCGCTGCTGCGGGAAATGGTGGAGAAGAAACTCTATTGCCCGCGCAAGACCCTGATGAGGGGCGACACCCACCTGCTAGAACCGATTTCGGCGGCGGGTCTGGACAATATCAACACCCCCGCAGAGCAGGACGATGCGCGGGGCGTCATCGGCCAGCGCTGATGCGTATCGAGATCGAGTATTTCGCCATCCTGCGCGAACAGGCCGGGCAGGCCGGCGAATCGCTGGAACTCGATGCCGCAACGCCCGTCGAGGTTTACCGGCTGCTGGCCGAACGCCATGGCTTCGCGCCCGGCCATGACCGGCTGCGCGTTGCGGTCAACGATGCATTTGCCGACTGGCACACGCCGCTGGCCGACGGCGACCGGCTGGTGTTTATTCCACCGGTGGCCGGCGGATGAAACGGTTTGCGCTCGCCGACAGGCCGGTCGATACGCGCGCCCTGCGCGAGTCGCTGGCCGATCCGGGTTGCGGCGGCTATGCGGCATTCGAGGGCTGGGTGCGCGATCACAACGAGGGCCGGCGCGTACGCCGGCTGGAATACGAGGCGTACCCGGACCTGGCGTTAGCCGAAGGGACGCGTGTGGTAGCCGAGGCCATGGAACGGTTCAGCGTGAACGCCCGTTGTGTTCACCGCACCGGCGACCTGGCGGTGGGCGATCTGGCGGTCTGGGTCGGCGTCAGCGGGGCGCACCGTGACGAAGCCTTCCAGGCCTGCCGCTACATCATCGATGAGATCAAGCGACGAGTCCCGATCTGGAAAAAAGAACACTACACCGACGGCACCGCCGAGTGGGTCAACTGTGTGGCGTGCGCTGCACACTCCTGAAAGTGAGATTGATGCGGCAACCGCCCCGGCGCACCTGTTTTGGTACCCGGTGCTGCCAGTAGCGCTGGGTTTCGCCACGCATAATCAGGACATCACCGGAGCCGAGTTCGAAGCGCTGCCGCGGCAGTTCGTTGTGGCGGTAGTCGCGGTGGCGCAGGTCGAAAAATCGTGACTCGCCGAAACTCAGCGAGGCAATGACGGGTCGATCGCCCAGTTCTCGCTCGTCGTCACAATGCCAGCCCATGTAATCACTGCCGTCGCGATACTGGTTTAGCAAAAGGCTGTTGAAGCGACAGCCGGCGATCTCTTCCATGTCCGCGCGCAGTTTTTCCAGCAACGGCGTCCACGGCTGGCGATTGAGCGCCAACCCGGAATAGCTGTACCCGACTCCGGGGTCGGCAACATAAGCCGTCAGCCGCGGCTGCAGTACCTTGCGGCCAAACATCCTGATCTCGTCGCAGGACCACGTGGGTGATTTTCCGGCCGCCAGCTCATCGAAGATGCTTTCGGCAATTGCCGCCGGGTAGTGCGCAGGCCGGTACAGGATCTCGGCCTGCGGCAGCGACAGGTCCGTGGCGGCACTGAGGTTTAGAGTGGGTTGCTGCGCAGCGGCGGGCATGGGCAGATCGTCTTTGCTAGCCTCAAAAATACAGTCTGCCAGCTTTGCTGCCACGGAGGAAAGAACCATGAGCGCATCACCATTAGGACGTTTTGTCTGGTACCAGCTCAATTCGACAGACCTGGATGCAGCAGTCAGTTTTTACCGGGAAATCGTTGGCTGGAAGACCGAAGCGTGGCGCGGTGGCGACGACCCTTACACGTTGCTCAACCGTCCCGACGGCGCGCCGGTCGGTGGCGCAATGAACATCCCGGCCGAGGCCCGCGATGCCGGTGCTCCGCAACACTGGCTGGCCTATATCTCCACGCCGGATGTCGACAAGACCATGCTGCAGGCAAAGGATAACGGTGCAACCGTGTTCGTGCCGCCCACCGACCTGCCCGAGGTCGGCCGTTTCTCGGTGCTGGCCGATCCGCAGGGGGCGGTTTTTGCCATTTACACGCCGTCAAGCGCGCCAGAGGACACCGCCTTCGCTCCCGGGATTGGCGACGCCTCCTGGCACGAGCTGATGACCGGCGACTACCAGGCCGCCATGCCGTTTTACTTTGATCTTTTCGGCTGGCAGGCCACTGAAGCCATGGATATGGGCGACATGGGAACCTACCAGATGTTCGGTCGCAACGGCGACACGCTGGGCGGCATGATGAGTACGCCGCCAGGCGTGGATGCACCGCCCCACTGGGCCGTCTATTTCCGCGTGCCGGACGTCGATGCCAGTGCGGAACGCATCGCCGGGCTCGGTGGCCAGGTCTTCAACGGCCCGATGGACGTGCCGGGGGGCGATCGCGTTCTGCAGGCGCTCGATCCCCAGGGCGGTGCATTCAGCCTGCATTCCACGGGCTGACTACTCGGGCATCCCCTCGTCGATCCAGGTCTGCACCGTGGCCTGCTGATCGGCGGTAAGGCAGGCGCTGTTGCCGGCATCCTGTGCCGGGTCGCCGCTGCATCCGGCGCCCTGCGGCATTTCGCCGGCCTGGATCAGCACGATCGTGCATTCACCGACGACCAGCCCGTCGCAGTCGGAGGTATCCGCCGTGATGAACGCGTCGGCGTAATTTACACCGATGTTGTGACCACCGACGCCAAGACCGGTATGACAGGGCGTGCATTTCTCGGCGAAGATCGGCTGCACATCGTCGGTGTAGGTGGCCATCGGGCCGGTAGCACCCGGTCCCGGTGGCAGAAAGAAATACTGGTCCATGACAGAGAGATCGAGAAAGTTCACGAAGCCGTCGCCACTGAAATCTTCGTCGAGCGCCGGCGTAAAAAAGGCCGCCTCGAACTGGCTGAGGTCGAGAAAATTCACGAAGCCATCGTTGTTGAGGTCGGGGTCGCAGGCATTGCCGAAGCCGTCGTTGTTGGTATCGCGCTGATCGGGATTCGCCTGCAGGCTGCAGTTATCGATGCTGTCAGGCACACCGTCGGCATCGGTGTCGATTCCCCCGGCAGCCAGTGGCCCGCTGATCAGGACGGCAAAAAGGAAGGCAATGCAGGTTCGGATTGTCATGGGCTGTTCTCCCGGTCAGGGTTTACCGGTGAGACAGGCGATGGCAGGAACCTGGAACGAGTTTTTTAGCGGTAGCCCAACGTGGCCAGTGCAGCACCGGCACGGCTGCTGATCCGGGCGACGGTGTCGGCGCGCAGGTGATTGCGCCAGTCGCCGCTGATGCCCTTGCGAAAATGTGAGTCCCGGTTCTCGGCACCCGGGTCCCGGCCGCCGGCCAGCCGCTTGAAATCGCCTGCCTGTGCGGCCGCGGCGAGGTGTTGTGCGCCGGCTTCGACGCCGAGAAACTCGAACAGGCCGCCAACCGTCGCGGCGAAATCCGACTTCAGGTCTTCGTAGCGAATTTCGCGATAGCGCTCCCCGAGCACCCGGGCCTGGCGCCTGACGGTTTCGACCGCACTCGCCCAGCCGCCGGCCAACTCGATGGCGAGGGTGTCGATCGACCGATATCGGCTGTTGATCCACTCCGGGTTAGTCCGTTGCCCGTGAAACCACAGCGAGACGGCGACATCCCGTGGGTCGCGCAGCACGTGTACGAAGCGTGCCTGCGGGAACAGGTCGTTCAGTAACCCGATGTACTCGATATTGGCCGGTGTGCGGTCGGCCAGCACTGCGGGCAGCGGGCCGGCGCACTGGCTTGCGAGCAATGTGGTAATCGCGTGACGCAGGACACGGCGCCTGCCGTCCTCGTCGATGGATGCGTACGGTCTGAGCTCTGGAAAAGCGGCATTGTTGCCGCCGATGAACTGGCGGTGGTTATCCACCGCTTGCCCGAGCTGTATCGCCAGGACATCCGCGGGGTGACCTTCGCCGTGACAGCAGATGTCGGGATGACTGTCCAGCAACAGCTGGACCCACGTCGTACCCGACTTTCCCTGGCCGCCAACAAAGCAGAAACGGTCGGGCCGCAGGTCGCCCGCCGGTCCAGTGTCGCTATTCATTCGTGCCGGCCTGCATTGGTGCCGGGTGATGGCGGGCTGTATCCGGCCGGAGTCTCTCTCATAAGATTATCTGCCTGCTTTGGGTTGGCGGTGTACTGGTGAATAATGCAGGCTAGTGTACCCCGAGTCCTGGCGCACCCCGTCGATGAACAGCGATCAGTCACTAGCCAACGCGCGTGAGTTGCACCAGCAGGGCAGGCTGGCCGAAGCCGAGCGGGCTTACCGGCAGTTCCTCGATTCCAATCCCGCCAGTGCCGAAGCGCATCACCTGCTTGGCGTTCTGCTGCACCAGGCCGGGCGTGCGCCCGAG
>JAHEKH010000069.1:0-7390 GCA_024638445.1 Gammaproteobacteria bacterium | reverse complement strand
GTCGCTGGCGCCGAACTCCGGACCGACTTTTGCCGCGCTCAGCGCCGCCTGTTACGCGGCCGGCCGGCTGGTCGAGGCGGCGGAGGCCGCCGGACGTGCGGCAAAGCTGCGGCCCGACGATGCCAAGCTGAAAAACCTTGCCGGCTATCTCAGCCAGCAGGTCGGTGAACCGGCCCGTGCCGCCGGTTACCTGTCGCGCGCGGTCGAGCTGGCGCCGGAATTTGGCGAAGCGCACCACAATCTCGCGATAGCTCTGCACACGCTGGGCCGCCTCCCGGAATCAATCGCGTCTTATCGCACCGCCGCGCTGCTCGACGAGCGTAATGGTCAGGTCTGGTTCAATCTCGGTCTCGCGCTGCACGCCGCAGGCGAACTCGACGAGTCGGTCGACGCCATCGGCCGTTGCCTGGCGGTGGCGCCGGATCATACCGACGCACTGTACAAACTGATTTTCCTGTACCGGCTGCAGTGCAACTGGGATGCGGCTGACGAGTTGCTGCCACGGGTGGAACAGGCGCTGCGCAAACACGTCGACGAACGCGGTGTCGCGCTGGTCTGGCCATTCGCCGTGAACATCCTGCCTTTCGAGCCGGGTCTGCATGACGCGCTGGCCGCGCGCCTGGCTGAGCAGGTGATGCAGCGCGCTGCCTCGGTCGCTGCACCGTTCTCCCATGCGCCCGGTCCACGCGAGCGTTTGACGGTGGGCTATGTTTCGGCCGATTTTCGTGCGCACGCGGTCGGTGGGCTGGTTTACCAGCTTTTCGGGCATCACGACCGCAGCCGGGTAAAAGTCATTGGCTATTCCTTGCTGAACAGCGCCGATATTTACCAGGACACCGTTCGCCGCGAAGTCGACCTGTACCGCGACCTCACCGCCATGACGATCGGCGAAGCCGCTGCCCTGGTGCACGACGATGCCCCGGATATCCTGGTTGACCTGTCGGGTTATACCGAGCACGCCCGCCCCGAGCTGCTGGCGCTGCGGCCGGCGCCGCTGCAGGTGTCGTGGACGGGCTATCTCAACACCATGCAGGCGCCCTACATCGACTACCTGCTGGCCGATTCAGTGACCATGGACGGCGGGCTCGCCGAACGCTATAGCGAGGCCGTCATCCGCCTGCCAGGCTGTTTTTTTCCTGGCTCGACGCTGCCGGTTTCGCCTTCGCCGGCGCGTGCAGACCTGGGCCTGCCCGAAGAGGCCTTCGTGTACTGCAGCTTCAATCACAGCTACAAGCTGGACCGGGAGCTGTTCGACTGCTGGATGCAGATCCTCCGGGAAACCGGCGATTCGGTGTTGTGGCTTTACGCCGGCGGCATACCCGAGGTGGAGGAACGACTCCGGCGTGCCGCTGAGTCGCGGGGTATCGACCCCGATCGGCTCGTGTTTGCACCGCGGGTGGGTATCGAGGACCACGTGGGCCGGCTGGCCCGGGCGGACCTGTTTCTCGACAGTTTTGTCTACAACGCCGGAGCGACCGCGGTGTCCGCGGCGCAGGCGGGCCTGCCGCTGCTGACCCGGACCGGCGATCGCTTTCTCAGCCGGATGGGTACTTCGATAAACCGTGCGCTGGGCCTGGACGAGCTCTGCGTGAGCACGCCGGCCGCTTACGTGGAGCGCGCCGTCGAACTCGCGAAACAGCGCGACGAGCTCGATGCCCTGAAGGCACGAATTGCAGATGAAAGCGTGCGGGCCGGGCTTTTCGATCTCGCTGCACGAGCGCGCGTGCTGGAGCGGGTCTACGAGACGCTATGGCGGCGTTATCGTGAGGATCGCCCGCCCGAAGGATTTTGCATCGACATGACACCCGGCCGTAGCATCGGTACATGAACGTTTATGCCGGCACCAGCGGCTACAGCTACAAGGAGTGGCTTGGCAGCTTTTATCCGAAGAAACTGAAGCCGGCAGACATGCTGGGCTTTTATGCCGGCCAGCTGCCGGCAGTCGAAATTAATAATACGTTTTACCGGATGCCGAAAAAGAACGTGCTGGAAAACTGGCGCAGCCAGGTGCCACCCACGTTCCGGTTCGCCATCAAGGCGTCGCGACGAATCACTCATAACAAGAAGCTGGCCGACACCGGTGACGAGATCGGTTTCCTGGCCGGCAACCTGGACACCCTGGGCGATACGCTGGGGGCGGTGCTCTTCCAGCTGCCGCCGTTCCTGCGCAAGGGGGCCGAACGGCTGCAGGCGTTCATCGACAGCCTGCCGGAGGGTTTGCCGGCGGCTTTCGAGTTTCGCCATGCCTCGTGGTTCGACGACGAGATTGGCGACATGCTGGCGCAAAAGAATTTGGCCCTGGTGATTTCCGAGGACGGTGACGGCGAAATTCCGCAGCGACTATCTACCGCTAACTGGGGCTACCTGCGATTGCGGCGGCCCGACTATGACGACGCGTCGCTGGCGCAGTGGGCGGGGCGGATTCGCGACGCAGGCTGGAACCGCGCCTTCGTATTCTTCAAGCACGAAGAAGACGGTGCGGGCCCGGCCATGGCGCAGCGTTTCCTGGCTCAGTCGGGGGAGTAGATTTCCGATAGCTGCGACAGCGCGGCACCGAGATCGGTTTTTTCCGTCAGCACGCCCGCCAGCGGGTCGCTGCCGAGGGCGCGCAGCCGCCGTCGCGCGTTGCGTATGTGGTAGCGCGCGTTGTTGTTCGCCGGTTTTACTTCCTTCCAGCGTAATGGCATCGACACCGGGGCCCCCGGCAGTGGCCGGACGCTGAACGGCGAGACCAGCGTTCGTCCGTGCCCGTTCTGGATGTAGTCGATATAGACCTTGCCGCCGCGTTTTGCCGGGTTACGCGTAATCGTCGCGATATCCGGCAGCTCGCGGCTGATCAGTGTGGCGATCAGCTCCGCCAGCGATTTGGACTGTTCATAAGTGCATTGGCCGGCAAGTGGGATCAGCACGTGCAGACCGGTCGAGCCACTGGTCTTTACGTATGTCGGCAGGCCGATCTCGTCGCAAAGCCGGTGTATTGCCCGGGCAATTTTTACCACGTCGCCGAAAGGGGCCTCCTTGGGGTCGAGGTCGAGAATGGACCAGTCCGGCCGTTCCAGGGCGGCGACTCTGCTGGACCAGACATGCAGCGGAATCGTCCCCATGTTGATGATGTACAGCAGGGTCTCGAGGTCGTCGATGATGAAATAGTGCAGCTCGCGCTCGGCGTGCTCGCTCCACACGACTTCGCGGCGTATCCAGTCGGGCACGAAGGAAGGCGCGTCTTTCTGGAAAAACGACTTGCCGTCGATGCCGTCGGGATAACGGGTCAGCATCACCGGGCGATCGGCAAGGTACGGCAACAGCCAGGGCGAGATGTCGCGGTAATAGTCGATCAGGTTGCCCTTGGTGTAGCCCTCGTCCGGCCAGAACACCTTGTCCTGGTTGCTGAAAGGCACGGTCTTCTCGCCGCAGTCCCGGACTTCGAGCAATTCCGGGACGGCATCGCGCAGCAGGCAATCGGCCGGACGCTTGTCGTCCCGCAACCGCATGAACACCGGCTGACGCAGCTGGCGCTCGGTGGTGATTTCCTTGAACCGCACCTGTGCGACCAGCCCGGGTTCCACCCAGTGGTAGCCGGTAGTCGCGGGTGCACCCAGCGGTGCTTGCGCGGCAGGCATTTCCCGGAGCAGCCCGGCCAGCTCCTCGTTTTGAGCCTGGGTGAACCCACTGCCGACCCGGCCCATGTAGTGGTAATCGCTGCCGTCGGATTGCGCCAGCAGCAGCGCCCCGAGGCCGCGCGAGTCACCCTTGGGCTCGCTGTAACCCGCTACGGCAAAATCGTCGTTGCGGGCGACGACGATCTTGCGCCAGTTGTCGGACCGCCGGCTCACGTAGGGCGAATCTGCTTTCTTGGCGAGGATGCCTTCCAGTCCCAGCTTTTCGACGTGCGTGTACATGGCTTCGCCAGCAGCGGCGATGTGGTCGGAGAATTTCAGCGGCCCTACGCCCGGCAGCATCTCGCGCAGCAGGCCTTTGCGGGTTTCCAGCGGCAGGCGGCGCAGGTCATGGCCGTCGAACTCCAGCAGATCGAACACGTAAAGCGATGCAGGCAGCTGCACTGCCGCCCGCGCCACGTCGTGCCGCCGGGTGAGACGGCCGCGTTTCTGCAGCAGGCCGAAGGAAGGCAGACCGGCGGCATCGTGGACGACGACCTCGCCGTCGAGGATGAACCGATCGAACGGCAGCGCGGTGACGGCATCGGCGATTTCCGGAAAGGTCGCGGTCAGGTCGTTGCCATTGCGCGAATACAGTGTCGCAGTACCGTCCGCATGAGCGGCCAGCAGTCGATAGCCGTCGTACTTGATTTCGAACAGCCAGCCGTCGGCCGAAAAGGGCTCCGTGGTCCTGGCCAGCATGGGCTTGAGACGCCGCGGGTCGAGCCGCTTTCGCGGTGTTCCCAGTTTTTCCAGCTGTTCGACGATTTTTGCCTCGGCACTTTCACCCGCTGCGAGCTGTTCGACGGTGCGACCGGAAAGGATCGAGTCTTGCGGATAGCCGGCAGTGCCTTCATCAGAAACGTGATCATCGATTTCCTTGATCAGCAGCCAGTCTTTTTCGCCCTTGCGGGTCTTGATCAGCGCCCACTTGCCGCGCAGCTTGTAGCCGTGCAGCTTGAACGCCAGCTTGCCCTTTGCGAGTTCGGCGTTGGGTTCGCCGTTGGGCACCCAGGCGCCGCGGTCCCAGATGATCACTGCCCCGGCACCATAGTTGCCCTCGGGGATGATGCCCTCGAAGCCCGCGTACTCCAGCGGATGGTCCTCGGTCAGCACGGCAAAGCGCTTGTCGGCCGGGTCGGGGGACGGTCCCTTCGGCACCGCCCAGCTGCGCAGGACCCCGTCGATCTCGAGTCGGAAGTCATAATGATTGGCGCGGGCCGCATGATGTTGGACCACGAACAGGCCGCCGCCCCCAGATGTTGTGCCGCCAAACGGCTCCGGAGTTGAGTCGGCTTTTCGCTTTTGACGATAAACCTTTAATTTATCTGTATTATTTGCGGCCATTGGACTGACCTTATAGTATACGAGCCATGCGTGCATTATCGACGGCAACCATTTCCTTCGGCCTGGTCTCGATCCCGGTCAAGCTCTATTCCGCCTACGAGAGCGGCAGCCAGGTGCGGTTCAACCAGATCGACCAGCGTGACGGCGCCCGGGTGAAGCAGCAGCTGATTTCCTCGAAATCGGGCGAACCGGTGCCGCGTGACCAGATCGTCAAGGGCTACGAGTTCGCCAAGGGACAGTATGTGCTGTTCACCCGGGAGGAACTCAAGGCGCTGGAAAGCGTGTCCACCCACACCATCGATATCATCGAGTTCGTGCCGGCCGACCAGGTTGATCGCAAGTTTCTCGACCGGGTGTATTTTCTCGGTGCCGAGAAGGGCGGGGCGCGGGCCTACAAGCTGTTGGCCCAGGGCCTCAGGAAGACCGGCCGGGCGGCGATTGCCAAGTATGCGTCGCGGGGCAAGGAGCACCTGGTGATGTTGCGTCCGGAGGAAGACGGGCTGGCCATGGAGCAGCTGCACTACGCCGACGAGCTGCGGTCCATCGCCGATGTGCCTATGGACGATGCCGAAATCAAGAAAGAAGAACTTCAGCTGGCACTGCAACTTATCGATCAGTCTTCGAGCGATCAGTTCAATCCGGAGCAGTTCAAAGACGAAGTTCGGGGCCGGGTCATGGAACTGATCGAGAAGAAAATCCAGGGTGAGGACATCAGCGTCGCGCCTGCGGAACAGGCCGAGACCAAGATCATCGACATCATGGAAGCGCTCAAGGCCAGCCTGGCCGAGGGCGAGCGCAAGCCAGCCAAACGCGCCGGTAAGAAAACGGCGCGCAAAAAGACCAGCCGCAAGAAATCCAGCGGTTGACAGCCGTTCCCGTGTGCCGCCGGCGCACGGTATCCTAGAGTGGTGAAAGGTTATTCCACCCGCGAAGTGGCCGAGTTGCTGCACCTGCCGGAAGCACGGGTGCGGGCATTCGCTCGTGCCGGTTTCCTGCATCCCACCCGGGGCGAACGCAGCGAGTACCGGTTCTCGTTCCAGGACATCGTGCTGCTGCGGGCCGCGAAGCAGCTCGACGATGCCGCCGTGCCCTCGAAGCGTGTCTGGAAAGCCCTGCGCTCGCTGCAGGAACAGCTGCCGGCCAACCGCTCGCTGGCGACGGTCCGGATCTCTGCCGCGGGCGATGACGTGGTGGTGCGGGATTCGGCAGCGGCCTGGGAGCCGTACAGCGGGCAGGCGGTCCTGGAGTTTGACGTCGGCGAACTCGCACAAGAGGCTGCACCGATGGTTCGGCAGGCCGCGCGTCACGCCCGCGAGGCAGACGACGATGAGACGACGGCCGATGACTGGTACCGCATTGCCATTGACCTGGAAACCGTTGGCGCCGAAGAACGCGCCGTCGATGCCTACGAACGCGCGTTGGAGGCGGATCCGGATCACGGCGAGGCACGCATCAACCTTGGCCGGTTGTTGCATGCTGCGGGGCGGTTGCGACAGGCTGAACGTCATTACCGGACGGTGATCGAAAAATCTCCGAGCAACGCGTTGGCGTTGTTCAACCTCGGCGTAGTGCTCGACGACCAGGGTCAGGCCATCGCCGCGCGCGAAGCCTACGAAGCGGCGCTCGAGGCTGATGCGGATTTTGCGGACGCTCATTTCAATCTCGCCCGTCTTCACGAGCGTTCCGGCCAGACCGCGCAGGCATTACGCCATCTTTCCCGCTACCGGGTCCTTACTCGTAGCACCTGAAGATTCAGTCAATTATCCCCGGCCAGGCCGTAACGGGCTGTGGAATGCGATAGAATCGGGACAACGGGGTTTCCGGAGAAGGGGATGGACCGGTTCGTGGTCGCGCTGATCGGGTTGCCGGGAGCGGGCAAGTCGACGGTTGCCCGGGCGCTGCAACAGCGCTTCGATCTTCACATCGTCAATCGTGACGACATTCGCGCCTCGATGTTCCCGCGTTGCGAATTCACACCCGCCGAGAAGCGTGCAGCCGAAGCGGCCGTCATGGAGGCGTTAGCAGTCAATCGCCAGGCCGGTCGCAGCTGTATCGTCGACGGCATGACTTTTGCGGACGCCTCAGTCCTCGAGCGGCTGCGCACGGCCTGTGATGGCGATGGCTATCGCCTGCTGCCGCTGTTTCTCGATTGTCCGGCCACGGTAGCCGCGAGGCGGGTGCGGGAAGCTCAGCATGTGGCGGCCGACCGTAACGCGGCGCTGGTGGCCGAAGTCGCGCAGCGCTTCGATCCCCCACCCGACGATGCGGTTCGCCTCGATGCGACCCAACCGGTGTCGACGGTCTGCCAGGCTGCAACCGCCGCGATCGAGACGGCTGGTGAAACGGCCCTGGGTTGAACTTGGTGTTGGGCGGCCGGGTCGGACACA
>JAHEKH010000178.1 GCA_024638445.1 Gammaproteobacteria bacterium | reverse complement strand
CGGGTCAGCGCACCTGGCAAACCGGCAGCGGCAGCCGCTGCATACCCGGCCTGCCGGTGCGGTTGCTCGAAGACTTCGTGGTACAGGACGAATACACGCTGTCGCCCGGCGATGCCCTGTACCTGCCGCCGGGCATTGCCCATAACGCGATCACCACGACCTCCGCGGTGACTTATTCGGTTGGATTTCGCGCACCGGCGGCCGGCGATCTGTTGCTGGCCCGTGCCGCGCAGATTGCCGAGCGGACGAAGGGACGTTATGGCGACCCGGGTCTGGACCCCGGCGAAGCCAGCGGCGGCATGATCTCGCCGGCCGCGGTACAGCGGGCGCTGGACTGCATTGGCGTCCGCGACGAGACACCCGAACAGGCGATTGCCTGGTTTGGTGCCCTGGTGACCGAAGGAAAGCCGTGGCTCCAGCCGGAAGCACCTGACCACCCCCTCGAGCCTGAGGCCCTGGCCGGCCGCAGGTTGGAGCCACACCCGGGCAGCCGGTACGCGTGGAGCGATTTTCCCGCGCCAGGTTTGCTGTTCGTGGACGGCAACGCAATTCCGCTGGTCAGAACTGATTTCGAGTGGATCGATGCGCTGTGTTTCGGCCGGGCAATCACCGCCGGCTCACCGGTCCCGGCTTTGCTGTACCAGCTCTACAGCCTTGGCGCGGTATACTTGAGCGATGACTGACAGGTACAGTCGAATTGCCGACTGGGACAGCGACCGCAAGCTGATCCGGCGAATTCGGCACGAGGTTTTTGTCATCGAGCAGGAGGTCGAGCCGGAGCTGGAGTGGGACGGCAAAGACCCAGACTGTATACATGCCCTTGCCGGTCTGGCCGATGATGAAATGGTCGCAACCGGCCGGCTGCAGCCGGATGGCAAGATCGGGCGCATGGCGGTGCTGGCACCTTTCCGCCGGCAGGGACTGGGTGACGCTATCCTGGCGCGTCTGGTGGAAGCCGCCCTGCAGTCGCAGATGGCCGGCGTTTATCTACATGCGCAGACCCATGCAATGCCGTTCTATGAGCGTCACGGTTTCCATGCCGAGGGCCCGGAGTTCGATGAAGCCGGTATTCCGCACCGGCTGATGCGTCGCGTTCTCAGGGCAGAAGCCAGTTGAGCGATCGACCCACGCAGCGCCTCACTACGCCGGACGACTACGCGACGGCAGTAGTTGCCTTGCTCCAGGACGCCACCCGCACCGTGGATGTCTTTAGCCCGGAGCTCAACCCGGTCGTTTTCAGCAGCAGAAACCTGATCGAGGCGGTGCGTTCTTTTGCGTTACTCGACCGGCACACGATGCTTCGCGTCCTGGTGCGGGATACCACTCCGCTGACCCGTGCAGACCATCGTCTCAAGGCACTGGTCGAACGCATCAGCAGCAAGATCCAGGTACGTGCACTGGCCAGTGACTTTCACAGCCGGGGCGATGCCTTCGTGCTGGCGGACGGAAATTCCTTTGCGATGCGTCGGGAATCGTCGACCTGGGACGGTCTGTACGACAGCAGCCGCCCCGGGATCGCGAAGCGGCTGCAAACCGAATTCGAAGAGATGTGGGCACACAGCCTGCCGGACCCGGGAGTCCGGCGGCTGCATATCTGAGTTACTCGGAGACCATGCTCAACGAACGCGCATCAGAAACTACGATGCGCTGTTCCTCGAGCTCCAGGTACTCGAGCCGGCTCTGCATCCGGCCATACTCACGCTCCAGCGTTCGAATCTGGTACCGCAATTCGGCCGTTCGTTCGTCACTGACTTCCTCGGCGGAAAGCTCTTTCTCTGCTTTGCCGACCTGGTAGCGATTGGAGCTCATGTCCGACCGCACGCGGTGAATCTCCTTGCCCAGCCTGTAGCCGGTCAGGAAGTAATACTCCATGTTGTCCGGGCATGCGCCGCTATAGCTGCGGCCATGCTTACCCACGTCGAGACCGTTCGACAGGGTACAAAAATAGTCCAGGCCTTCCTGCCGCCCCTGCTGATAAGCCTGGACATCAGGAGAGACACCAAAATCGGCACACTGCTGCCGGTGCGTTCCCAGGCGCGCCATGGGCAGGCCGCGGGCGCCGTCTTCCAGGCCAATGGTGTACCAATCGGCGGACAGACAGGCTGTTTGGCTCATCGTCGTTGCGCAGCCTGACAGTGCTGCGGCAACGCCGAGAGTGCAAATGGTCATAATCAATCGGCGCATCGTCGTCATCCTCGACTCGAAACCTGCTGGCACCGTAGCCCGCCAGGTTTCGCGATGCGCCGAACTGGTTAACGTTTTTTAAAAGGAAAGTAGGTGCCGGTCAGCGGTGACAGTGTTTAAGTCAAAAAACTGTCGTTTTTTGCCCGCAAAGCAGACCGACCGGCGAATTTATCGCGAGCGATTACCCGGTTCGTAAACGGTTAACGTGGATTCGCGGGAATCGACAAACCCGGCCCCGAGTCCGTGAACCGAAACCCCGCTGCAGCGATCAATGGTGATGGCCGGGATTGTGGTCTGTTGCCAGCTTGCCCCGGGTTCGGCATAAACCCGGATCGCATCGCAAGGCGGCTCCAGCCGCAGTGTGCCCGCGTGACGCCCCACGGCGATACGCACGATCGTGCCGTCCCCGCTCACCACGACATCATGCCAACCTGGCTGAATCAGCAGCACAGGATCAGACTGAATCGGGTCGGATCCGAGTATAAGTTCGAGCGCATCGTCTGCACCGTCACCGTCGCTATCGGCGACGGCGGGATGACTCCCCAGCTGTAGTTCGACGACGTCACTGATACCGTCGCCGTCGAGGTCGGGCAGCACGCGGCCAGGCAGTGGCTGGAGCGGAACGTCGCCGGGGTCCGGAAACGTCGGCAGCTGTCCGTAGTCGGGTCCGTACTCGTCACCGCCATAGCCCGGCTCGGTCCCGACATTGACCTGCTGAATGGCGCTGGCGCTCAGGCCCGCCTGGTCGGTTACCGTCCATGTCACCAGGAACTCACCGCGCGAAAAACCGCCGGCCGGTGCGTCGTTGGTAACAACCAGCAATCCTGCGGGTGTAACATTATCCATGACCACGGGCTGTCCGAGGTTTACCGGCGTGACAGCGCCTGATTCACGGGCCACGAGATCCGGTGGCGCAACGATCGAAGGCGCCTCGGGTGCCATTACCACGACGTCTACCAACGCAAAGGCGACGTTCCCGGCCTGGTCCACGGCGCTGAAAGTCACGATCGTCGTGCCGACCGGAAACAGCTCGGGGCGATCGTCGGTCACCGCGACCGGTCCATCGCGGTCGTCTGAGGCTGCAACATCCGACAATGCCGAGAACACCGGCGCGCTCGCCGCAACCGGCATACCGTCCGGTGATTCTGCAGTCAGCTGGCCCGGTAATCCGGAGAATACCGGCTCGATGCCGTCCGGCAGCTGCCCTGACATGGCACATTCCGAAGCATCGATCTGCAGCAACGGCGTATCCGTGTAGGCCATCGCGTTGTTGTTGCGAAACCGCAGAATCTCCAGGTTGAGATTGCGATCGATCGTCGTCACTCCCGTTACGGCACCGGAAACCCCCTGCCCGTTCACCGAGCAGTCGGTCAGGTCCTGCATCAGCGCGGCCAGCACTGCAAAATTTGGCTGCACGAGCTGGTTGGCAACAGCCAGTGCGTTGACGATGTTGGCGGCACCGCCCAGCGCC
>JAHEKH010000068.1 GCA_024638445.1 Gammaproteobacteria bacterium | reverse complement strand
AGTTCATGTTCTGGAAAAACACCGACAACCCGGTATCGCGCGGATCGCGGCGGCAATAGATTACGCGTGCCTCGGGAAACATCAGCGCGATTAACCCGAGATTGAGAAAGTTCTTGGGCAGTTTGTCGGTCCAGGCAGCCGCCGTACCGACCGGACCGTAGGAATGCCGGTAGTCGTCAGCCCATTCGGCAAAGTCATGCGGCGCCATGCCCTCGAGGGAGTCCGGGTAACCATCACCCAGCGACAGCAGGCGCTGCGGTAACTCGAAGCGCTCGCCACCGGCATGGACTTGTGAGTGCGTCGCCAGAACCTGCTCGACCAGCGACGTGCCTGAACGCGGCATGCCGACAATAAATAACGGCATGGGACGACCGGTTACCCGCTTTTGAACGGCCAGGCGATCCGCATCGAAATACCGGATGAGCCGATCGATCAGCCGGCTGTGCGCCGCCGGGTCGAACGGCGCCGGTTTGTTGGCATTGGCACGGCTGAAGGCGGCAAAGGCCCCTGGAAAATCGCCGAGTTCATCGAGCACTTCGCCCAGTGTGAAGTCGTGACGCGGGTCGTCACCGGGCAGCCGCTGCAGAACTTCCAGCGCGCCGCGCACATCGCCCTTGCGCCGCAGCAACCTGGCGCGGGCATAGTCGACGCCTGCGTCGTCACCGGCCGGCACCCCGGCAAGCCTTTCCAGCCCCGCGTCGATATCGCCCCACAACTCATCGAGTAACGCGCGGCCGGCCAGCGCCGGTCGACAGCCTGCGTCGGCCGCCAGTGCGGCATCGTAGGTCGCGCGTGCGTTTTCGACTTCACCGAGCGAATACCAGAGGTCACCCAGCAATGAATGTACGGTGGCATTGCCGGGCTCGAGTTTCAGCGCCCGCTCGTAGGCATCGGCGGCATCGCCATAGCGTTCGAGAAACTGGTACAGCTCACCGAGATTCAGCAGCGTCTCCGGCGCGTTACGCCCCAGCCCCAGGCTGCGCTCCAGCGCTACGACCGCACCGGCATAGTCGCCGCTCATTGCCAGCACCGTGCCGAGATTGTAATGCGCCACCGCGAGCGACGCATCGGCAGCGATTGCTTCACGAAAAACCCGTGCTGCTTCGGTGGACCTTCCCGCGGCACGCAGTACGTGGCCCAGGAAGTTGTGATTCGACGCGTCGCCCGGGTCCAGCTCGGTTGCCCGGCGGAATGCCGCTTCCGCCTCGTCGAATCGCCGGAGGTTGTTGAGCGCCCTCCCGCGGCCCTGCCACGCACGAACATCGTCGGGTGAGTCCTCGAGCACCTCGTCGCAGACCGCCAGGGCGGCAGCCGGATTCCGGCCCGCAAGAAGCCTGGTGGCCTGGTCGAGACGTGCGTCGCTCACACTAGCCGGCCGGCGATTCGCCCGTGGCGTTGACCCAACAGTTGAACGCCACCACGACGCGCGGCCGCTCGCCGGTATAAGGAAAGATCTCGTGCATGATGTAGGACGGGAATAGCAGCAGCTTGCCCGCCTCGTGACGCACCTGCACCGCGCCGTGGTTGAACGGCTTTTTCATGCGCCGGTTGCCGGCATCCATGTACATGAAGGCGCCGGGCCGCGGATCGATAAACCGCACGACACCGCTCTGCGGGTGCGCTTCGGGCTCGTCGCCGGCGTCGACGCAGAATATTCCCGACCAGGAAGCATTCTGGTGGTTATGAATCCCCTGGTAACCACCAGCCCGGGTGACGTGAAACCACGAGTGGTAATCGAAACGTAACCGCTCGAGTTCGTCCGGCGTATTCTCGGTGAGATTGGCAACGACGCTGAAAACAGCGGCGTGGCAAAACCGCGCCAGCTCCTGCACTGCCGGATTTTCCCACTGAAAGAGATCGAAACGGCTTTCGAACAGCCCGTGCTGGGTGTTGCGGCGGATTTCGTTGCGATACTTGTCGGGGTCTTTTTCGCAGTCCAGGAACAGCTGCAGCAGCTCGCCACACAGCGACTCCGGCTGCTCCATGCGCAGCTCCGCCAGGGGTACCGCAAAGTGCGTCGAAAGCTTCATGTTGCGGTCTCCTCGTCGAAAAATTTTCGGAACGCTGCAGCGCGGCCCAGCGACGTGCGGTAGACCGGCCGGCGCACACCGAAACGGTCGCCGCTGATGACCGGTGCCTGGCGCTGATGAAAATCGAGCACTGCCGGATCCCAGTCCAGCCCACAAAACGAAACTATACGCTGGGCTTCGCCGGCAAAGTCACTGACCAGTTCTTCGTAATCCACGGTCAGCATTCTAAGCGACAAGACCTGCTCCCAGTGCCGCTGCAGCTGCGCCTCGCGCTCCTGGGCGTCACCGATAGCGGCAGTGTCATAGCCGTAGGGCACCGGGTAGTCGAACCACTGGGTATAACAGGACCACAGCGTATCCGGACGGCTGCGGCGGCAGCGGATCACAAACGCTTTGGGAAACATGACCTGGATTACGCCCAGCATGGCGTGGTTCTGCAGGTGTCGGTCCACGATTCGCGGTGCCTCCCCCGCGGTTCGCCGCAGTTTCGACAGGTACAGACCAGCGGCCCGGCCGCCGGCGCGCTCGGGCAGCCGGGCCAGGTCGGCCGGCATCTGGCTGCCCGCCGGCAGCATGCGCGCGAGTTCGCCAACGGTGTTCCAGAGCAGGTCGGTCTCACCGGCGGTGTTGATCTGCGGGTGCGCGGCCAGCAGCTGCTCGACCAGCGTGGTCCCCGTTCGCGGCATTCCGACGATAAAAACCGGTGTGTCGCTGTCGAGCCCCTGGCCCGACAGCTTGTCGAACAGCTGTGGTGTGAAATGCTGTTTCAGTACATCGACATCGGCTGGATGAATCGCGTGCGCCAGCCTTCCATGCATCGCCTGGTTAGCCTCACGGTAGTAACCGAAGGCCCGCTCAGGGTCACTCTTCTCCAGCAGCCGGCCCATCGCGAACTGCAGGCCGCTCTTCTGGGCCGGCGGGCAGTTCTGCTCGATGGTCGCCAGCTTTTGCACATCCAGCATGGATTCGTCCAGCTGCGCGGCCAGCCAGGCGGCGCGGGCATAGTAGGGAATCCGTTCGAGCGCTGCGGCCACATCGGCCCGCGCGCCGTCGAACCGACCGAGATCGATTAGCAGGTCGGCACGGGCCAGGTGCAGCTGCGGTACCGGGTCATGGGCGAGCCCGTCGTTGGCCAGCTCCAGTGCCGCCAGGTGCTCGCGTGACTGCCGTGCTATCCCGATCAGTCCGAGCCGGGCCTGCAGGCTGGCCGGATCGGCCTCGACTGCACGTCGGAAAAAATACGTCGCACGGTCCAGCCTGCCCTGCTGCTGCATCAGGTCCCCGGTCAGCGACAGCGCCGTCGCGTCGTGGGGATCGGCGGCCAGCGCCTCCCGGCAGGCCGCTCCGGCTTCGTCGAGCCGGCCGCTGCGCATGAGCGCTACGACATGCTGCTGGAGCTCGCTGCGCCCACCAGCCTTCACGGGCGGCTGTTTGCGCTTGAGGCGTTTCGGGACCAGGTCAAAGGCAATGCTGATACGCGGTGTTTCGCCGTGGTAAGGGATCGTGCGGTGATAAAAGTACGAAGGGAAAAGGAACAGCTTTCCTGCCTCGGCCGGCAGTTGCACGATGTCGGTATTGGACTCATCGACACCGGGGATACTGCCTTCGGGCCGGCCGAACTCGATCCATCCTGCAGTGTCATCCGGATTCGACACCGGCACCTGCACGTAATACACACCGCTGACCCACCCCGCTGGATGGATATGCGGGTCCTGGTGTCCCTGCTCATCCAGCACCGTGGCCCACATGTAGAAATCGCAGTCGTCCGGCCCGAACTGCGCATAAGGATGACCGGAATTATCGAAGGGCCGCGCCAGGAACCGCTCGATGTGTTCCAACACCTGTGTCTTCAGGAGCCCGAAGACTCCGCTGTCGTCGGCATTGACCAGGTTGCCCGTCTGGTAACCGCGACGCGTCGACTTGCCGGCCGGTTCGTGAATCAACGTTGGGTGCGCGAGTACCGCGTCTGCCAGCGCCGAATTGAAGTCTTCCGCGGTGCCGAATTCCGACGGAACACCCAGTTCATCGCCATAGATCAAGTCATTGAACGCGTACAGCTTGCGATAGTTGTCCAGGTCGCCAAGCTGCTGATAGGCAATCATGGCCAGCGAGGTGGCGCTGCGATCGCCGGGGAAAAACTCCAGCGTCTTCGCGACCGCGCGCAACCCGGCGTTCGGCTCTCCCGCGCGCAGATAAGCCACCGCCAGGTTGACCCACGCATCCGAAAACTCCGCATCAGCCGCAATCGCCCGCTCGTAGGCGGCAATCGCCTCCCGATGCCTGCCGTGGTTGCCGTGCATCCGTCCGACGTTGAGCAATATCGGTGGCGACTCGGGACGCAGCTCCAGCGCTTTCTCGTACGCCTGCAGAGCTTCGTCGGGCCGCCCCAGCCGGTCCAGCGCCCCACCGAGATTCACCAGCGGCTCCACACGGTCCGGCTCCAGCGCGTTAGCCCGCCGGAATGCCTCCGCCGCAGCCCCGTAGTCGCTCATCTTAAAGGCGTAGTTCCCGTGCGAAAACCACGCATCGAAATGATCGTTGTCGATCTCCAGCGCGACCCCACTGACCTTGCGTGCCGCGGCGAAATCCTCCAGCGCATCATGCACCCGGGCGAGCGTCAGCCGGCACCCCACCTCGCCCGGCAGCACCGCGACGGCTTCCTTCGCAAACCCGAGCGCCTCTTCGAGCCGCCCACCCCGCAACTCGACCTGCGCCAGCAAATTCCGCGCCCGCCCAAATTCCTGGTCGTCCCCGGAGATCTTCCCGAGACACGCACGCGCCTCATCATCGCGCCCCTCACGCAACGCACGCATCCCCAACTCAAACGCCGTCTCCACCCCGCCAGTATAACCAACCCGTGAGGAACGCCCCGCGTTCGTCACTCCTTGTCTTTAACACCCTCCCCACCTCGCGCCGCGCCCCACCCCGGAATCAGCGGCGCTTGCTCAGGCCTTAGCGAGAGAGCTGCCGGTGCTCCTTTTTGGTGACTAAGTTCCCCCGGAACCAAAAAGGGGCACCGGCAGCTCTCCCGCGCAATCTCGGAAAAAGACCAGCAATCCCGGAATCCCAAAAAGCGGCGCAAAAAAAAAGGCCCACCGAAGTGGGCCTTTTTTCCAGGCAAAGCCTGAAGCGGTCAGGTCAGATCAAAGATCCTGTTCGTACCGGATGTACGGCACACGACCATAGATGTCGTGCAGACCGTTCGAGTAGTACGGGTTGCTCAGGCCGACCGGATCCGTCGGTGGATCTTCGTCGAACACGTTCCGAGCACCGACCACGACACGGCCGTTCCACGGCGTGGCGTACGACACCTGGAGATCCCAGGTAGTCCAGTCGGACAGGCTGGCCGATCCGTCAACATACGCAGTATCGGCAATGTGGTTACCGACCAGCGTGGCACCGAAGTCGCCGCGCGCCCAGTTGACGGTGGCAGACGCACGCATATCTACGTCAAAGGTCTGCTCCAGTCTCAGGAACGGCTCGTTCGGGTCCAGACGGCGGACAAAGTCGTTGACTTTCGACACCTGCAGCGTCGTACGGAAATCACCCATGTTTCCAATGGAGAAGTTGTACAGCGCACTGAAGTCGATGCCATCGGTCTTGATGCCTTCCAGGTTGTTGTTACGACGGTCGATGAAGTTGACCGTGCCATTCGTCTTACGATTCACCAGTGAACCGTTAGGCTGGCCGAGGAACTCTGCCCGAAGAATGTTGTTCAGGGGCAGAATCGTGATCTCGTTGGTCAGCTCGATGTCGTAGTAGTCGAGTGTCAGCGTCAGGTCGGAAGTCGGGCTCCACACGGCGCCCAGACCGAACTGCTCAGATTCCTCAGCATCCAGCTGGTTGTTACCACCCTGGATATTCTGGTACTGAGTCGTCACGCAAGACTCGTCCAGGCTCTCGTCAACGATCGTCAGAGTGGAACCACTCTGCGTCACGTTACCCGGGGCCTGGGTGTTGCAACGGACAAAGTCGAGACCGTCGTTAAAGCTCTGCGAACCACCGCTGTAAAGCTCGGACATGCTCGGTGCACGGAAACCTTCACCGAACGAAGCACGAAGCAGCAGGTTGTCCATCGGGCGGTAGCCCAGCGACAGCTGCGGGGTGGTGGCGTTACCGAAGTCATTGTAGTGATCTCGGCGAACCTTCAGATCGAGTTCGAGGTTGCTCAGGATCGGGATCGCGACCTCGCCGAAGACAGCATAAGTGGCACGAGCGCCCGTGATGTCTTCACCACCAGCCGAACCGGTAACCGCGCCAGCGTTCTGCAGGCCGTCGTAGTTCTGGCTGAATTTCTCGTCACGGTAATCGAAGCCGATAGCGGCCGGAATCGAACCGTTGGCGATTTGAGCGATATCGAAGCCCATCGAGGCGTCAAACGACAGGATGCGGGTTTCTTCGTCGTGGAAACCTTCGTGGATCGAGTTGCGAGCAACTGCGGGATCCGTCGGGCCGTTCACGGCAAAGATGTCCAGCGCGCCACTGTCGACGTCGCCCTGAAGCGTCGGGGTCACAACGAGGCCAGCGGTGCTGTCAGCGTTGTTCTGACGGCTGTGCTGCAGACCGACTTCCCAGTCGGAGCCGCCGAACCAGTCGTTCGAACCCTGCAGGCCTACCAGGCCATCGATCCAGACGTTTTCGACCAGGCTGTCACGGAAACCACCCGGTACGTTGCGGTACCAGATACTGGTGATCTCGAACGGCCCCGTGGCGTCGGCAATACCGTCGCCGTCGGTGTCGATCTGTGAGAAGTCCGAACCGACAAAGTCGATGTTAGACGCTCCACCATTGCTGTTATAACCACTGGGAAGCGCCAGCGCACCAGGTGCCGTCGGGTTGTTCGGGTTGTTGACGCTCATCGTCGGCGCGAACGGCGTACCGCCCACAACCGGCGTCGGCGCGTAACGACCGAACGACTCCGCACGCGAGAAGATACCGCGGGCAAAGAAGCTGACGTTGTCGCTGACTTCGTAGTTACCGTTCACGAAGAAGCTGTCGCGATCGATGCTGGCTTCGTTGGCGGAAACACCGGCGTAGTTGTAGCGGCAACGTTGGTCGACCGCCACGGAGGCCGGGAATTCCGGATCCGAGGTGTCGGGCTCGCCGTTGATGCCTTCGGGGCAACGCGGATCGGCAAAGCGGCCGAAGCCACCCACCCACGCCGTACCCGGGAAGCCGAAGCTCGACAGGCCGACGTCGGAGAATTCGCGGTCACCGTTGAAGATGATGTCCTGGGCGCCATGATCGAGAGAGAACGTAATGTTGCCTTTACCGGAGCTGATGCCGCCGGTAATACCGAAGCTCTCTTCGTCGCCGCCTTCCTGAGTCGGACGGCCGATGCCGGCGCTGAGGTGCACGCCTTCGAAGTCTTTACGCAGGATGACGTTGACCACGCCACCGATTGCGTCCGAACCGTATACGGCCGAGGCGCCATCACGCAGGACTTCGATGCGTTCCACTGCTGCCAGCGGAATGGTGTTGAGGTTCTGTGCCGAACCGGCGCCGAAGGTCGGCGAACCGGCAATACGGCGGCCGTCGAGCAGAACCAGCGTACGCTGCGAGCCAAGACCACGCAGGCTAACGGTCGCCTGGGACTGGGCTGAGCTGCCGGAGCTCTGACGGAAAGAACCGAATGAGTTGAACGTCGAGCCACGAAGTACTTCCGCAACCGAAATCTCACCGCTGGCATCAATGTCCTCGCGGTTGATCGTGGTTACAGGAAGAGGCGTCTCGATATCAACGCGCTTAATACGCGATCCGGTTACAGTAACTGTGTCCTGTTCGGCGACATCGTCGTCGGCCGCAAACGCTGACGGAACAGCGGTTACGGTCGCGGCAAGGCTCGCGGACAGTGCCAGTTGCACTGCATCCCGGAGAGGATTGCGCTCTTTCATGCTGATAATTCCTCCTAGGAGAGGTTTGTTTAGGTTGCGGGCCCCTTTGCCCACCCCCCGGTAACGAAGCTGTTACCGGATTGCGACGTATACTAGCAACACTATGCAACCCCCAAAAGGGGTTTGTTGCAATCAAACCACAGGTTGTTCGATTTGTGCCCAAAGGCCCAAATATAGCGATTTGAGAGACTCCTCTGACAATAACTCATTGATTTTCAAGAATGATGGGAATTATGAAATCAGCGCTTATGGCCCCCTGTTGCAGGATCGCAACGCGATTTGAAGTGATGTTTTTCAGCAACGGCCGCTCCGGAGCCCGCTGCGGACACTCCGGGGCAGGATGTCGTTACAATGCGCGCTTTGCCACCTTGGGGGCTCATGATCGACGCTGACAGCCAATACCGGGAGGCACTGGCGCTGCACCAGTCCGGTGATCTCGAGGCTGCGCACAGCGCTTACCTCGCTCTTTTGAAGGATTTCCCGGATCACGCGCGCAGCCTGCACCGGCTGGGCAACCTCGACCTGCGATCGGGTCGTTTTGCCGACGCCGAACGGCTTATCCGCCGGGCCATCGAACTCGAACCCGACGGCGCGGGGTTCTATAACAGCCTGGGCAATGTGCTGCGCGCAGCCGGACGCACTGAAGAAGCACTCGCGGCCTATGCCGAGGAACTGCGCAGGCGTCCGGACTTTGCCGTGGCCCATCACCAGCTCGGCCTTCTGCTGCTGGAAACGGGACAGACCGACGCGGCGCTGCGCGCGGTGCAAAAGGCGATCTATCACGCCGCCGATTTCGGCGCCGCCTACAGCACGCTGGGACGCATCTTTAATAACCTCGGCCGTCTGGAGGAAGCCGAGCAGGCGTTGACCCGGGCGCGCCATTTCGACCCGGCGAACGCGGGAACGCATTTTAATTACGGTCACGTGGCCCGTCGCAAGGGCGACCTGCAGGCCGCCATTGACAGCTTCCGCAGGGCACTGAAGATCGACCCGAAAATGCAGCCGGCCCAGCGTAACCTCGGGATGACGCTGCTCGCAGCCGGTCACTCCCAGGAAGCAATCGAACCGTTCGAGCAGGCGCTGGCACTGAACCCGCGTGACCCGGTTGCCCATTTCGGCCTGGGGGTGATTTTCCAGGAACGGGCCATGCTGGAACCGGCAAAGCGGCATTTTTCCGAAGCGGTGAAGCTGAAAGCCGACTACGCCGATGCCCACTGCAACCTCGCGGCAACGCATCGTTCACTCGGAGAATTCGGGCCCGCAAAAACACACTTCCGCCAGGCGCTGGCGGCCGAAGCCGGTCACCGGGCAGCGTTGTCGGGGCTGGCCGCGGTGCTCGAAATGGAGGGAGCCTACGACGAGGCCTACGAATTGCTCGATCCTCACGTGAGCCACGGCGAAGCACACCCCGACATCCTGGTGGTTTACGCGACGGTACTCGAGCGCCTGGAACGGCGCGACGATGCCATCGCCACGCTGGAGCGTCATCTCGGCCGATCAGCCCCCGACACGCTGGACCGCGCCGTGCTCAATTTCAAGCTGGGCGACCTGCGCGACCACGCCGGACACTATGAGCAGGCGCTGACACATTTCGACGCCGGCAACGCGCTGCGCAGCACCGGTTTTGATCCTGCGAATCACCGCAGCGTGGCACAGCGGATCATCGCTGCCTACAGTCCCGAAGCCATGGACAGGCTGCCGCGGTCGGGTAATGAGAGCGAGGTTCCGTTATTTATAGTCGGTATGCCGCGGTCCGGCACCTCGCTGGTTGAGCAGATCCTTGCCTCACACCCGGCGGCACACGGCGCCGGCGAGCTGGCAACGATCGGCCTGATGGCGCTCGGTCTGCCGCGCAGGATCCCCGGCGAGGCACCCTATCCGGAGTGCATGGCCGAGGCCTCAGCCGAAATCCTCGCGGACCTGGCCGGCAGGTACCTCGACCAGGTCAACCGGCTGGCGCCGGAGGCGGCGCGGGTGACCGACAAGATGTGGCAGAACTACGAAAACATCGGGCTGATATCGCTGCTGTTTCCACGCGCCCGGATCGTGCACTGCCTGCGGGATCCGCGCGACGTGTTGCTGTCGTGCTATTTCCACCTGTTCGGTGCCGGCGGCATTCCGTTTTCCTATGACCCGGCCCACCTGGTCACCGCCTGGAATGCGTATCGGGATCTGATGCAGCACTGGCGTGAAGTCTGCCCGCTGCCGATCCTGGAAGTCGACTATGAAACGCTGGCCAGCAACCCCGATGAACAGATTCCAAGGTTGATCGAATTTGCCGGCCTGCCGTGGGACGATGCCTGTCTGCGGTTTCATGAAACCCGGCGCGCGGTAACCACGGCCAGCTATCATCAGGTCACCCAGCCGATGTACACCCGCTCCATCGGGCGTTACCGGAACTACGCCGACTGGGCCGACAAACACTTTGGCGAACTGAGAAAGTTTTAGCGATGAGCGAGTACGCGAACCGGCTGGGCGCGGCCCAGGAACACTGGCGCAACGGCGAGATCGACGATGCCCGTGACGTCTATCGCGGAATACTCGATGAAGACGAGGCCAGTCTCGAAGCCCTCGTTCAGCTCGGCCAGCTCGAGCGGGAACAGGAATGCTATGACCGGGCGGCAGCGTTGCATCGCCGTGCCGTCGAGCTGGCACCTAACGCCATCGCCTGGACCGCGCTGGGCCGCACGCTCAGCGACAGCGGCGATGCCGAAGGTGCGACCAATGCCTTTCGGGCCGCCATCGAGGACGAGCCGCGCTATGCGCCGGCTCACCTGCACCTCGGGGAACTGCTGGGCGCGATGGGCCGGCTGCGGCCTGCCCAGGAGTGCTTTGCGCGGGCAGCACAACTGGATCCGCAGGATTTCGCCGCCCGGCACAATCTTGGAATCGGTGCACAGCTGGCCGGCCAGCCAGCAGCCGCGTCGGAACATTTCAAGGCGGCCATCCAGCTCAACCCGAAATACTGGCGCAGCTGGCAGGCCTTCGGCGACCTGTGCCGACAGAACGGCGACCTGGCCAACGCGCTGGCGTGCTACCGCGAGCTGATAGCGCTGGCGCCCGATGCCGACAACCTGTTGCGGCTTGGCGCCACCCTGCAGCTGTTAGGCGATTACGACGAAGCCATCAACTGTTATCGCCAGGTGCTGGAGACCGATCCACTCAACGCCGATGCGGTTTACAACCTGGGCACCTGTTTCCAGGCTACGGGCGAACTGGACGAAGCCGAACGCCTGTTCAACGGTGTCCTCGAACAACGACCCGATCACGTGTCCGCTGCCGCGGCGCTGGCCGGGGTGCACGACCGCCGCGGGGATTACGAAACCGGGCTGGCATTGCTCGCACCTATGACCGAAACCGTGAAGGCCAATCCGGAGCTGTGGGTCAGCCTGGGACGGCTGGCCCGGCACGCGGGCCGCTCGGCAGAGTTTGCTCCCCGGCTCGAAGCGGCGCTGGAAGAGCAGGAGTTCAGCAAGATCGATCGCAGCCGGATTGCTTTCACCGCCGGCTCGCTGCGGGATGCCGAAGGCGACTATGACCGTGCCTTCCACCACTTTCGCATTGCCAACGCACTCAAGCCGCATCACTACGATGCCAGGATCACCGGGCAGAGCGTCGACCGGCTGCTGGAAGTCTTCGACGCGAACCTGCTAAAGCGGCTGCAGGACAATGCCGCAATTGACGCCGGCCCGGTGTTCATCGTCGGCATGCCGCGTTCGGGTTCGACCTTGCTCGAACGCATTCTCGCCGCTCACCCACAGGTCGCGACCATCGGCGAGAGCCCGCTGCTGTCCCGGTCGGCTCTGTCGCTGGCGTCGGCTGAGAACCCCTACCCGGATTGCGTCGCTACAGCGTCCAGCGAAGCGCTCAGGACGGCGGCGCAGGCCTATCTCGATGCCCTGCCGGACGAGCACGACCGCGTCGTCGACAAGATGCTGAGCAACGTGTTCCATGTCGGCCTGGTTGCCGCACTGTTTGGCAACGCGAAAATAATCCATTGCGCGCGGCACCCGCTGGATACCCTGCTGTCCTGCTACACCCACGACTTCGCCGGCACCCAGGTCGGCTTCGCCTACGATTTCGACGACCTGGCGCACTACTACCGCCAGTACCGGCGACTCGTCGCACACTGGGAGTCAGTGCAGGCCGTACCGATGCTGACCGTGAACTACGAAGACGTCGTCAGCGACACCGAATCGTCTGTCCGGGAACTGCTCGGATTCCTGGATCTGCCCTGGGAGCCCGGGTGCCTGGAATTCCATGCCAACCGCGATGTCGCACACACCGCCAGCTATGCCCAGGTGCGCAGGCCTGTTTACCGCGATTCAGTCGGCCGCCACGGCCACTATCGCGAGGCCCTCGCGCCGCTGGCCGATGCGCTGGCAGACTACCTGTAGCTATGAACACCCACGACCTCAGGACCGCGTTGCGCCTGCACCGGAACGGCAAGCTCCAGGCCGCGCGCGACATGTATGTCGGTCTGATCGGGCAGGCGCCGGAGGATGCCCGCCTGCTGTCCCTGTTCGGACAACTGGAAATGCAGCTGGGCAACGCCGACAGCGCGATAGAACAACTGCGAAAAGCCGCCGAACTGGCGCCGGAGGACCAGCGAATCAGACTGACGCTGGCCCGGATGCTGGCCTCGGCCGGCCAGACTGACGAAGCGCTGCGCATCGTGCACAAGCTGCTCGCCGATGACGACGGTATTGCCGAAGCCTGGTCGACGCTCTCCGCAGTTCATCGCCACCGAGACGACCACAAGAACGAGCTGATCGCGCTGGAACGCGCTGCGGAGCTGCAGCCCGAGGAAACCGCCATCCTGATCGCCCGTGCCAATGCTGAAGTCGCCAACGAGTTTCCCGATCGCGCCATCGCAACACTACAGGCTGCCGCAAAAATTGCGCCGCGCAATCCGCGCATCGCCAACAACCTCGGCGCACTGCTGGTGCGTGCCAACCATCTCGATGGTGCGGTTAAAGCACTGAGACGGGCGCTGGAGATTGCGCCGGACTACGCGATGGCGGCGCTGAACCTGGCCATGGCGCTGCACCGCCAGGGCAACCTGGAAGCGGCGCGGGAGATGGCGGAGCGCGCTGTGCGGCTCGAACCGAAAAACCCCGATGCCCGGGCCGAACTGGCCTCGATCCTGATGGCGCAGGGCGACCTGGCCGGTGCCGAGTCGGGCTTCAGGACCGCGCTCAGCCAGGACCCGGGTCATCATCGCCTGCTGGCAGGGCTGGCCGAACTGCGCGACCGGCAGGGCCGGGCGGGCGAAGGGCTCAAGCTGATCGCCGACATCATCGAATCCGGTGACGCCGGCCCCGACATGAGGCTGGTTGGTGCAACGCTGGCGCGCCGCGTCGGACGCCGCGAAACAGCGCTGACCATGCTCAAACCGTTGCTCGACAGCAAGGGTGAGCCGCTCTACAGCCTGGACCGGAATACCCGCCGTCGCCTGTGCTTCCTGCTGGGTTCGATTAACGATGCCGGGGGTGATTACCGCGCGGCGCTGCATTACTACGACGTTGGCAATAGTATTCTCCGCCCCGATTACGACTCTGACCGGCTGTATGCCCGGGTCGATGCAATCCTCGAGGCCTTTGCGGATAGCCGCGCTCCCGGCGATGCCGTTGAATCCCGCAACCCGGGACGGCTGTTTATCGTTGGCATGCCCCGCAGCGGCACCAGCCTGCTGGAGACGATGTTGTCGCGGCACCCCGAGGTGCACGCCTGCGGGGAACTGCCGCTGATCGCGAGGCTGGTCAACTCCGGCGGCGATTTCCCCGCTTCGTTCATGCGGCTCGGCCAACCGGAGATCGACCGGCTGGCGGATACCTACTGCAGCGCCATTTCGGCTCCGCCGGGCACGCGCTACATGACGGACAAGATGCCGCTCAATTTTTTCTATATCGGCGCCATTGCGCGCCTGCTGCCGGACGCCCGCTTTATTCACTGCCGGCGATTCCCGGCCGACACTCTGCTGTCGTGTTACTTCCAGAATTTCCTGGATCCCGCGCTGGCCTTCTGCTTCGACTTCGAAGCCCTGACCGACTACTGGCGCAACTACAACCGCCTGATGCGACAGTGGTCGAAGACGCATCGCAGCTCGATTTTCGAAGTCGAGTACGAAGAGCTGGTCGCCAAACCGGATACCGTCGCTGGCGCCCTGCTCGACTGGCTCGAACTGGAGTGGGATGACGCAGTGCTTTCGCCGCACGAGGCGGGCCGCTACGTCAGTACCGCCTCGCATGCGCAGATACGCGAGCCGATCAACAGCCGCTCCGTCGGCCGTTTTGCCCGCTACCGCCCGTTCCTCGGCGACCGCGCTTCCCAGTTCGACGCTCTGGCATGAATCCTGCCCAGATCAACAGCGCGCTGGCGTCGCTGACCCGGCAGATGCTCGCCGGACAAAACGCGGAGGTCGAAAGCCGCACGACAGCACTTCTGCGCGAATTGCCGAACGATCCGCGCCTGCTCTGCCTGCTCGGACGGGTTCAGCGGCTGCAGGGTAAACGCGACGAAGCGCGTTCTAACCTGGAGCGCGCAGCGCAGCTGGCGCCCAACGCTCTTCAGGTCATGTCGGAGTTAGGCTACCTGGCATTGGCGGAAGAAGCTTATGGCAGCGCCGAACTCCAGTTTGGCCGGATCGTCGAGCGCAGCCCGGCCAATACCGATGCCCTGTTCAACCTCGGTATCGCGCTGCGGCAACAGGGCAAACACCCACAGGCGGTGGCGGTGCTGCACCGCTGTCTCGAATCAGGCAGCAACGATCTGCCGCAGGTCCACACCGAGCTGGGCACCGCCCAGATCATGCAGCGGCACGAATCTGAGGCGCTGAAACAGTTCGAGAAAGCGCTGGCGATCGACCCGGACTACGCGCCGGCGCTGCACGGTGTCGGCATGGTCCGCTCCGCGTTCGGGGAGTTCGACGAGGCCGCGGACTGCTTCCGGGCGGCAATGCGCAGCGACCCGGACTTTGTGGAGGCCTACCAGCAGCTGGTCTCGATCCGCCACTTCGAGGGCGCGGACGACCCCGATGTGCGGGCGA
>JAHEKH010000010.1 GCA_024638445.1 Gammaproteobacteria bacterium | reverse complement strand
CCGCGCCAAAGTAGTGGCTCGGATCCGCATCGTCAACCGGGGGTCCGACCGGCGGCGTACCGACTACGGCACCGATGTTCTGGTACTGCCCGGACAGGGCCGAGCCGGCCGCGTTACAGGTGAAGGAATCACCCGGATCCAGCGTCGTGGCGGGGCACGATACGCTGACACCCTGGTCGTCAGTTACGACGATGTCGGTCAGGGTGACGTTACCGGTATTGGTTACGACGTAAGTCCACTCGACTGCGCCGCCCAGCGGCACGAAGGGTCCGGTCGGGGAATCGGCATCTTCGCCGTTGGTGGCTTTCTCGATGTCGATGCCCGGGCGGGCGCCAAAGTAGTGGCTCGGATCGGAGTCGTCGACGGGGCCACCTAACTCGGCGTCGCCCACGACGCTGCCGACGTTGGCGTACTGGCCTTCGACGGCAATGCCCATTGCCGAGCAGATGAACGACTGGTTTGGTGCCAGCATGTCGCCGGGGCAGCTCACCGTCACACCCTGGTCATCGCTCACCATGATGTTGAACAGGTCGATGTTGCCGGTGTTGGTCACGACGTAAGTCCAGTTGATGTCCTCACCGATCGTAATGAACGGTCCCGTCGGATTGTCGGCATCGTCGCCATTGGTGGCTTTCTCGATGTCGATCGCCGGGCGGGCGCCGAAGTAGTGGCTCGGGTCGGAGTCATCGACCGGTCCGCCGGCTTCGGCATCGCCGGTTACTGTACCGATGTTGGCGTACTGGCCTTCGATGGCCGTGCCGCTGGCGGTGCAGGTCATGAAGTCGCCGACTGCCAGCGTCGTTTGCGGACAGCTGACCGCAACCCCCTGGTTATCGGTTACGACGACATTAAACAGGTCAATGTTGCCGGTATTGGTCACGACGTACGTCCATTCGACTGAGCCACCGACCGCAACGAACGGCCCGGTCGGATCGTCGGCATCTTCGCCGTTAGTGGCCTTCTCGATATCGATGGCCGGCAGCGCGCCAAAGTAATGACTTGGATCTTCGTCCATAACCGGATCGCCGGCACCCGGCGGCGGTGTGCCGGTCACGCTGCCGAGGTTGGCGTACTGGCCGGCGACGGCGGTGCCGTCAGCCAGGCAGGTCATGACCTGCTGGGGTTCCAGCGTGTCCAGCGGGCAGGTGACCGTAACGCCCTGGTCATCCGTCACGGTGACGTCGGTCAGCGTTACGTTACCGGTGTTTTCAACCACGTAGCTCCAGGTCACCGAGGCTCCCGGAACGACAAACGGTCCGGTCGGGAGATCGGCGTCTTCGCCGTTGGTGGCTTTCTCGATATCGATCGAGGGGTCGGCGCCGAAGTAATGGCTCGGATCGTCATCGCAAACTTCGGTACCGGCCGGATCGAGTCCGCAGGTTTCACCGATGTTCGCGTACTGATCGACCGTGGCATCACCATTACCCGTACAGGTCATGAAGTCGCCCGGCTCGAGCGTGTCGGTCGGGCAAGACACTGCGACACCCTGGTCGTCGATGACCTGGATACCGGTCAGCGTCACGTTGCCCGTGTTGGTGACGACGTATTCCCACAACACCGGATCGCCGTTCGGAATGAAAGGTCCGGTCGGGTTGTCAGCATCGGCACCGTTGGTCGATTTTTCGATGCTGATCGAGGGATCGTTGGGCACATAGACGCCGGCATCGATCGTGGGATCGAATTCGCCGGATTCGAGGATGACCTTGTCGCTCTTGCCGGTGCCGTTGGCGTCGCTGTCGGTGTCGTCAGCGCCGATGTCCTGCAGGGTGAACACGAAGCCCGCAGGGGCCGTGAACTGCACGAAGTAGCTGCCCGGCTGCAGGCCGGTGAACTCGTAGTCACCGTTCGGCCCGGTGGTGGTGCTCATGCCGGTCGGCGCCATGTCGGCGTCGAGCAGGACCACGGTGAGACCCGGGATACCCGGCTCGCCGGCATCCTGGATGCCATCCTGGTTTAGATCGTTCCAGACAAAATCACCAAGACCGGCCGGGTAATAGCAGCCTGCATCCCAGGTGAGATCGCTCTGCATCTCAGCCAAATCGATCGGACCGGTCAAACCGGTGGCCGGGTCCGCATCGCTGTCGGCATCGTCGGCGCCCGCATTCTGCTCGGTCAGGATGCAGTCGGCCGGAGACTCGAAATGCACCTCGTAGCAGCCGGCCGGAAGGTCGGTGAACAGGTACATGCCGTTCGAATCGGTGGTGGTGGAGTCGATAAAGTTGCCGCTGCAGTCAAACAGCGTGACGGTGACTCCGCCAATTCCGGGCTCACCGGGATCCTGGAGGCCATTGCCGTTGAGGTCTTCCCAGAACCGGTCGCCCAGCTCGGCGCTCGGCGGCTGGAAGATGCCGGCATCGACGTCGAGATTGGTCTCGCCGGAGCCCAGCGTCACCTGGCCGGTAAAGCCGGTAGTCGGGTCGGGATCGGAATCCAGTCCATCGCCGGTCTGGTCCATCGGCGAGAACACGAAGCCGTCGGGCCGGATAAATTCGACCACGTAGCAGCCTGCCGGCAGCGGCGAGAAGAGATAAAAGCCGTTAGCGTCAGTGGTGGTCATATCGACCAGGTTGCCGCTGCAGTCATAGAGGTTGACCATCACGCCCGGCACGCCCGGCTCATTGCCGTCCTGCACGCCGTCCATGTTCAGGTCGTTCCATACATAGTCGCCAAGAGCGGCGGAGACCGGCACATAGCCGAAGTCGGTATCCTGGTCCATGGAGCTGTTGTCGGGCAACGTGACGGTGGTGCCGTCAGGATCGTTGCTGTCGCTGGCGTCAGTGCTGCCCGGCGCGCCGATCAGGGTCGGCTCGACATCGGGCGGCAGGGAATCGGGGTTGACCTCGACGGTGTAGGTGCCGGCGCACAGGCCGTCAAACTGGTAGAAACCGTTGGCCAGTGTCGTGGCCGTGGTCATGTTGCCATCAGAATCCGTGAGTATCAGCTGTACGCCGCCGATACCGTCTTCGCCGTCGTCCTGGATGCCGTTGCCGTCCAGGTCCAGCCAGACGAAGTCGCCGATGGTGCCGGTGCACTCAACGACGCCGATGTTGCCCTTGGCCTCACCGGAGAAATCGACGGTGTAGTCACCTGCAAAGTCCGACATCTCGCTGGTGATCTCGATACCGACATCGCTGCCGTAAAGATCGGCCAGCTGTCCACCGGTAATGTCGAAGCGCAACGAATGAAAGTCGGTGGTTTCGGTTCCTTCCTCACCCATGTAGTCGGTCACTTCGCCGGTCAGCAGAATGCCCGATACATCTACAATGCTGTCACCGTCCAGGTCGATCTCGCCTGTCAACAGGAAGTCGTCGCCGGGAACACCGCCGATGAGACTCCCGTCAGCGCCGACGACTATGTCGATCTGGACGACCTTGCTGCCGGCTGCGGGGAAGACGAGGCGCGGTGGATCGGTCGCGTTGAGGCGAATCGCAAGCGGGTCGGCGGTAACGCTGAGTGCGCCGGATCCCGCATCAAATGTAAGAACACCCGTGTTGTTGAAGAACAGCAGCGGTGATTCGATCATGAATCCGAGCCGTGATTCGATCATCGGCGCGGTTCCGGGCAAGCCCGGCAACGCCGGGTCGTCGGGTCTCTCGATCGGCCTGGGGCTGACCGGGGAGGGACCGATCGGCGCGGCGACCAAGGTTGCCGAAACGAGCAGAAGGGAAATCGTCGCTATCGTGCGAGATACGAGAGAGGTGAACATTGTGCTTCTCCCAGCCAATTATTCGTTTTTCTATTTAGTATTTTGTTATCTTAAATTGAGCAATAGCAGCTCATATATCCATGAATAATAGGTTATGTCTGCCCATCGAAGCAAGAAAAACAAGGTTTACAAAGGTAAAGACGTGAAATACGGGTTGAATAAGTTAAATCAAATAGTTGCAACTGGATGATCGATATATATTCATTGTAATATCGCACGGCACCCGAAGCCGTTGCTCCGCTGCCGCCTCATCTGGAACAACAGAACTCAAATCAGCTAGGCTCCGCGCAATTCGGGCAAAACAATACTCAGGGGGCAAGGCACCATATTGCTGGGGAGCGGTGCCACCGACGAAGATGGACAGCTCACAACACAAGGCACCGGGGCAACACCGGTTTGCCGAAGAAATCTGCCGCATGATCGTCCGGCCTATCGTCGGGCTGTTGTTGCGAAACGGCCTGTCATTCAGCCGGTTTTCGGAAATCTGCAGAAGTGTTTACGTCGACGTCGCGGCAAAGGAATTTGGACTCGAGGGGCGACGTACCAACACCTCTCGTATCGCGTTGCTGACAGGCTTGTCGCGGACACGGGTCAAACAGGAGCTGGATAAGCTGGATGCCGGACAGGACCAGTCCAGTATCGACCAGGTACGTCCGGCGTCCAGGATACTCATGGCATGGCATGCCGATCCGGACTTTCTGGATAAAACCGGCAAACCTCGCGTCCTTACCGTCGAAGGTGGAGAACATAGCTTCAAAGATCTTTACGACAAGTACAGCGGAAAGATTGCGCCAATGACAGCGATGCTGAAAGAGCTTCGCAACGTGGGTGCGGTCGAAAGCCTGAACGGCGGCAAGCTGCGGGTTATCAGCCGGACCTATGTGCCGCGGGCGACTGACGCCGGCGCTCTCAAGCGCGTCTGCATGGCCGTTCGTGACCTGACCGAAACAGGCAGCTACAACCTCTACCGCGACGAACACCTGCGGGCCCGTTTCGAGCGCTTTGCCACGAACCAGCTGATTCCTGCGAATCAGCTCGATGAATTTACCGAATTTCTCAATCAGGAGGGCCAGGCCTTCCTCGAACGCGCAGACAACTGGTTAATCGGCCGCGAGGCTGACGCCAGTTCAGATGACACCGTCCGGGTCGGTGTCGGGGTCTACCAGATTGCGCCTTGGACAGTACCCGATGCTGGTAAAAATAAATGATAAACAGACAACAAAAATATCTCTCTGCCCTGGTACTGCTGCTCGGACTCCCCGCACACGCGGAAATTTCCGGTAGCGGAATGCCAAATTCCGGCTGCTTTGCACAACTCGAGGGCCTGGTCTGGCACGATGCCAATGCTGACGGCGTAGCCGATGCTGGCGAACCTGGCGTAGCTGGAATCAGTCTCTACCTGGTTTATGACGATGACGATGAAGATAGTGCGGTGACAGCAACGACCGACGCCAGCGGTCGCTACCAGTTCAACTATTTGTGCGAGGGCGATTATATTGCCGTGGTCGATGAGGCGACGCTACCGGAGGGGTTGTCACTCCTGCTCGAAGAAGCCGGCGATGATGACGATGACGGCGACCTGGGCGGCTGGGAGGTCGAGATCGAGGATGAAACCAGTCACACGGACCCGGTCGATATCCCGTTGCGTGGCTGTCCGCTACGCGTAGAAGCAAGTTGCTCTGTTGCCTCGCTGGCAACGGAGCTCTACACCTGCGAAAAGCCCATCAATACCCTGAGCCTGACCTGGAATGGCGAACAGACCATACGGGTTGTGGCTCACCTGGGTAATGCCGATTCGCCGGTGATCGCCGAACATGAGAATGTCGTCCAGGGTCAGACCATCACGGTACAGGGATATGACGATGCCCCCGACGATGTGATCTGGGAAATTTTCGACGCCGACACTGGCGAACTGCTGGGTGAGTCGAAGTTCCGCCTCGCATGCGACGATGACGAGATGAACGGAGTCGAGGACTGCGGGCTTCCACAGGGTGATGGTCGCGACAACAAGTCGTACAGGGTCAATGACTGGCAGCTGGCAGGAATGGTCGACGACAGCGGTCTGCTGGACTGTGGTCAGCCGGCGGCTTCATCGACCTGCGAGATCCAGGGCGCCTGGGCCAACTGCGACATTATTGATAAACCCAGGTGGCTGACCTTCGTTTATACCGGTGGCGGTTGCGAGGCCAGCAACAATGACCAGCGGGACAAATTCGAGTGCTCGGGTACGGTCGCCGGCAGCGATTCGGTGACAGTCACCACCGAGGATGGCGACAACTATACGGTGGGTAAAGGCGAAGCATTTACCATCGCTAAAGACGGGTCTGACACCGACATCCTGCTGAGTGCGGGTACGTCCACCAACGAAATGCGTATTCACACTTCCTGCAGCCGGTCGCTCGAGGTGGGTGATGTCTTTGGTGACCTCACGCTGGTGGCGATTAACGGTATCGGCTTAGGCTCTTTCGTTGACTACGACTACAAGGTGTCCAACCGATCGGACTTTGCCCAGCTGGCACAGGCCCGTGAGGCTCCGCGGCGTACCCTGGCGAATCCAGGCATTTCCGTCGATGCCATGTCGGACAAAACGGTTTCGGGCACCACCTATGTCATGACCGATACCACCAGCGCCATCCTGGCAACTGGTGAAGAATGGACAGGTGCCGGCTGTGGTGGCGCGGACTACGTGCCGATCATCGTTACGCCGCCGTCGCCGTGCGAAATCAGCGGCTCGGGTCTGCATATGCATGACAAGGAGATCCGCTGGACGCTGGTTAACGGCGGCAATGTTGCCGGTGTAGTTGATTCTGTGACGGTCACCTGGCCCGACCATGTCACCGACAAGCTGAAGGAAATCAAGCT
Organism: Gammaproteobacteria bacterium; assembly: GCA_024638445.1. GTDB lineage: Bacteria > Pseudomonadota > Gammaproteobacteria > Steroidobacterales > JABDKV01 > JABDJB01. The sequence continues at coordinate 43,300 of JAHEKH010000010.1, read as the reverse complement.
CGACGGCGACAAGTTTTTCGACGCCGACACCTATGGCGGCCATGCCGAAATCGATCGCGGTGAGTTGACCGCTGACCAGGGCCACCGGAAAATTCCGAGAAACGAAAGCCGGCTGCTCAAGGTGATCTTCGACGACACGATCGAGGATGTCCCGCTCGAGGAATTCGAACTCCGGGTGGATTTCAGGCAGGGCTGCTCGATCGCGTGGCAGCCCGGGTCATGAGGGGACGATCCACTCACTGACCGGCCTGCCGCTCACGGCGCGGTCGTGATAGGCAGAAACCATAGTCGCCAGGGCGTCGGTCCTCGCGGCTTTTTTCTCGAGTTGGGCCAGCGTGTGCCGCTGCCATCGCGATGCCGTCTGGCCGCTCTCGGCACGGTCTTGGATTACGCCCAGGAGCTTGTCGATTTCGCCCGCTTCGACACCCAGGCCGAGCAAACCGTCGCGGGCCAGCGACAGGTGATCGAGCACCAGGTCGCGGGCACTGTGTTCGGTTGGCGAGAGTCCTTCGAGCGTGGGCCACAGCAGATTGGCAGACAGACCGCTCTGCGAGGCGCGATAGAAATTGTACTCCGCATAGCGAAATGGGAATGCGGGTAGCAGCTGGTTGATGTTCTTCTGCAGCCCGGCGGTCAGGCCGACGATAAATGCGGCATTGGCCATCATGTCGACGGGCGTGGGGCCGGAGGGCAAAGCGCGGAACTCGATGCGCAGGTGCCCGCCGGCACCGGGATCGTACACAGCGCGATTCCACTGCCAGACCGTCCCCTGCTGCATGCGAAGCTCAGCCAGGCGGGGGATGCCGCCATTGTTGACGACTTCCAGTGGATCTTCGTCGTCGCAAACCGGAAGGACGGGTGGGAAAAGCCGGACCGATTCAGCCAGCAGGTCGAAGGCCCCCTCACGAACCCAGCCGTGACCAAATGGCACTCTCGCGGCTCTGCGCCACTCGCCACCCGTGCGGGCGCTGCGGGCGTCGACCGCCTGTTTGAATAGCGCTACCCGGGTTTCTTCCCAGAGGCAGCGTTCCAGGAATACCGGCGAGTTACCGGCAACTGATACCGCGAGAGCGGTTGCCAGCTGGGCGGCATTGAAATAATCGGCGAAATCGGACGGATTGATCCTCAGGTGGACCTGGAACGAGGTGTTGGCACCCTCCAGGGTTACGTCATCGCTCTCGATCTCCAGCGATTCGTCGCCTTCGATCCTGACATGGAACGGGGACCGGCGGATTCGCCGCAGACCGTAAGAGAGTGCCCGGTACCGGGCCAGGTCCGTCAACGCCGACCGCTGCAGGTCGTCCGGCCGCAGGGTTGGCAGGATGCCGATAGGCAGGACTCTGCCGCCGTGCGCCGCGACGGGCGCCTGCAGTGACTCAAGCGCCAGCTCCATCTCTTTGCCAATGGTGGTGAAGGGCGTTCCCCGGGCCGATACCGGCGACAGGTTGTACTCGAGATTGAACCGCGTCAGCTCCAGCTGCAGCCGTGGGTCGACGTGATCGGCCAGCACCTGGCGGTTGATCGCCAGTGGCCGGCACCGGTCGTCGATGAGGTCAAGTTCGAGCTCGGCACCCAGCGACGGCTTGCCAATCCCGAAACTGTCACGCAATAACAGCGCTTCGAGTGCCTGGAGGTTGGCGCGCAGCCGTTCCTCGAACCGTTTGTAGTCGTGCTCCTCGAAACGGTCTTTCTCTATCGCAAGTCCCATTTCAACCTCTCCCGGGATTCTCGCAGCAAGATTGCCAACGCCGTGTTTAGTACGCTATCGGGGTAAGTACGGATTCAGGCGGTCGCCTGACGCGCCAGACGTTCGATGGCCGCCCAGTCGCCGTCGTCAACGAGCTGCCGCGGTGCGATCCACGAGCCGCCGACACAACCGACGTTTTTCAGGCCGAGGTAATCGCGCATGTTGTCGAGGCGAATACCGCCGGTCGGACAGAAAATCGCCTGCGGAAAAACGCTGGCGTAGTTCTTCAGCAGGCCGGGTCCACCTGCTGCGGCAGCGGGAAAGAACTTCAGGGCATCGAGTCCGGCCTCCATGGCGTGCTGTATTTCCCCGGCCGTCACGACTCCCGGCAGATAGGGCATCTCACACTCCTCGGCAGCTTCGACCAGGGTCGCCGTCAGTCCCGGGCTAACCGCAAACTGGCCACCAGCGGTACTGACGGCACCCATCTGCTTGGGAGTCAGGACCGTTCCCGCGCCAACGACCAGGGTGGGCCGGGTTTCCCTGATGGCGCTGATCGCGTCTATGGCCGCATCGGTTCGCAGCGTTATCTCCAGCACCCGGAGGCCACCGGCAGCTAAAGCGTCAGCCAGCGGCACGGCATCTTCGACCCGTTGAATGGTCAGCACCGGCATGACCGGTGCCGCGGTTTCGAGCAAGCTCCTGATATTCATATTATTTCGCTAAAAGTCTTATAAACCAATGAAAAAATTAAATAATACTGCAAGCACCGCTTTCAGCATCGTTGACCGCCCGCCGGAACACATTAAACAGCTCACGGCCAAGGCCCTGGTAAGGTGCCGGGGCGCCGGCCGGTTCGCGGCCGGCAAACTGGTCCGCGTCACCGAGATACTCCAGTCGATCGTCAGTCGCATCCACCCGAAGCAGGTCGCCATCGCAGATCTTTGCGATCGGTCCGCCAGCGACCGCCTCCGGGGTCAGGTGTATGGCGGCCGGAAATTTGCCCGACGCACCCGACATGCGGCCATCAGTGACCAGCGCAACCCGCAAACCCCGTTCCTGCATCGCGCCCAGCGGGGGTGAGAGCTTGTGCAGTTCGGGCATGCCGTTTGCGGCCGGCCCCTGGTAACGCACGACCACGATCATGTCCCGGTCCAGCTCGCCGGCGCGGAATGCTTCCAGAACCGCCTCCTGGTGGTCAAAGACGCGCGCCGGTGCCTCGACAACGAGCCGGTCTGCCGGAACGGCGGAGGTCTTGTAAATTGCACGGCCCAGGTTGCCTTCGAGCACCTTGATGCCGCCGGATTCACTGAAGGGCTCGGCAAGGCTCCCCACGATTGCCGGGTCGGCGGCCAACGCCGGTGAATCGCGCCACGCCAGCTTGCCGTCATCGAGCCAGGGTTCGCGGGCGTAATGGTCCAGCCCTTGTCCCATCACGGTTTCCACGTCGCCGTGCAGCAACCCGGCGTCGAGCAGCTGCCGGATAACGCAGCCCAGTCCGCCGGCGGCATGAAAGTGATTTACGTCGGCCTTGCCGTTGGGGTAGACGCGGGCGAGCAGGGGAGTGATTTCAGACAGTTGCGCAAAATCGTTCCAGTCGACGACGATTCCTGCCGCGCGTGCGATTGCCACCAGGTGCAGGGTGTGATTAGTGGAACCGCCTGTTGCCAGCAGGCCAACGATGGCGTTGACGATACTGCGTTCGTCAATCAGCCGGCCAACAGGCCGGTAGTCATCACCCAGCGCGGTGATCTGTGTAACCCGCCTGGCGGCGGCCGCGGTCAGCGCTTCCCGCATTGGCGTGTACGGGTTGAAAAATGCCGTACCGGGAATATGGAGCCCCATTATTTCCATCAGCATCTGGTTGCTGTTGGCGGTGCCGTAAAACGTGCACGTACCCGGACCGTGATATGACTTCTCTTCCGACAGCAGGAGTTCTTCGCGGCCGATCTTGCCTTCGGCATACAGTTCCCGGGTGCGGGCTTTTTCGCTGTTCGAGATTCCCGATGGCATCGGCCCGGCGGGCACGAAAATCGCCGGCAGGTGACCAAACCGAAGCGCGGCAATCAAAAGCCCCGGAACGATCTTGTCGCAAATTCCCAGCATCAGTGTGCCGTCGTACATCTCGTGGGAGAGCGCGACTGCCGCGCTCATCGCGATGACGTCGCGGCTGAACAGGGATAACTCCATGCCCGGTTGCCCCTGGGTTACTCCGTCGCACATCGCCGGCACACCGCCGGCAAACTGTGCCGTTGCGCCGTGCTCGAGCACGACACGCTTGATCTGCTCCGGATAATCGCGTAGCGGCTGGTGTGCAGATAACATATCGTTATATGCCGAGACGATAGCGATGTTCGGGTGTTGCTTGAGCTGCCGAAGGAATTGCTTGCTCTCGTCGCTCACTGCCGCGTAGCCGTGCGCCAGGTTGGTGCATCCCAGGATTGCCCGGCGGGGCCCCCGGCCTCGCCAGCTGTCGATATGCTGCAGGTATTCCCCGCGTGATTCCTCGCTGCGGCGGCGAATGCGGGCCGTTACCTCAGCCAGGACAGCGTTCAGCCTCGCCATGCTTTGTCACTCCAGTCCCCGAAAGAACGCTAATCATACCTGCTATGGCCGGGTTGAGGCTGTTGCGCTTTGCCCATACCGGTATACTGCGCGTTTTCATTGAGGGGGTTAGCGGGTGAGCAGTTCTCTGCCCGACTTCGACATTGTAATTGTCGGCGCCACCGGCGACCTGGCGTTGCGCAAGCTGTACAAGGCACTGTATTACCGGTGTCGTGACGGGCAGCTGCCCGCGGCCGGGCGGATCATTGGCGCATCGCGCGCCGAACTCGACCGGGACGGCTTTATCGCCATGCTCGAGGAGTCAGCGGCGCAGTATATTCCGGACGAACACCGCGGCGCCGAGGACTGGCAACGCTTCCTGTCCCGGATCGATTACACCCCGATCGATGCGTTTGACTGCGGATCGTACCGTGGCCTGGCCGACCGGCTGGCCGAGCACCCGGACCGGGTGCGGGTTTTTTATCTGTCTACGGGTTCCAAGCTGTTTGCCCCGATCTGCAACTGTCTTCGGGAGCTTGGCCTGATCACACCACAGTCACGGGTCGTGCTCGAAAAACCGGTCGGCAACAGCCTGGAGGGGGCCCACGAGATCAACCGCCAGGTTCTCGAGTGCTTCAGCGAGGACCAGGTGTTTCGCATCGATCACTACCTCGGCAAGGAGCCGGTGCAAAACCTGATGGTGCTGCGGTTCGGTAATACGATGTTCGAATCGTTATGGCACCAGAGCTATATCGACCACATCCAGGTCACTGTCGCCGAGAACCTGGGCGTGGAGGGACGAGCAGGTTTTTATGATCACACCGGTGCGCTGCGCGACATGATCCAGAGTCACCTCCTGCAGCTGCTGTGCATTATCGCAATGGAGCCGCCGCCGAGCACCGATCCGGACGTCGTGCGCGATGAGAAACTCAAGGTGCTGCGTTCGCTGCGGCCGATTACCGGCTCGGACGTAGACCGGTTCGTTGTGCGCGGTCAATACCAGGCCGGAGCAGTCGACGGCAAACCCGTGCCCTCCTATCGCGATGAACCTGGGGTGGCTGACGACAGCAATACCGAAACGTTCGTTGCGTTGAAAACGTATATCGACAACTGGCGCTGGGCGGAAATTCCGTTCTACCTGCGTACCGGCAAGCGGCTTGCCCGCCGGATGTCCGAGATCGTCATCCAGTTCCGGCATGTGCCTTTTTCGATTTTTGGCAGGTCTGAGCTGAACGCCAACCGGCTGATTATCCGGCTGCAGCCCAATGAGGAAATCCGCCTGCAGCTTTCAGGTAAGCGAATTGGCACCGGTATGCGGGTGCGGGACCTGCAGCTGCACCTCGATGAGGACCAGCGTGGCGTCGATCACGTGCCGGATGCTTATGAGCGCCTGCTTATCGATGCGATAGACGGGCGCGCGACCCTGTTTGTGCGCCGGGACGAGCTCGAAGCCGCGTGGCGCTGGGTCGAGCCGATCACCGCACGCTGGGAAGAGGACGGTGGTCAGCCCGGGCGCTATGTTGCCTCGACCTGGGGGCCAACCGCGGCGGCGGCATTGCTCGCCCGCGATAATCGTGAATGGGACGCAGGTGCGGATTGATGAACACTTTGCAGGTAAACAGCGAATGCCGTTACACGCATTCGGCAGATCTCACGATCGCGCTTGCCGCGCTGATCTGGGATACCGTCGAAGAATGTGTTGCTTTAAGGGACCGGGCACAGATCGTCCTGTCGGGTGGCAGCACCCCTGCCGGTCTGTATAACGTCCTGCGCGAGCTGCCGCTACCCTGGGAAAAGCTGGCTTTCTGCCCATCGGACGAGCGTTGGGTGCCGGTATCGGACAACGCCAGCAACGAGGGGATGTTCCTCCGTGAATTGTTAGGGCCGGACTCGCCATCCCGGCTGCTGTCGATGGCCCGTACCGGCGACGAACCCGAGGCAGACGCGGAGCGGGCGAGTGCAGCGATCGCTTCTCTCGACAATCCTTTTGACCTGGTGCTGCTGGGTATGGGCACCGACGGTCACACAGCCTCGCTGTTTCCCGGGGCACCGGGACTTGCCGAGGCGCTGGAGGCTGACGCCGGCTGCGTAGTGGTGAGGCCGGAGAGCGCAGTCAGGCTTACGCTCAGCCGTCGCGCTTTGCTCAACAGCAGGCAAATCGTCCTTTTGCTCCGTGGTGCAGATAAATGGAAGGTCTACCAGGAAGCGCTCGCCGGTGACGATGTCTCGGCGATGCCTGTCAGGGCAATTCTTCACCAGGACCAGGTGCCCGTAAACGTTTACTGCTCATTCGACTGAATATCATGACAATCGCCAATAAAGAAAAAGACGGTCGCAACGACTTACTCAACGGCAGCGAACCGCCGATGGATGCGGAGGGCCTGCGACGGTCAATCGTCGGACGGCTTAGCCTCAGCATGGGCCTGGACGCCGATTCCGCCGGTCTGCGTGACTGGTATAACGCGGTCGTGCTCAGTTTGCGTGACCGGCTGATGACTCGCTGGCTGCATTCGCAGCGCGCCTACGAGCAGGCCGATGCCAAGCGCGTTTATTACCTGTCGCTGGAATACCTGATTGGCAGGAACCTCTCGAATGCCGCGCTGAGCCTGGAACTCGAGGAAGAGGTGAAGGCGGTCGTCGAGGAACTCGGGCTCGACCTGGAGCGGCTGTGCGACATCGAACCCGATGCGGGGCTGGGCAACGGCGGACTGGGCCGGCTTGCCGCCTGTTTTCTCGATTCGCTGGCAGCGCTGCAGCTGCCGGGGTTTGGTTATGGCATACGCTATGACTACGGGATTTTCAGCCAGGCGTTTGCCGCCAGCGGCGAACAGGTCGAGCTGCCGAATAACTGGCTGCGCTTTCAGCATATGTGGGAGATGCCACGCGAAGCGCTGCAGTACCGGGTTCGTTTCGGTGGCCGGACCGTGCCTCATCCCGAGGACCCGGTGCGCAGGGACTGGATCGATGCCCAGGAATACATTGCTGTCGCCTACGATCTGCCGGTGCCCGGCTATCAGTCGCAGACGGTCAATCACCTGAGGCTGTGGTCGGCGCAGGCCTCAGCGGATTTCAATCTATCGTTGTTCAATGCCGGGCAACATGCCGAGGCGATGGCCGAGCTCAACGCCGCTGAGCATCTGTCGCAAGTGCTGTATCCGGACGATCGGACCGAGCAGGGGCGGGAACTGCGTATCCGGCAGCAGTATTTTTTCGTTGCGGCGAGTCTGCAGGATATTCTGGCGACCTACCATCGCCGTCATAAAACACTGGATGCCTTGCCTGACAAGGTGGCGATTCAGCTCAACGATACCCATCCGGCGCTGGCCATACCCGAAATGATGCGTCTCTGTATCGATGAATATGGTTATACATGGAACCGGGCGTGGGAGATTACGACCGGTGTTTTCAGCTACACCAATCACACCTTATTGCCCGAGGCGCTGGAAAAATGGCCGGTTGCGACCTTCGAGCGGCTTTTTCCCCGGCACATGGAAATCATCTACACCATAAACAAGAACCTGATGGAGGAGGTCGCAGAACGCTACGATCACGATATCAACCGCATGCAGCGCATGTCGCTGATCGACGAGCAAACCCGTAGCGTCCGCATGGCCAGTCTTGCGATCGTTGGCAGTCACAAGGTCAACGGAGTTGCCAGGATCCATTCCGGCCTGATGCAGAGCACCGTGTTTCAGGATTTCAACGAGTTCTACCCGGGGCGCTTCATCAACGTGACGAACGGCATTACGCCGCGTCGCTGGTTGCTGGAGGCCAATCCACGTCTCGCCGCGCTGGCGAGTCGCCATGTTAAAGGCTGGGAGCGAGACCTCGAGCGCCTGACCGCCCTGGTGCCGCTGGCGGACGACGCTCAGTTTCGCGACGAGTTCGCAGACGTAAAGTATCGCAATAAGGCGCGCTTCGCTCATTTTGTTCGGGAGCAACTCGGAATCGAGCTGGATCCCTCGTCGATGCACGATGTCCAGATCAAGCGGATTCACGAGTACAAGCGGCAGCTGTTGAACCTGCTGTATGTCATCAGCCGGTACCTGCGTTTGCGTGATGACCCGGCAGCCGACCTGGTGCCGCGCACCGTGATCATGTCCGGTAAGGCTGCGCCAGCCTACATGGTTGCCCGTCATATCCTTAAGCTGATTAACAACGTGGCCGCCGTGATCAACAGCGATCCGGTTACCTCCGACCGCCTGAAGCTGGTCGTGGTGCCTGACTACAGCGTGACGCTGGCACAAAAAATCATTCCGGCTGCCGACCTGTCGGAGCAGATATCGACGGCCGGCATGGAGGCGTCGGGTACCGGCAATATGAAGCTGTCGCTGAACGGGGCGCTCACGATTGGCACCCTCGACGGTGCCAACGTCGAGATTCGGGATGCCGTGGGCGACGAGAACATCTTCATTTTTGGTCTGACCGCCAAGGAAGTCGCTGCGCGCCGCGCCCAGGGTTACCGGCCCGCTCAAATCGTAGAGAAGAACGCTGAATTGAGACGGGTCCTGGACCTGGTGGCCGACGGGCATTTTTCCCCGGACTCGCCCCACGAGTACCGGTCACTGATCGACAGCCTGGTTGCCGACGGGGAGCATTTCCTGGTGTTGGCCGACTACGAAGCCTACGTGGCCGCCCAGGACAAGGTCGATGCGCTCTATCGCGATCCGGAAGAGTGGAATCGAAAGGCGATTATCAACATGGCTAACATGGGCTATTTTTCGAGCGACCGTTCTATTGCCGACTATGCGAGTAAAGTTTGGGGTATCGGGCCGGTAGACCCGGCAGGTTGACATGAACACCAACAGGTTGAGTCGCGGAGATATCGACGGGATCGTAACGGGAAAACACTCCAGTCCGCGCTCAGTGCTGGGGTTCCACGAAACCGGGACAGGCGGCGACCGCCGCTGGGTCGTACGTGCCTACGAGCCGGACGCCGAAACGGCAACCCTCACCTGGGCTAATGGAGAGGAGTCGGGCCCGATGACCCGGCTGCACGATGCCGGCCTGTTCGAGCTGAATATTGCGCCCCGCAAGACGCTGGAGCCTTACCGGCTCAATTTCCGTTACCGGGACGGCAACCGGCAGACCCGCTACGACCCCTACTATTTTTCCCCGGAGCTGGGCGAACTGGATCTTTACCTGTTCGGCGCCGGTAATCATCATCACATCTACCGCAAGCTGGGGGCCCATGTCGCGGAGCGGGAGGGGGTTAGCGGGGTCCTGTTTGCGGTCTGGGCGCCAACGGCCCGTCGAGTCAGCGTGGTCGGCAGCTTCAACCACTGGGACGGCAGGCGTCACCTGATGCACGCCAGGGACCACAGCGGTGTCTGGGAGCTTTTTGTGCCGAACGTGGGAGACGGCGACCTCTACAAGTTCGAGATTCTCGGTTTCGACGGACAAATCAGGCTCAAGTCCGATCCCTATGCTTTTCGCATGCAGCTGAGACCCGATACCGCGTCAATCGTGGCATCCCTCGATGGTTTCGAGTGGACGGACAGCGACTGGATGGAGCAACGGGCACAAAGCGATCCGCTGAAATCGCCGGTCAACATTTATGAGGTGCATCCCGGTTCGTGGAAACAGGACGACGGAGAGTTTCTCGATTGGGACCGGCTTGGCGACGAACTGATTCCCTACGTGAGCGATCTCAATTACACCCATATCGAAGTGATGGGGCTGGCAGAGCATCCGCTGGATCGTTCCTGGGGCTACCAGGTGACGGGCTATTACGCCGCCAACTCACGGTTCGGCAAGCCACAAGACCTGATGCGTTTTATTGATCGGTGTCATGCAGCCGGAATCGGCGTCATCATGGACTGGGTGCCGGCACACTTTCCGCGAGATGATTTTGCTCTCGCACGTTTTGACGGAACCTACCTGTACGAGCATGCCGATCCACGGCGCGGTGAGCATACGGAATGGGGTACCAAGATTTTCAATTACGGACGCAACGAAGTCCGTAATTTCCTGGTGTCCAACGCATTGTTCTGGCTGGACTACTACCACATCGACGGATTGAGAGTCGACGCCGTAGCCTCGATGCTGTACCTGGACTACAGCCGCGGGCCCGGCGAATGGGTGCCAAACCGCCATGGCGGACGCGAGAATCTCGAAGCCATCGAGTTCATCCGTCAGTACAACAAAGTTATTTTCAACTATTTTCCCGGCGTCATGTCGATTGCGGAAGAATCGACCGCATTTCCCGGCGTCACGCTGCCACCGGACGCGGGCGGGCTGGGGTTCAACTTCAAGTGGAACATGGGGTGGATGAACGACACACTGCGGTTTATCTCGATGGACCCGATACACCGCAAGCACCACAGCTCTCTGCTGACCTTCGCGATGATCTACGCCTGGTCGGAAAACTTTATTTTGCCTATTTCGCATGATGAGGTAGTACACGGCAAGGCGTCGCTGTTGACCAAGATGCCGGGTGACGATTGGCAGAAACGCGCCAACCTGCGCCTGTACCTGGCATTCATGCTGACTCACCCGGGCAAAAAACTGCTGTTCATGGGCCAGGAGTTTGGTCAGCGTCATGAATGGCGTGAATACGAGTCGCTGCCGTGGGAGTTGCTGCAGCATGACGAGCATCGGCAGGTCCAGGACCTGTGCCGGGACCTCAACCGGTTTTATTTAGAGAGCCCGCAGTTCTTCGCCAGCGATACCTCGCCGGAGGGTTTTGAGTGGGTCGAGTGCCAGGATGCCAGCAACAGCATCTACGCCTTTTTGAGGCACGACGTCGAGGGCGGTCGTCCGCCGATCCTGTGCGTGTTCAATTTCACGCCCGTCCCCCGGGAGTCGTACCGGTTGGGACTACCGTCCGCGGGTTCCTGGAGACGGCTCTTTGACAGCGATTCGAAGGCTTACGGCGGTTCAGGCTTCAGCGATGGCGGCAGCCTGCAGACCGAGGAGATTGCGAGCCACGGCAGGCAGCAATCCGCCGACTTTCGACTGCCGCCTTTGGGATTTGTGGCCTGGCAGGCCGGTGACGATGCTGCCGGGTAAACCGGCGCCGCTGGGCGCCACGGTCTGTGAAGGCGGTGTCAATTTTGCGCTCTGGTCCGGTTCCGCAACCCGCGTAGATCTGTGTGTCTTCGATGGCGAAACGGAAATCCGGCACGAGTTGCCCCGCTGCACCAATGGGGTGTGGCATGGCCTGCTCACCGGCGCCGGCCCCGGACTCCGCTATGGTTACCGGGTTCACGGTCCCTACGAACCCGAGACCGGCCAGCGCTTTAACCCGGCAAAGCTGCTGATCGATCCCTACGCCCGTGCGCTCACCGGTGTCGTGCGGCCAGATGACCGGCACCTCGACTACCGGGTTGAAAAAGGAGCCTGGCAGCCAGACCCGCGCGACAGCGCAGCGGTCATTCCCAAGGCCGTGGTGATCGCGCCGACTTTGAACGGCGGCAAACGTCCGGCGATTCCGCTGGAAGACAGCGTGATCTATGAGCTGCACGTCAAGGGATTTACTGCCCGTCATCCCGGCATCAGCCCGGAACTTCGTGGCACTTACCTGGGGCTCGCCCAGCCACCGGTTATCGACTACCTCAAGGGACTGGGTGTCACTGCGGTCGAGCTGTTGCCCTGCGCCAGTTTCATGACCGAGCCGCTGCTGGCTGGGCGGGGGCTGACCAACTACTGGGGCTACAACACCGTGGCGTTCTCCGCGCCACATTCCGGCTATGCCGCTACGGATCCGGTCACCGAGTTTCGCGCCATGGTCGGTGCGTTGCATGAAGCCGGAATCGAGGTCTTGCTGGACGTGGTCTACAACCATACCGCCGAGGGCGGCGCCGGCGGTCCGTCGCTGAGCTTTCGGGGTATCGACAACGCAGGCTACTACCTCCTGCGCACTCACGACCGGGCGGCGTGTGTCAATAACTCCGGCTGTGGCAATTCGCTGGCTGTGTCCCGACCGCCGGTGATGCAGCTGGTAATGGATAGCCTGCGCTACTGGGTCGAGGAAATGGGTGTCGACGGGTTTCGCTTCGACCTGGCGCCGTCCATGGCCAGGGTCGATGGCGAGTATCGCTCCGACGCGCCGTTTCTCCAGGCCATACACCAGGATCCCGTGCTATCAGGTGTAAAGCTGATTGCCGAGCCGTGGGATGCCGGTCACGCCGGGTACCGTCTCGGGCAGTTTCCCGCCGGTTGGTCTGAATGGAATGACAAGTACCGCGCAACCGTGCGCAGCTTCTGGCGCGGCGATCGCACCGGCGTGGCGGATTTGTCCTCACGGTTGTCGGGATCCAGCGATATCTTCGGGTCAAGGGGGCCGGTTGCCAGCGTCAACTACGTGACGGCTCATGACGGATTTACGCTTGCGGACCTGGTCAGCTACGAAGAGCGTCACAACGAAGCCAACGGCGAGGACAACCGGGACGGCAATCCACACAACCAGAGCTGGAATCATGGCGTAGAGGGGCCAACCGACACCCCTCAGATCAAGCATCGCCGACTTCGCGACCGGCGTGCGCTGCTGGCCACACTGCTGCTGTCCCAGGGTGTGCCGATGTTGCTGGGTGGCGATGAACTGGGCCGCACTCAGCGCGGCAACAACAACGCTTACTGCCAGGATAATGAGCTTAGCTGGATCGACTGGGAAAATGCCGACACTGACTTGTCGGCGTTTGTGGCGGCGTTAATCGGCTGGCGATCGAGGCTCGGAGTCCTTCGCCGGCGCGAGTATCTCCAGGGACAGCTTCACGAACACGGTCCGGTGCACGACGTGCAGTGGCTGCGCCCGGATGGCGCACCCATGCAGGTGGAGCAATGGCACGATCCCGACCACCGCGCCATCGCCGTACTGTTGCGTGGAGACCTGGCCGAACCCCGGGTCGCACCGCGTCACAGGCTGCCATCCGACGATGCACTGGTCGTGATTAACGGTTACAACGTCGAAACCTCTTTTTCGCTGCCGGTTTTTGCCGGTGCGTGGACGGTTGCTGTTGACAGCGGGCAGGGCGAACTGGTCGAGCCAGGGTTATTCCGCAGTTCGCCCGGGAGTGTCACGTTGCTGGTCCGACCGCGATCATGATGCTCTGATAAACTCCCCGACGAGCCCCGCCGCAGCTTAATGGCAGTCAGACGCAGGAAGGACATGCATGGGTGACAGGCCAGCACTCGACAATCTTGCCAGGGCGGTGGGTGTCGAGACCGGGTACTACGACTACCGCGGGGAGCATCGCACGGTGCCGGCGTCGTCATGCCGGCAGATACTCGCTGCGATGGGCTATGCCGATCACGATGCCGAGGGGCAGGCGGCTGCGGTTCGTCAGCTCGCAGACGATAGCCGGCGACGGCTGCTGCCGCCGGTATGCATCGTTCGCGACGATGGGCCCAGGAAGGTTTACCTCAATGTTTCCGAGCATCAGCTGGATGTCCGGCTGCACTGGCGTCTGTGGTACGAGGATGGCCGCCTGCTGACCGGTCATGTCCGGCCGGCGGAGCTGAATGAGATCTCCCGCCGGCAGATCGAAGGCACGACGTGGGTGCGTTGCGAGGCCGGTTTGCCGGATGACCTGGGTCATGGCTACCACGAGCTGGTGATCCACGCGCCCGGCCGCAGCGAGGGCTGGGTCTGCCGGGTCATTGTTGTCCCGGCGCAATGTCATGAGCCGGCCGCCTTCATTCGCGGAGAGCGTGCGTGGGGTATCTCGGTACAGCTCTATTCGCTGCGTTCGGAGCGAAACTGGGGTATCGGGGATTTTGGCGACCTGCGCAGGCTCGCCCTGAGGGCCGGTGCAGCAGGCGCCGACATCATCGGTATCAACCCGATGCACGCTACATTCCCGTCCCATCCGACGGCCTTCAGTCCATACCGGCCGTCGAGCCGTGGATTCCTGAATATTCTCTACATCGACGTTCCCGGTGTGCCCGAAGCAACGGTTTGCCCGGCACTGCAGGCGCTCGTTCGCGATCCGGCTTTTTCTGCGCGACTGCAGTCGTTGCGATCACTCGATCGCGTCGATTATGCGGCGGTGACCGACGTCAAGCTTTCCGCGCTGCGTCTGCTGTACGAACATTTCCGGGACAACCATCTGCGCAGAGCCACCGCGCGGGCGCGGGAATTTCAGCAGTTTGTGACCGAGGCCGGGCCGCCGCTGGAAACCCACGCGTTGTTCGATGCGCTGCATGCGCATTTTGCCCGCAGGAACGGTGGGTCGGCTGGCTGGGGTGACTGGCCGGCCGATTATCGCGACCCCTGTTCCGATTCCGTGATGCGATTCGCGCTGCGTCACCGGGATGCGATCGACTTTTACCAGTACCTGCAGTGGATTGCCGACAGCCAGCTGGCCGAGGCACATGCCGCAGCGCTGGATGCCGGGATGTCGGTGGGACTGTATCGCGACCTTGCCGTCGGCGTGTCACCCGATGGCTCCGAGACCTGGGCCAACCAGCGGCTGTACGTCGCCGATGCCACGGTTGGCGCGCCACCCGACCCACTGGCGTTGCGCGGGCAGGACTGGGGCTTGCCGCCCCTGCACCCACGTCGGCTCGAGCAACAGTCCTATGCTGAGTTTGTCCACCTGATACGCAACAACATGCGAGACTGCGGGGCGCTCAGAATCGACCACGTCATGGGACTGCTGCGACTGTGGTGGGTGCCATCAGGCTCCGAAGCCACTGACGGCGCGTATGTCTACTATCCGTTCGATGACCTGGTTGGCCTGGTGGCGCTCGAAAGCCGGAGAGCCGGGTGCCTGGTGATCGGGGAGGACCTGGGGACCGTGCCCGACCAGATTCGTGACAGGCTGCCCGCTGCAGCGATCTATTCGTACCGGGTGCTGATGTTTGAAAAGAACGAGGACGGGAGTTTCAGGCGGCCCGCCGACTATCCACGGCGCGCCCTGGCTACTGTCAGCACTCACGACCTGCCACCGCTGTACAGCTTCTGGAGCGGATCGGACATACGCCTGCGGGATCAGCTGGGGCTGTATCCCGACGAGGAAACAGGGCGGCAAATGAACGCCGCTCGCTCGCGTGACCGGTCTGCCGTGATAGAGGCGCTACGGACGAACGGGATCGACGTGGCTGATGCCGCCGCGTTGACGCCGGACCTGGCGGTGGCGATACACCGGTTTCTCGCGCGCAGCGAGTCAGCCGTCGTGATGGTGCAGCCGGAAGACTGGCTGGGCATGACCACGCCGGTCAACATCCCGGGAACGATGTCTTCGGCCTATCCCAACTGGTCACGCAAGCTGAACGAGTCGGTCGACGACATGTTCGATCACCCAACGGCAAGACGGGTTTTCTCAGCCATGAATACGGAGCGAGGGCGGGCCGGTTAGGCAGTCGAAGTCTCGGCCAGGTGCCTGAATAAAGTGACGTAGGCTCCAGCCTGTTTCTCCCAGGAAAAATCCTGCCGCATCCCGTTGGCAATCAGCCGGTTCCATCGCTCGCGCTGGCCGTACAGTTCCACCGCGGTATCCATTGCCCAGCCGAAGCCTGTCTGGTCCGCATGCTCGAACACGATCCCGTTGCCGTCGTCCCGGGTATGGGGAGTGACCGTGTCTGCAAGTCCGCCCGTCTTGCGTACTACCGGCACCGTTCCATAGCGCAGGCTGTACATCTGGTTGAGACCACAGGGTTCGTATAGCGAAGGCATCAGGAACATATCGCTGCCGGCCTCGATGAGATGAGCGAGCGGGTTGTTGAAACCCCGCCAGAACGCGGCCCGGCCCGGAAACTCGTGCTGTAGCCAGGTAAAGAACTCCTCGTACCGCGATTCGCCGCTGCCAAGCACCGCGAGCTGCAGCCGCCCGTCGGCGAGCAGGCGTGGCAGCGCTTCGTAGGCGAGGGAAAACCCTTTCTGGGCGACCAGCCGGGATACGATTCCCGCCAGGGGCGTATCCGGGTCCTGCCGCAGTCCCAGCTGCTCCTGGAGCCGCGCCTTGTTGGCGGCCTTGCCGCGCAGGTTCGACCGGCTGTAACGGAACGGGATGAGTGGGTCTTTCTCGGGGCTCCAGGTCTCGTAATCGACACCGTTGAGAATCCCGAACAGCGATTCGTGGCGCTGGCGCAGCAGGTCGTCCATACCCATGCCGTATTCCGGCGTGCAGATTTCCCGGGCATAGGTCGGGCTGACGGTCGTCAGGGCATCGGCGTAGATGATTCCGTGACGGAGAAAATTGATTGCGCCGGCGTTGAGGTCGTCCTGGTGCAGCAGGTCCCGGTACGCGGACAGCCCGGTGGCCGGCAGGATGCCAGCCTGGAAGCCACCCTGGTAACCAAGGTTGTGAATGCTGAACACCGTGCGCGTGTTGGCAAACAGGCTGTCCCACGCGTAGAGACTTTTAAGGTACAGGGGGACCAGCGCGCTCTGCCAGTCATGACACTGCACGATATCTGGCGACCACCCCATGCGCTGACAGCACTCGAGTGCGCCCCGGGACAGCATGATGAATCGCAGGTGTTCATCGCTGTCGCTGGTGTAAAGACCGGGCCGGTCGTACAGGATCGGGCAGTCAATAAAATGAACCCACAGGCCGTTCTGCTGTGGCGCGGTGTACATTGAATACTGAAGACCGAATGCGCCGGTGGCCAGGCTGATGTCCTGGAGAAAATCGACCGGCACCATGCCGGCAGCTTCCGGATCGATGCTGCTGTAGCGTGGCACGAAGATCCGTAGTTCGTGCCCCCCCCGGTGCAGCTCTGCCGCGAGCGCCGAGACCGCATCACCCAGGCCGCCGGCCTTGGCAAACGGAGCAAACTCTGAGCTGATCATGCAGATACGCATTTAAAGCCACTCGTCGAAGTACTTGGGCATCATTACCCGCCAGGTCGGCCAGTCGTGGTCAAACTCGGGTCCCCAGGGGTCGACCCTGTTCGGGACGCCCTTCGAACCCAGCACATCGGCCAGCCGCCATGACTCCTCCGGGTCTTCCCAGCGGCCCTGGCCAAAAGCCAGCACGGCAAAACGCTGGCGCAGCTGTTCGAGCTGCAGCGACTCGCCCAGGTTGGGCAGGAAATGCAGGGGTGAACCGAAATAGAACTCGTCGTTGGCCTGCCCGTGCATCTTTGGCTCGAGGTCATAGGTTCCGCTCAATCCGAACGCGAGGCGAAAGACATCGGGATGCCGGCACAATGCGGCAACCGCGTTAAACGCGCCGATTGAAGACCCTGCGGTCACGATCTCTATTTGCCCGCCACAGTCCTGCCAGATGGCGGGCACCACTTCACGGTAGACGCATTCGTCGTAACGGTTCTGCAGCAGGGCACAGTATTCCGGTGGGTGCTGTCGTGAGGTCCATGCTCGCCCCGCGATGCTGTCGCACGAATAGACTTTGATTCGACCCGCCGATATCAACGGTGCCAGGGCGTCGATGAGGAGAAAGCGCTCGATCTCCTCGGCATCTCCGCCAGCGGTTGGAAATATCAGCACCGGCGTACCCCAGTGCCCCCAGCGTGCGAGGCGGATATTCTGCTCGACGCGCGGAGAATACCAGTCGGAGACTTCCTTCATGGGTTATTGCGCCACTGCTGAATGCGGGACCAGAACAGCTCGGTAAACTCTTCCCGTTCATGCTCCGGGAACAGTGCGTCTACCTTTTTGCGTATTGCGCTACGGGCGGCCTCGCTGCCAAAGAAATCGCGGGTCACCTCTTCGAGGTGAGAGAGGTTGCGGTCGCAAAACTCCTGGAACCGTTCGTACTCGAAATCGCGTCGTGCCTGCTCACCGTATGCGCGGAGTCGTTCCCGCCAGGGCAGGTCTTTCTCAGCAATCGCAAGGTAAGGCTGGATCGGCAGATTGACCGGCTTGCTTCGGCCGGTGGCGGCGCAAAACACTGACCAGCGGACGTTGGCCATGATGAGCCACGGAAAGTGATAGTGCAGCGAGGTCACCTGCGAGTCCGGACAGGCATTGGCAAAATCGATCGGCACCCAGGTATCGCCACGACGCAGCGCCTCGCAGGAGTTGAAGTCCCATCCAAAGAAAGCGTTAATGGTCAGCGTCATGTCTTCGAGGATCGAGACTGAATCCTCGTCCAGGAAGTCGGTGTCGAGGCCATAGCGGTCATGCAGGGGAGCAGAGGGGTGGTAGTTGACCAGGCGCAGCTGCGGGCCCAGCCCGATACAGCGTACAAACAGGTCGTGTTCGACCGCCTCCTGCAGCATCATGACGCCGGTGCCGCTGGCATTGTAGGCCTCCTGCAGCTCCTTTGCGTTGTCGATCTTGCGAACACCAACCCAGCCGCCGCCATCGTAGGGTTTCATGAAACACGGATAGCCGACCTTGTCGCCGACTTCTGACAGATCGAACAGCCGGGCGTATTGACGCAGGGTCGGCTCCAGGTCGGCGCTGGGCAGGTAGGCCTTTGGTGGCAGCATCCAGGTGCGGGGCATGGGCATGCCAAGACGCATCATGGCGCAATACGTGGTTTGCTTTTCCATCGACTGCAGCGCCCATGGGTGATTGAACACGTAAAGGTCGTCGAGAATGATGCTCTTCTTGATCCATTCACGGCTGGTATGAAACCAGTGGGTCAGCCGGTCGATGACGAGATCGTAGCGGCAGGACTGGGCCAGGTCATAAGGTTCGATTGATACCCGTTCCACCTCGAAGTGCAACGTGTCGGCTCCACGTGGTATCGACAGGTCTAGCCGCCGCATGATCTCTTCGTAGCAAATCGGCCAGCAGATGTCGGCACCCAGTGATAGCCCGATGCGGCAGGTCTTGTCAGCCATAGTCAGTTACTCGTAAGTCATCCAGAGTGGTCCGCGAAAAAGCCAGCTCAAAGCTTTTTGCTGGCGGTCGCGCCAGTTTTCCCAGTTGTGTCCGTCCCGCGCTTCATCGTAGCGCACCCGCGCGCCCGTATCTCTCAGCAGAGGCAGGATCGAGCGGTTCTCGTAGATCAGCGACTCGTAGATTCCGCAGCTCATGTAAACCCGTTGAGCCGGCCTGGCCGGCGCGTGCCGGAAGGCGTTGACAAACCTGACGACCGGGTCGAACACCGGTCCGCGATGGTGCCCGCCAATGTCCGAAAAGGCAAAGGACCCCGACAGCAGCATCAGCCGCCCGAACAACTCGGGACGCCGCCAGGACGCATGCAGGGAGGCGACGGCACCAAAGCTGGCCCCCATCAGCCCACGGGCGTCGGGGTGGTCCTCGAGATTGAACCGGGCGGCAAGGGCCGGAAACAGCTCGTCCGCGATGTAGGTGGCGTGCCGGTCGTCGGCTGCATACTCGACGTTGCGATTGCCCGGATCGGTCAGCGCCACGATCATCGGCGCAACTTCCATGCGATGGATCAGGTTGTCGAGTACCGCATTGAAGGCGGCAAAACGCAGGAAATCCGAGCCGTCGTGAACGATGAGCAGCGGATATCGTCGCGTGCGCCGAAACCGGGCCGGCAGGTAAACCTGTGTCCGGCGCTTTTCCCCGAACGACCGGCTGGCGATTGTCAGCCGGTCCAGCGTGCCAGGACGGCCGCCGGCGTCGGGGAGCGACCAGGATGGCCGGCGATAGCCATAGCCATGGCAGACCGAGTTGGCCCCGAATGGGTCCTCGGCAAGCTCCGGGTTCAAAGGATCGGTCGTCCACCGGGTTCCGTTTTCGTCCTCGATTTCGAACTTGTACTCGACCCGGGAACCGTCGGGTAGTTCGCACTCGAGATACCACAGGTCCGTATCGCCGAGCCGATCCAGGGCGGGATCAGCCGGCAGCCCGTGAATCCACTGGCGCAGTCGCACCGCCGTTGCCGCGCCCCGATAGACGTAGATCACCCGGCCCGGTCTGACCAGCGGTACGTCGTTCGCCGCCAGGAAGGCGTCCACATCGGCCGGCTGCGGCGATTCCAGTGCGAGGAGGTCTTCGTATTTCATGAATCCATCGGCTGTGTGCTGCCGTCCTGCCGGAGCAGCCGGACCGGACCCGCTGAGTGCCACGCCCGGCCATTCCAGGTGAGGATCGAATCTTCGTCGAGAGACACGCAACGGGCGGGCCGCATCCGCCGCGCCAGCTGCCCGACCCGGACCCGGTCATCCAGTGCCAGCCGGTTAGAGCCGTCCGGAAAGACCATCAGGCCGCGGCAGGCGGAAAGCCCTGCGTCGAACAGTTCCTCGTCGATTGCTCCCTCGGGCGTGAAATCGTGGAACAACACGACCTGCTCCGACAACGCCATGGCGCCTGCGGACCAGGCCACCAGGTCCAGGTGACCGATGAGGGGGCCCAGTTCGAACATTCGAAGCCGATTCAGCAGGACACCGACATGTCCACCGGCAATCAGCAGCGTGTCGCACTGCGCGAGTAACGCGGAAATTTCTTCCCTGTGCCGGCTGACCGCCGGCCGTTCCACCGGCTTCCATTTCTGCCAATGGCCACGTGCTATTTCGCGAATCTTGCGCAGGTGCTCCCGGTCCAGGTCGCGAACAGCGTCCATGGCTTCCTGCCGTTCACGCGTCACCAGGGCTTCGATTCCATCGAGCTCATCGAGTTCCCGCACCGTGTCCAGCAAACGCCGAAGGCGCCGGCGGTACAGTCGTTGCAGCTCCTTGAGCCACTCCTGGCGTTCACGCCAGGCTTCGCGCAGGTCCGGGTCTTTCCCGAACACGCTATCTGCCCTGTCGTAGAGCCGCAGGTCCACTATATTCTGGCCGAGGAGGTGTTCCGCCAGGGATTCCAGCTCAGCCTCGCGTTCCTGCCAGCCGGCGGTGACCACGGCCAGCCGTCCGGCCATGCCGTGTTCCTCCAGCGCGCGAGAGACGGTCGGTTTATTTCTCTGTGGTCCCAACAGGACAATGCGTTTCATATCGCTATGGTCCGGGCAGTGACGCTGCTGTGTCAACGCGCTTTACGCGGGGACCCGAGTTCGCTAGTTTAAAAGTACACGGCACAAGGATCAGGCTTATGAGCGACGAGACTATTCCGACCCCGCGTTTTGTCAGCCGGCTGACTCGAGACACGTTGGCGCTGATACTTGCGGGGGGCGGGGGTACCCGATTGCTGGACCTGACCCGCTGGCGGGCCAAGCCGTCCATGCCGTTTGGCGGCAAGTTCCGGATCATCGATTTTCCGTTGTCGAACTGTATCAACTCGGATATCCGCCGGATCGGGGTACTCAGTCAGTACAAGGCCTATTCACTCATTCGTCACATCCAGCAGGGCTGGGGCTTTCTCCGGGCTGAGCTGGGAGAATTCGTCGAACTGCTGCCAGCCATGCAACACGTGCACACCGGCTGGTATGCTGGCACTGCCGACGCGATCTACCAGAACCTCGATATCGTCAGGCGTCACAACCCCCGCCATGTCCTGATCCTGGCAGGCGATCACATCTACAAGATGGACTATGGCGAAATGCTGGCGTTTCATGCCGAAGCAGGCGCCGATATGACGGTCGCGTGTATTGACGTGCCGCTCGAGGATGCCAAGGGCTTCGGTGTCATGGCGGTCGACGACGACAACCGGGTTGTGAGTTTCGAGGAAAAGCCGGCAGAACCCCAACCGATGCCGGGCAGCGAGACCCATGCGCTGGTATCGATGGGGATCTATATTTTCAATACCGATTTCATGTGTTCACAGCTCGAGCACGACGCCGACGAAGGCGATTCCAACCACGATTTCGGCAAAGACATCATTCCGCGGTGTATCGACAAATTCAGCGTTGCCGCCTATCCGTTCCGCAAGGGAGCAGGTCCGCACACCTACTGGCGGGACGTCGGTACCGTCGATTCTTACTGGCTTGCCAACATGGAGCTGCTGGGCGTGACGCCGGAACTGAACCTGTACGATCAGGAGTGGCCAATCTGGACTTACCAGAGCCAGCAGCCCCCGGCCAAGTTCGTTTTTGACCTGGCCGACAAACGGGGAATGGCGGTGGACTCGATGGTGTCCGGCGGGTGCATCGTATCCGGAGCAGAGATCAGGCGCTCGCTGCTGTTTACCAACGTGCACGTCGAGAATCACACGGTAGTGGAAGATACCGTGGTCCTGCCCAATGTGCGGATCGGCGCCGGCTGCCGGATTCGCAAGGCAATTATCGACAAGGGCACTGTCGTTCCCGACGGCACGGATATTGGCATCGATCCGCAAAGCGATGCGCAGCGTTTCCGGGTGACCGCCAATGGGGTCACGCTGGTTGTGCCGGAAATGCTGGGCCAGCAGTTGCACCACACCCGATGACCAGCCTGACTGCGGCCGAGGCATACCGGGCGCTTGGCAGCTACCGGGATCGCTTTTCTGCGCGCCACATGCGCGACCTGTTTGCGGCTGATCCCGGCCGCGCGCGCCGTTACTCGGCAACGCTGGGGCCGCTGCACCTCGATTACTCCAAGAACCGCATCGACGATGAGGGTCTCGGTCTGCTTTTCGGGCTGGCGCGCGAGCGCGGCGTCGAATCCGCTCGCGATGCAATGCTTTCCGGAGAAAAAATTAACTTCACCGAGGGCAGGGCGGTCCTGCACACCGCATTACGCGCTCCCCCCGATGTTTCGATTCACGTCGATGGTGCTGACGTGGTGCCAGGCGTGCACGAAGTCCTCGACCGGATGGCGGTATTCAGCGAGCGGCTGCGATCCGGAGAATGGCTCGGTGCTACCGGCAAGCCCATCTCCGATGTCGTCAATATCGGGATTGGCGGTTCTCACCTGGGCCCACAGATGGTGACAGAGGCGCTTGCCGCGTTTGCCAGGCCGGAAATGCGTACTCATTTCGTTTCCAACGTAGACGGCGCGGATATCGGTTCGACGCTCGACGCCATTGACCCGGAAACCGCCCTGTTCGTGGTGGCGTCGAAAAGTTTTACGACGCAGGAAACCATGACCAATGCACATACGGCGCGGGACTGGTTTCTTGCCAGCGGCCGAAGCCTGTCCGACGTGCCGCGTCATTTTGTCGCTGTGTCTACCAACGCCGAGGCAGTTTCCGGTTTCGGCATCGACCCGGACAATATGTTCGGTTTCTGGAGT
Organism: Gammaproteobacteria bacterium; assembly: GCA_024638445.1. Lineage (GTDB taxonomy): Bacteria > Pseudomonadota > Gammaproteobacteria > Steroidobacterales > JABDKV01 > JABDJB01. The sequence goes on along the minus strand of JAHEKH010000010.1, from coordinate 20,154 downwards.
TGGGTGGGCGGTCGCTATTCGCTGTGGTCTGCCATAGGACTACCCATCGCGCTGAGCATCGGAATGACGGGGTTCCGCGACCTGCTGGCCGGAGCCCGGGCGATGGACGAGCATTTCGCCACGGCGCCGCTGGAAGAGAATCTGCCGGTCATCCTGGCAATGCTGGGCGTGTGGTACATCAATTTCCTCGATGCACCCACCCATGCTGTCTTGCCTTATTGTGAGTATCTCGACCGCTTACCGGACTATCTGCAGCAGGCCGACATGGAGAGTAACGGCAAGCTGGCGCAGGCGGATGGGTCAACTGCCCGGCATGCAACGGGGCCCGTGGTCTGGGGGTCCACCGGAACGAACGGGCAGCACGCCTACTTCCAGTTGCTGCACCAGGGCAGCCACCTGGTGCCGGCCGATTTCATCGCGGTGGTCAATCCCCCGCGGCGCTACGGTTCGCACCATGATCTGCTGCTCGCCAACTGTCTCGCGCAAACCGAAGCATTGATGCTGGGTCGTGACCCGGAAACCACAGCAGCAGCGATGCGGGATGCCGGGGCGGACGAGGACTCCCTGGCCCGGCTGGTCGGGCACCGGCAATTTGCCGGAAACCGGCCCAGCAATACGGTAGTGCTGGAAGCGCTGACGCCACGCAGTCTGGGAATGCTGATCGCACTCTACGAGCATAAGATTTTCGTTCAGGGCGTAACCTGGGGGATCAACTCGTTCGACCAGTGGGGGGTCGAGCTCGGCAAGCAACTGGCCGGAGAGATTTACCCGGAACTGACCTCAGGGCCCGGGGAGCAGCGCAACCCCTCTACTGCAGCGCTTATCGAGCTGATTCGTAAAAAAACAATAGAATAAACAGCTTACAAGTCTTTTTGAACTTTTTTTTCAAGAAGCGACATCGCCGTGCTGACGCGGCGGCGCAGGAGCCTCTGGACGACAGGCAAAGGCAGGATGTCGTCAACTCCGGCGCGCATGGCGGCCACTGCATCGGGAACTTCGATGTCGTAGCTGAGCAGGATGACCCTGAGCCGGTGGCCAAGCCGGGTCAGTTCGCGCTGGAGTTCAACCGCGTCCATCCCTGTCAACGCGATATTCGCCACCAGGCAACCCGTCGCCTGGCGGGGCAAGGCGGCAAGCAGGCCGCGCGGCGAAGGGTAGTCATAAACAGGCCAGTCCAGGCCGGCCAGCGACGCCGCTACCTCCATACGCAGAGCAGGGTCGGATTCGACAAGGTAAATTGCGGCGTCGGGTTCTTGTTGGGCTATCTGCGCAGACATGACCGGGGCTCGTCCAGGTTGGAAACATGCTCGCCCCGGGCGGGTCTGCCGACAATACGGACAACTACTTATCGATGATGCCGGCCAGCTGCACCAGTTGGGCGATCGAGCGTGCTCCCATTTTTTCCATTACGCGGGCGCGGTGTATCTCGACAGTTCGTTGACTCACCCCGAGATCCTGCGCGATCACTTTGTTTGCGTTGCCCTGCACAACAAGTGACATAACCTCGCGCTCACGCGGCGTTAGCGTTTCAAACCGCGCGGTAACCTCGCCCTGTGCCTGTGCTTCCAGGCGCTCTTTTTCATTCCTGGCCAGTGCCTGGTGTACCCGGTCGAGCAGATCCTCGTCGCGAAACGGTTTCTGGATAAAGTCGATCGCGCCATGTTTCATTGCATCGACCGCCATCGGTACATCACCGTGACCGGTAATGAAGATTATCGGCAGGAGTGCGTTACGGGACAACAACTCGTCACGCAACTCGAAGCCGTTCATGCCGGGCATCCGGATATCGAGGATCAGGCAGCCGGGTTCGTCGGCAGGGTAGCTATCGAGAAACGCTTTCGCGGATTCGAAACTGCGCACCGCCAGACTGGCTGATTCCATCAGCATCGACAGGGCATCCCGAACGGGTTCGTCGTCATCGACAACGAATACAGTGCCAGTGGGTTTTTCAGTTGCCATGTTCATGTTCGTTCATTGCCGTTGGTAAAATCACGCTGAAGGTCGCGCCCCCATCGGGCCTGTTCTTTGCCTCCAGGCGGCCGCCATGCGACGTCACGATCGACCTGCTGATCGACAGCCCCATCCCTGTGCCGTGCGTTTTTGTCGTGAAGAACGGGTTAAAAATTTCCGAGATCAGATCTTCGTCCAGGCCAGGACCGTCATCACAGACCCTGATAATAACCTCTTCCTCGCTCCTGCAGAGCGTTTCCACCATGATGCTGGTCGACGGGGGCGTTGTTTCCATGGCGTTGCGTACCAGGTTAAGCACCACCTGCTGGATCTGCACCGCATCGACCCAGGCCGGCGGGAGGTCCGGTTCGGCGGTTCCCGACAAATTGACATCGTGCAGTCGAGCGTCGACTTCGGCCAGTCGCAGGGCTTCGTCAACGACCCGGGCTATATCGTGTCGCTCGCGTTGGGCGGGGCGTTTGCGGGCAAGGTTGCGAATACGGCGAATGATGGCGCCCGCCCGCTCGGCCTGGGCCCCGGTCTTCTCCAGCACTTCGAGCAAGCGGTCGTCCTCCATGAGACCGCTGTCGATGAGCCGTCGTGCCGCCTGGGCATAGGTGCTGATTGCCGTCAGGGGCTGGTTGATTTCATGGGCGATGCCGGCGGCCATTTCGCCGAGTGTGCCGAGTCGCATCACGTGCTCCAGCCGCTCCTGCTGCTGGCGAATCAGGCGCTCGGTTTCTTTCCTCTCGGTAATATCGCGCACGATCCCGACAAATCTCACGGTCTTGCTGTCGCGAAACTCGCCGACCGAAAGCTCCATAGGGAAGACGGTGCCGTCCTTGCGTTGCCCGCTGGCTTCCCGGCCTATCCCAATGATGCGCGCTTCGCCGGTCTCCAGGTATCGGGCCAGGTAGCCATCGTGCTCCCGACGATAGGGTTGAGGCATCAGCATCGATACATTGCTGCCCCGGATTTCCTCGGCGCTGTAGCCAAACAGCTTCTCGGCCGAGCGATTAAACGTCTCGATATGGCCACGGCAGTCGATTACGACTATGGCGTCGACCGCGGCGTCGAGCAGCGCCTGGAAACCCGCTTCGCCGTGTTGGTCAGGAGAGGAATCGTCGTTTGTAAACATCAGGATTACCGGCGGTGTCGGGGAAGGAGTTCGATCGTGTACAATTCTGCCGCAGACGGTGGTTACTGCAAGTCTCCAGTGTTCGACGGCAGGGCGGTGTTTATCTGTCAGGGGAGCTTCCGTGACAACGAATTGGGAGGTCGGCGTGTCGGCTAAAGGCGCCAATGGTGCATGCCGATAGCTAATAGTGTGCAAACCAGGCTAGTCCGGAACGAAAAAGAGCCGGAATCGGGCAGACATGGCGTTATCTGAACAGGTCCTGGAAGCCCTGGGATCCGCCGCCGTGGTCGTTTCTGCCAATGACCGGCTCGCGCGCGAGATCCGACAGCAATACGCGCTGCACCAGGCCTCGAACGGGCTGCAAGCCTGGGAGAGCGGAAAGGTCCTTTCATGGAATGACTGGCTGCGGGCACTGGGCGAACAGGTGCTGTGGTCGGGCTATGCTTCGCCGTCCGGCCGCCGCCAGCTGCTGACCGGCTACCAGGAGCAGATTCTGTGGGAACGGGTGGTGACCGAGTCGAAGGATCCGCCACTCAACATTCGCGGCACTGCCGGTCTCGCGCGTGACGCATGGCAGTTGCTCCAGGAGTGGCGGCTTCCCGACCCCGGAACGGTTGGCTTTACCACGGCCGAGCAAAGTGCTTTTTCCCGGTGGATGAAGACCTATCACCGGCATTGCGCCGACAATGCCTGGCTGGACTCGGCCCGTGTAATCGACTCGCTGGTTCCGGCTATCAGTTCGGGCGCGGTGCCGGTTCCGCCAAGAGTCCTTCTGACGGGCTTTGACAGCTTCAATCCCCAGCAGCGGGGGTTGCTGCGCGTTTTGGCGGGCATGGGTACCCGGCTGGCAATGACCCGTGGGAGCGAAACACCCCGGCAGGCGGGACTACTCACGCTCGCAAAACACGACGAGGAACTCGAAACGGCGGTGCGCTGGCTGCGGGGTCTCGTGCTGGCCGGTGGCGCCCAACGGGTTGGAATGGTGGTGCCGGGGCTGCGCGACAATTTCCAGCGGGTCGAGCGCGTACTCGATTCCGCGTTCATGGCCGGGGCCTCGCTGCCGGGCGCGTCCAGTGAGGCACAACGACCCTATGAAGTAGTCGCCGGCCGGCCGTTGCGCAAACAGCCGGTCGTGGTTGCCGCAGACCATGTGCTGGCCCTGTCGATGGGCGGCGTGTCGATGCGCGTCCTGAGCCGGATCATCCGTTCGCCTTTTATTTCTGGCGGTGTGGCCGAGGCGCCGCGACGGGCGCGATTCGATGCCTGGATTCGCGAAAAGGGTTCCGTTGACGTGGATGTCATGCATCTGCCGGGCATGCTGGAGGCTTTCCGGCACGCTACCGGTATAGCGGCGACCGATTTCCGGCTGGAATCGCTGGTGATGCGGATGCTCGACCGGAAAGACATCAACAAGCCGAGAATGCCGGGTCAGTGGGCAACCGGCTTCAGGGAACTGCTGGAGATTTTTGGCTGGCCCGGTGAGGGCCGCCAGGACGCAATCCAGCAACAGGCACAGCATGACTTTGAGAAGCTCGTCGACGAATTCGCATCTCTCGACCGGGTGCTCAAAACGTTGACTGCTCCCGAAGCACTACGAGTATTCAGACACCTGTTGCGGCAGCGGCAGTTCCAGTTTCATGCGCCCAATACGCCGATCATGGTGCTGGAGCCAGCCGACGCCGAGTGGCTCAGTTTTGATCACCTCTGGATCTGTGACGCGGCCAGCGGCAGGTGGCGTTCCGATATCGGACAGCCAAATCCCTTCATTCCGGTGGAATGGCAGCGCAATCATGAATTACCGGAAAGCGATCCTGGTTTGCGCGACGCCAGGACGACCAAGCGAATTGGCCGGCTGGTGAGCGCGGCGCCAAGTGTTGTCGTTTCTCGCGTGGAGACATCAACCGGCGCATTACCCTCTGCATTCGCCACCCTGCCGTCAGTGTCGCAGAACGATATCGAACTGGCCGAGCTGACCGACTACCGGCGGGCCTTGCTGGCTACTACGGATATTCAGGTGGTCACCGATGACAGGGGGCCGGCACTCGATCCGGTCGAGTCCATCGACCTCGACCAGGCAGTCGTAGAGCTCCAGGCCGCATGTCCCTTCCGGTCGTTTGCCGTGCAGCGGCTGGGCGCCCGGCCACTGCGTGCACTGCGGCCCGGTCTGCGGCCAGAAGCACGGGTTGAACTGGTGCGGATGGGCCTGGAGCATATGTGGCACCGCATCGAATCATCGGACGTACTGCAGGCAGCCTTGTCCGGTGAACACCTGGAAGTCCAGATCTGGGAGGTGGCCGACACGGTGCTCGCGGTATTCGAACGCAAGCTGCCGGTGCGCCTGTCACGCCGTTACCGAGCGCTTGAACACGCGCGAATGGTCCGGCTCCTCATGCAATGGCTGCGGGTCGAGACCCGACGGGCTCCGTTCCAGGTGCAGCAAACCAATGTATTCGCCACGATCGAAATTGCCGGCGTGACCATCCGGGCTCATGTCGACCGTATCGACTCGGTAAGCGGGCAGGGCATGGCGGTAATCGACTATGACACGGCACCGTTCGTCGCCGAAAAATGGACCGGCGAGCGGCCGGATTCGCCGACGCTGCAGCTTTACGTGCTGGCTACCGAAGAAGAGCCGGTGGCCCTGTTGACGGGTTTTGTGTCTGCGGAACGCATGGATCTGTCCGGAGTCCAGCACACTCCGGTGGTGACCGGTCTGCCGGTTTACGAGGAGAGCCGGCTGGCAACACTGACCGGACTGGATTGGGACGGGCTCCTGGAGTCGTGGCGGCACACCCTGACACGCCTGACCGGGGACTTCGCCGGCGGCAATGCCGCTGTCGACCCGAAACACGGGGCAGAGACGTGCAGTGCCTGTCACCTGGCGAGCCTTTGCCGGGTTAACGAAATGCCTGTCGAGCCGTCGACATGAACCTGCTGATGGATCCGGAAGCAGAGGCAGTCGACCTGGGCCGGTCGATCGTCATCGAGGGTGGTGAAGGGTGCGGCAAGACCCATGTTGCCATCAAGCGATTCATAGCGGCGCTGGTTGGAGTCGAACATTCCGAGGAAGTCCTGTTTCTCGTCGACGACGAGGCAGCCGTAGAAAAAGTCCGCGGGGCAGTCCGGAAAGAGTTGGCCGACAGTGAGTCTGACCTGTCGAAACACGATGCCGGGCGCAGCTGGAACCTCGCGGCGCACCCCGAGTGTCTCCACGTCCACACGCTGGCCAGCCTGTCCCTGGCGTTGGTCGAGGCGGCGCCGGTTTCCTCCGGATGCGGGGCCGGCGTTCGCATCACCGCCGATCCCGACGCGTATTACCGAACGGCATCGCGAGCCTTGCTTCGCACCCTTGATCACGATGACGGTGTTGCGCCGAACCTGGAAACGCTCCTGCTGCATCTCGACAACGACCTGGTGCGGGCAGAAACCCTGCTGGCGGCTTTGCTGCGCCGGCGGGCAGAGCTGCACCAGTGCGTCGAGCTGGCGAGTCCTGAAGAGAACAGGTCGACCCTGCAGTCGGCGCTGGAAGACGCCGTGGTAATGACGCTGACCGAGGTGTCGGCTGCGATTCCCGACGATGTGAGCGATGAACTGGTAACCGTTTCGGCGATGGCAGGCAAGCACCTGTCCCTGCGGGGAGACGATTCGCCGGTCACGTTCTGCCGTGACCTCAACAGCCTGCCGTCGGCCGACGCGGCAAATCTGCGCGCCTGGCGTGGTCTGTGCACATTGCTGCTGGATGATGATGGCCGGTTGCGACAGGAATTCGATGAGGCCGTCGGCTTTCCGCCAGCTGCAGATGCGAGCGATGACAAGGAGCGCAGCCGGCGGATCGAAATGCAGAGTCGCGCACAGGTCCTCGTTGCGAGGTTGTCGGAAATTCCCGGTTTCACCCAGCGGCTTGCGGCCGTCAGTGAAATTGCTGACGTGCGTTATACCCATCTCCAGTGGACGGTCCTGCAGTCACTGCTGGCAGTCTTGCCGCGGGTCATTGCCGACCTGTCGCGTGCTTTCAGGGCGTTGGGGGAGATGGATATTACCGAGGTGCTGCAGGGTGCCATCCGGGCATTGCAAGCCGGCCACGCCGAGATTTTTGGCCCGCAGGGGCTGCGCCATATTGTAGTCGACAATATGCACGAACTTTCTTTGCTGGGAGCGAAGCTGCTCGAAAGCCTGACTCGTTCCTGGACCGGGGAAGACGAGCGGAGCCTGCTGGTAACCGGCAACGCGTTTGCGTCTATTCGACGCAGCGAGGGCGCTCAGCCTGCACAATATCTCAAGCTGCTCAACAGCGGACTCGGAAAGATCGACCTGTCGCTGGTTTCCCTCGGGCAACAGCAGCGCAGCGGGTCGGCCATAGTCCGGTGGATCAACGATATTTTCGCCGGTGACGAGACGGCAATCATTGGCGAAGGCGCGATGCCCTTCGTCGCGGCCGACCCGGTTAGCGAGCATTCGGGCGAGGTCCGGATTCACGCTTTGTCCGGCCCGGTCGACATCGAGAGCGAGTGGATAGCCCGGCTGATTACCGGATCGCCAGCGCTCGCGGAAGGCAGTACTGCGGTTCTGCTGGGCGACCCGGGCCTGGCCACATCGGTGGTCGACAGCCTGCGCCGGGCCGGCATCGGTTGCCGGAGCGAGGCTGTCGAGCAGCTGGGACAACGCAGCACGGTGCAGGATCTGCACGCTCTGACCCGCGCGCTTTGCCACCTGGCCGACCGGGTTGCCTGGCTGACGGTGCTGCGGGCGCCATGGTGTGGGTTGACCCTGGATGACCTGCATCGCCTTTGTGCGGACTCGACCGACGTTGCGGTCTGGGAGCTGGTCATCGATGAACAGCGCCGTTCGAGATTGAGCGAAGACGGCCAACAGCGACTGTCGCGGATCAAGCGGGTATTCGCTCAGTCGCTTGCGGAACGTGGCCGTCGCGACCTCAGGCGGCTGATCGAAGGCGTCTGGACTGCCCTGGGTGGCGCGGTGTGCATCGCAGACGATCGCGAGCTGCAGCAGACCCGTGAGTTTTTTCGCATGCTCGAAAGAATCGACGACGGCGGCGAGCCAGACAGCCTGGAAGCGCTCGACGCGGCTGTGGAACGCCTCGAGATGAGCGTCGCCGGTACCGAAGGAGTACTGGTGACGACGATACGGCAGGCGGCGCGGCGCCAGTTTGACCATGTCATCCTTGCCGGGCTGTCGACAGTGGGCAACGAATCCGCAGGTGACCGGGCATTGCGCTGGCTGGTCCGGCCCGACCAGTATGGCAAGCCACAGCTGCTGCTGGCGCCCGTCAGCGGCGAGGGTGCGGGCGACGCGATTAACGACTGGCTCGCCGCGCTACAGACGCGGATGAATGACAACGAGCTGCGGCGGCTGTTTTACGCCGGCGCGACAAGGGCCGACCAGTCCCTTCACGTCGTCACCCGGACGCTGCACGGCGACGATGGCTGGCATCAGCCGCCAGCCCATTCGCCGCTCGGGGCCATGTGGCCCTCGCTGCGCGACCAGCTGCCGGACGAGCCGGCTGTCGCTGAGGCCGATCTGCAGCGGGCACCGGTGGTGCGTACCATCCGCCGGCTGCCGTCTTCATGGCTGCTGCCCGAGTCGCCGCAGCCCAAGCAGTGGCAGGCGACCGAAACGCAGGCGCGGCCTGTCGCAGATCAGCCTGGAGGTGAACGGCATGCCGACATCCTCTCGAAGGTCATGCGCAGAACGCTCGCTGAAATCGGAACGCTCGGGCCTGTCGACTGGGCGATGCGCTCGCTGGACGGTCTGGAGAACAACCTCCAGCAACTCCTCGCCATGATGGGCATATCCCACGACGAAGTACCGGGTATGGCCGATCGCGCCGGCCTGGCAATACGCAACATGCTCGATGAAGAACGAGGTGCATGGCTGCTCAGCGCAGGTCATGACAACAAGTCGGCGCCATTGCGGCTAACCGGCTGGCTGGACAGCCGGCTCATCGATGCGGAGATTGACGTCAGCTTCGTCGAAAATGGAAGCCGCTGGATTATCGGCTATGACTTCGCCAGGGAAATCTCTGATGAACTGATCGAGGGTCTGCGGCCCCTGTGGAATGATTTTGCCGGGTTGGCGCGCCGCTACGACCCGACACCGGTCCGGATTGGCGTGTATTTTCCTTTCGCTGGTGGCTGGCGGGAGTGGGACAGCGGCAGCTGAGCGCTACCGCCCGTCGGAGTCGTAACGCAGCCTGTAGCTGCCGTCCGGCTGTCTCTCGCCCACAAATGAGAGCGATTGCGCCAGCTGCTGTGACGCGCTGGGTTTTGCTTTTACCGTTGCGTCCAGTGACCACGACTTACCTGCACCGAGCGTGAGCGTGCCGTTCACCGCCAGGGGTCCCTGCACATCGCTAAGGCGCCCCTGCAGGCCGCTGTCGCCTGCCCCTTCAAAAGCCAACTCGTAGCTGCCCAGCGCTTCATTGACGGGCGCAAGCACGTTGAGCGAGACGAGGTTCGCGCTGCCGGTGGCATCGGTGATCCATTCATCGGCGATTGTCGCACTGGCGAAATCTAGTCCGATGCGGCCATCGACAGCATCGACGGGGGCCACTTCCGCAAACGCGGCGAGCGGCAGTACTCCGGCAACGTCCCGTAGCCGGATGGTGCCGCCCAGACCAGCGCTGGCGCGGGCCTGGACGCTCCCGCCGGCAACGCCGGCACGCACCGTATAGCTCGCCCGGCCGGTGGCCAGCGCCAGCGGGTGAGCTTTCCACGTCACATCCTCGAGCCGGACCTGGCCGGCCACGATCGTATCCGCGGTGCCAGACCAGACGGTGCCTGCGACTCCCGACACCGGCACCTCTGGCAGGAACCAGGCCAGGACCAGGCGCGCGGGAAAGGTCACCAGCGCGAACATCACGTAGGCGGCCGCGCCGAGGATGAGCAGCCAGTGCAGACCGGGCTTTGAGTCAGTGCTTTGCAAGAGGGCGATCAGCCGGGGCGCTTGAGGGTGAGCTGGGCGTCAACCATGCCCTCGGTGTCGAGGCGGTCCAGCGACGCAATGTCGATCTCAATCGCATAGCGGGCCGACAGCTGTCCCATCCAACGTACCAGGGAGTCGAAAGAGGCGGATCGAAAGCGGACCCGAATGGCATCCGAGCCATCCAGTGGACGGGTTTCGTTTACCTGCAGTCCGGCGCTGCGCGATGTCTGCTCGACGATGACCAGTAACGACTGCCCACCGCCCTGTCCGGCGCCGGTCGGGCGAGCGCCGCTCTGTTTCAGTGCCGCGATTTCGGCGCCGAGCACCCGCGCCCGCGCCACGTCGGCACGGAGTGCATCGATTTTCTCGGCGCGGTCCCCGGCGCTGACAAAAAGCGGGTTGATCAACAGGACCCAGGCCAAAGCCAGCAGCAACACCGCTCCGCCAATCAGCAGCGTCAGGCGCTCGCGAGCCTCCAGATTGTCAAACCAGTCTTTCATGTTGATTTGTCGGAAATTCGAATGCGGCTTTCGACCCCGTTGTCACGCGGATTGGTCGACTGGATCTGTGCGCTCAGTCCCTTGCCGTCAATTTCGCGGCTGATGCGATCGAGCGTATCGACATCCGGAGCGGTGAGCGTCAGGTCCATTGTGCCCTGACGATAATCGAGACGCCCCAGTGTCGAGCCTCCCGTGGACCGCAACGCCTGCGCCAGGACATCGAGCATTCTCAGGAATTCCTGGTTGCCGGAATCCGGGGAGCCGCGCAGGCTGGTGGCCAGCTGCTCCAGCTGCAACATGGGATCGACGATTCGGCTGCCCGGCATTGCTTCTGCTGCTATCGCGTTCAGCTCTGCGGTCAGCTGACGCATTTCTGACTTGAGGCTCATCACTTCGAGTGATTTGGCACCCAGCGCTGCGAGTACGAACACGCCGGCAAGGATTGCAGCGGTCCGCCACGGGCGCCATAGCTTCTCGCGATTACTGGAGCGCGCGTATGCGCCCTGCAGCAGGTTGGGGTAGGGTGCCTTGACCGCGGCACTGGCCTTGAGCGGGAGAATATCGTCCCGTACCTCGATGACCTCGACGTCGGGCAGCAACATCCGCAGCTCGCTGATTTCGCGGGAGTGTCTCGCGGCATCGGCCGACGACAAATAAAGGTGCGCCGCTACGTCCGAATCGGCATCGACACCCATCGCCGCGACGAAATCCGAGGCCGCCTCGGTCTCACCGGTCAGGTATCGGCCATCGCCGTCCCGTATCAGGACCCGGTCGGCGTCAATCACCAGGCACAAACCGTCTGACTCGGGGATACCGGCGGTTTCCGGGAGCATGTGGCTGAGGTTCAGACCGGCCTGGTCGCAGCGGTCCAGCCAGAGCTCCATCAGGGCCCGGCGTACCGCTGCCACGCCCACCTGGCCGGCCGCATCCCGGCGACCGATGGCGAAATGCAGGTCAGATACGTCATCGGCCAGCTGTTCTTCCAGCGCAAAAGGAACCGCCTGCAACATCCTGGCAGCGCCACGGACGGGCAGGTTGACCTGTCTCAGCAGCACCTCCGGTCCCGGCACGAGGGCGATCACCGGACGCTGTTGAGCCCTGCCGGCCGCTTCGGCATAGGTACCCGATTCGGTCATCGACACTCGCTGGCCACCGCTATCGGCGATAACCCAGCGAACCCGGTCGGGGCTCGCGGCGTCGAGTTGGATTACCAGGTGCTCTGTCATGAGGTTCGTTTAATCGGTCCCAAAGCTGCGAAGGCGGGTGCCTACACGGCCGGCCTCGTCACGTTCGAGCAGACTGTACATGTACAACCGCACAGTGCCAAGCGACACGAGCACGTTTACCCTGAAAAAATCAGTAGATACAGACAGCAGCGGAATAACCTGCGGACTCACGTCGTCGCGAATTTCTTCCAGCGAATCGAAGGGTGCATCGATGCGTCCATCGGCAATGGACTGGGCGTCAAAAAGACTGATGTCATCGGACAGTGCTGCCAGCACCTCGACGGTTGCCGTGTTGATGTTGATCGTGGTGCCGACGGGGAGGGCGGCCACATGGGGTGACAGCGCATCGTAGATCTCGCTGTCAATACCTTCGACAGCCCGCAGTTCGCTGATGCTGGTGATTGGGCCGTTGCCCGTCCGGTAGGGCGGAATCCTGGCCGTATAGACATCGTCTTCGGCGCCTTGCGGGAAGCTGAGGTCAACGTCGGGATCGACCCAGTCGATGACGTGACCGACCAGCGCCGGATCGATTTCGAGAAGCGCGAGCAGCCGCCGGAAAATCTCGATAGCAGCCGGGTTGGGCTGGCCGGCGGGGTTGATCAGGTTATTGATATTAAATCGGCCCTGCAGGTCTTCCAGTGCGCCCTCGATCTGTCCGCCGTCAACGGGCAGCGGCGGGAGCGGTATCGCCCACTCCTCGGTCAGGTTATCGGTGGGGCCGTTTTCCAGGTCCAGCCGCAGGATGTCGTGCGCCCAGGATTCGCCGCCCATCGCATAGAGCACGGCCTGGTCTGTCAGCAGCAGGTTGGCAACGCGTCGTTTTTGCAGGTGATCGATCCAGACAATGGACGCTATCCACATCGTCGCCAGAGCCACGATAAACATCGCGGTGATCAGGGCAATGCCGCTCTGCGCGTGCCTGTGTTTCATCCGGCAATCTCGATAATCCGGGTGAGCTCGCCCCAGTTTTCGTGCTCGATGAAAATCTCGATGGCACGGGGCCGGGCACGCGGATCGCCCCCGGCGCCCAGCGGCGGCCACTGCTCGCCCCACTCGCCACTGCGATCGAGAAACCTGACCCGCAAATCGCGAATGCCGGAAAGCAGGTCAATCCTCAGGGGTTCGTTCGACAAGGTGCGGTCCAGCACCTGCCAGTGCAGCCGGGCGAGCACATCGCCGTCGAGCGTGTAGGCAACCCGCTGGATCGTGCCGCGCGGGAGCCCCACGGGATTTCGCCAGCCACCGATACTCAGCTCGATGGCGTTCAGACCGTTGCCGGTGCTTACGGCGTCCTGCCAGCCGGAACCAATTTCGTCCCGGATGGGTCGCGGCTGCAGCTGCGAGATATCGAGGGCAATCCTTCTCATCGCGTAATGTAGTTCGCGCAGTTCGTCGGCGGCCTCGCGGCTGTGTATGAGCTGGCCGCGAACCGCACCCAGCATCGAATAAAGCATCGCGCTCATGATCGCAAAAATGGCTATCGCGACGATCAGCTCGATAAAAGTGAAACCCCTCTGTCGCCGGTTCATGGGGTAGTTCCCGGTCCCTGTTGGGTGTAGCCACTCCAGGGGCGCAGGTCGATGTCGGGTGTTGGCTGCTTGATGAATACCGACAGACGGGTGATCTCGTCGTCCGGTGTCTGGGCATAGCTGACGGTGATGTCCGCCCGGCGCAGCGCCTCGACGTCGGTCTCGGACACCTCGGCCTGCCAACGCCATTCGACACCGGCAAACTCCGAGTCGCCGTCGCTGCTGCCCAGCGCCGGCCAGTCCTGCGACAGCCTCAGCTCGGTAGCCTTGTTCATGGCGACCCAGTGGGCAAGGCTTTGCTCGCGCAGCGAGCTGGCGTTGGCTCCTGCGGTAATGGCCGACAGCGTAATGCCGGCTATGCCGAGGGTGGCGATCGCCAGGGCCACCAGGACCTCGAGCAGCGTAAAGCCGCGCTCGCGCCTAGATCTCATCGCCCGTCAGGAGTTCGACTTCGCCGTTTGCCAGGGCGCGCAGCAATACTTCCTTGTCGAGATTTTCCATTTCGAACCGCAGCTCGAACGGGGTGATTTCGCCGCTGGAAAGCATCAGCACCTGCGGGCTGGGCGGGTCGGCTTCTTCGTCCTCGGGGTCGGTCTTTCCCACGAGCTCCATTTCGAGGTCGTCCATGTACAGCTCCATGCGAATGCCGTCTTTCATTTGCCGGGTTCTCAGCGTCGGCGTGTCGTCGATCGGAATCCAGGTGCGCAGCTGATCGTCGAAGACAAAAAACGAATAGGACTGTTCGTCGATCTCCAGTCCGATGTCTTTGATGTTGAGGACCGCTTCGTCGGCGGCAAGGCGCAGCAGGCTGGCAAACCGCGTCGTTTCTTCCTCCAGCCTGCGAGCCGCGGTATCGCCCATGCTGATGACGGCAAACGTAACCAGCAGGCCGACGATGATCACGACGACCATCAGCTCGATCAGGGTAAATCCTCGCGAGCGGCCCTGCGCCGGCACCGCCTTGGGGCTCATGATCAGTCGAGGTTCCAGTTGCCGATATCGGCGTTTTCGCCTTCGCCGCCGGGCTGGCCGTCGGCGCCGAGCGTATACAGGTCGATGTTGGCGCGGGTGCCGGGCGAAATGTACAGGTACGGCCGGCCCCAGGGGTCGTTGGGCACCTTGGGCAGGTACGGACCTTTCCAGCGGTCCCGTGCATCCGGCGTGTTGGGCGGCTTCACCAGGGCTTCGATGCCCTCGTCGGTGCTCGGGTAGCGGAACGCGTGCAGCTTGAACATCTCCATCTGGCTCTGGATCGTGCTGATGTCGCTGCGTGCCTTGTTGATCCGGGCTTCCTCGACGTTCTGGATGACCGTGGGCACCACGAGGGTTGCGAGAATGCCGAGAATGACGACGACAACCATGATTTCAATCAGGGTAAAGCCACTCTGCCGGTCGGTACGGAGTTTGATCATTGAATTCATTTCCGGTGATTGCCTGAGCTATGATCGCGGCGACGCACGAGTGTTCCCGCGTAATCGGCAATCATAGCAAAATGACGTCTTCCGCAAGCCTCCGGGACTGGATCGCCGGCATGGCCCGAGCCCAGTGGCCTCTCTGGCTCGCCGGGGGACTGGTCGTGCTCGCCGCACTCGGCGGGGAGCCGGCCCGGGTGGCCCTGCGTTATGACCGGGCCGGTATTGCTGCCGGCGAATGGTGGCGACTGATCAGTGGCCACTTTGTACATCTCGGCCCGTCCCATACGGCACTCAACCTGGCCGGCCTGGTCCTCGTGGCAGCGCTGTTTCCCCGCGAGTTCCGGGCGCGCCAGTGGAGCGTTCTACTGGTTGCGGCCCTGGCCACGATCAGCGCCGGCCTGCTCCTGCTGCGGCCCGGGCTGGCCTGGTACGTGGGGCTGTCCGGTGTTCTGCATGGCCTGTTTTTCGCCGGAGCCCTCCGCTGGGTCTCGCGGCGGGAATGGGAGGGCTACGTGCTGGGGGGCTTCCTCATGGGCAAACTGGCCTGGGAGCAGTACGCCGGGGCCCTGCCGCTCAGCGTCTCCACGTCCGGTGGACCGGTGATCGTCGACGCCCACCTTTACGGCGCCGTGGCAGGGGCAGCCGCCGGTGCTGCAATGCTGCGTGACTGGGCCAGTCAGCGTCGATAAACTTCCAGCGCACTCAAAGAGCGAGGAAAAATCTGTGTCACTGGCGTTTGTCTTTCCCGGACAGGGTTCGCAATCGGTAGGCATGCTGGCCGATCTCGGTGAACGCAAGGTCGTTCAGGATACGTTTGCAGCGGCCTCCGGCGTGCTCGGTTACGACCTGTGGGAAGTCGTGCAGCACGGCCCGCGTGAGCGTCTGGACGTCACTGAGTGCACCCAGCCGGCCATGCTGACCGCCGGCGTTGCCCTGTGGCGCTTGTGGCAGGAGGCCGGTGGCGCGCAGCCAGCGGTGCTGGCAGGCCACAGCCTCGGCGAATACTCGGCGCTGGTCTGTGCCGGCGCCCTCGATTTCGAGGCGGGCGTTGGCCTGGTACAGCAGCGCGGCCGTTACATGCAGGAGGCCGTGCCGGCCGGCACCGGCGCCATGGCTGCCGTCCTCGGGCTGGATGACGAGGGCGTGGAGGCCGCCTGTGACGAGAGCAGTAAGGACACTGCCCGGGTCGAACCGGTGAACTACAACGCGCCGGGACAGGTGGTTATTGCTGGCCACGCCGCAGCCGTGGAAAGTGCGATCGAGGCGGTACGTGCACGCGGAGCCCGCCGGGCGATCCTGTTGCCGGTCAGCGTGCCGTCACACAGTTCGCTGATGTTGCCGGCAGCGAAGCAATTGGCGGACCGGCTGGCGGAAGTGGACTTTCAGGAACCCGGGATTCCGGTTTACACGGTCGGACTGCGCCGCCATGGCGGTCCCGACGATATTCGCAGCGCGCTCGTCGAGCAGGTACACAGTCCCGTGCGCTGGGCCGACACGATTCGCTGCATGGCCAGCGAGGCGGGTGTGCAGACGGTGGTCGAATGCGGGCCCGGTAAAGTGCTCAGCGGCCTGTTGAGACGTATCGATCGCCGCATCGCGGGTCACGCGATCTTCGATGCGGATTCTCTCGCTGCGGTGGCAGCTGAACTGGGAGAATCATCATGAAAGGACGGGTTGCACTGGTGACGGGTGCGTCACGGGGTATCGGTGAGGAAATTGCCCGCCAGCTCGCTGTGGCAGGCGCGACCGTGGTGGGAACCGCCACGTCGGCCGGCGGCGCTGATTCGATCAGTGAACGGCTCGATGAACACGGTGGCCGGGGCGTAGTGCTCGATGTCACCGATGACAGTGCTGTCGCTGAAGTCGTCGGCGAGATTGGCAAAACGGCAGGGGCACCCGTGATCCTGGTCAACAACGCCGGAATCACGCGGGATAACCTGTTACTCAGAATGAAGCCGGCCGAGTGGCAGGAGTTGCTCGACACCAATCTGACGGCAATCTACCGGACGTCCCGCGCCTGCCTGCGCGGCATGATGAAGGCGCGGTTCGGGCGCATCGTCAATATTGGCTCGGTGGTCGGGATCATGGGCAACGCCGGGCAATCCAATTACGCCGCAGCAAAGGCCGGCATGATCGGTTTTACCCGCTCACTGGCCCGCGAGGTGGGGTCGCGGAATATCACCGTCAACACGGTCGCCCCGGGGTTCATCGAGACCGACATGACCCGGGCCATGACGGAGACGCAGCGCAGCAATCTGACCGGCCAGATACCCCTGGCGCGCCTTGGCCAGCCATCAGACATCGCCCATGCCGTGGTGTTCCTGGCCTCTGAGGCGGGTGGTTATATAACGGGTGAGACCCTCAATATTAACGGTGGAATGTACATGGCCTGATGTAGATTTAACGCCGGGTATTCACATACAATACCGCATCATTTTTTCCGCCCACCGCGGGCGTTGTGCAGAGGACTGACGATAAATGAGTAGTGTCGAGGAACAAGTCAAGAAAATTGTAGCCGAGCAGCTGGGTGTCAAAGAGGACACCGTTACGACCGAGGCGTCTTTTGTCGACGATCTCGGCGCCGATTCGCTCGATACAGTTGAACTGGTGATGGCGCTCGAAGAAGAATTCGAGTGTGAGATTCCGGATGAAGAGGCCGAGAAGATCACCACGGTTCAACAGGCCATTGACTACATCATGCAGAACCGGTCTGCTGCCTGATAATCATCCGAGTGCCGGCGGCAACGCCGGCGTTTCTTCAGCCCAGGACGACTACCAGTGACCGGACGCCGAGTTGTGATCACAGGTCTCGGGATTGTGTCGCCAGTCGGCAGCACGATCGATACCGCTTGGAAGAATATTGTCGAAGGCCACAGCGGCATCGGCACGATCACCCATTTCGATCCCGCAGGATTTTCGACCACTATCGCCGGCGAGGTCAGCGGCTTCGATGTCGGCGAGTACGTGAATCCCAAGCTGGCGCGACAGACCGATAATTTCATTCATTACGGAATCGCGGCGGCACAGCAGGCGGTAATCGAATCGGGAGTGGAATCGCTGGACCCGACCCGGGTCGGTGTCGCAATGGGTGCGGGAATCGGTGGCATCGAAACCATCGAGAAAAATCACGCCGCTTACCTGTCCCGTGGTCCGCGCAAGATCTCACCGTTTTTCATACCGGGTAGCATCATCAACATGATCTCGGGTCATGTATCGATCCGGTACGGATTCCGCGGCCCCAACATCGCTGCCGTGACGGCCTGTACCACCGCCACGCACTGCATTGGTCTCGGCGGCAGGCTGATTGCCAGCGGTGACGCCGACGTGATAATTGCCGGCGGCGCGGAGTTCGCAACGACTCCGCTGGGCCTGGGCGGTTTTTGCTCCGCGCGGGCGCTGTCGAACCGCAATGACGACCCGAAGGCGGCGAGTCGGCCTTTCGAGGCAGACCGGGACGGTTTCGTCCTCGCGGACGGCGCCGGTGCGCTGGTGCTGGAAGAGTACGAACAGGCGCGCGCGCGTGGGGCCACGATTTATGCCGAGCTCATCGGCTTCGGAATGAGCGCGGATGCGCATCACATTACCGCGCCGGTCGAAGATGGATCGGGCGCGGCGTTGTGCATGGAAAACGCCTTGCGCGATGCGCAACTCGCCAGCAGCGATGTCGACTACATCAATGCGCACGGCACTTCTACGCCGCTGGGCGATAAAGCCGAAACGGTTGCAATCCGGCGGGTGTTTGGCAATGACGCAGACAGTGTCGCGGTCAGCTCGACCAAGTCGATGACCGGACACCTGCTGGGCGCAGCCGGTGGCGTCGAAGCAATCTTTTCGGTGCTCGCGATTCATGACGGTGTCCTGCCGCCGACAATCAACTACGAAACGCCCGACCCCGATTGCGATCTCGACTACGTGCCTAATGAAGCACGCCGCGTCGATGTCAACGTCGCCGTGTCGAACTCGTTCGGCTTCGGCGGCACCAACGGCACCCTGGTATTCCGCAAGCTTTCCTGACCCCGGTGTCCATCCCTACCCGCAGGATCGATCCAGGCGTGGATCTGCTGGCCCTGCACGCGAGCTACCCCGAGCGCTATCCGGCACTATTGCAGAGCGCTGCAACGGGAACGCCACAGGGTCGTTACGACATCCTGTTCGCCCTGCCTGCTCACACATTGTGGCTCGACTCGGAATTCCGGCTGCACGGCGGACTGCCCGGAAGCACCGGGTTTCTCGACGGGCTGGACCGCTGGTGGCAGGAGGCTGGGCGGGGGCCGGCCGGTCCGGACTGGCTGCCATTTCGATCCGGCTGGTTCGTTTATCTCGGATACGAACTGGCGGCTGAAATCGAGCCGTCGCTGCACCTCGAGCCGGACCCGGCATGGCCGGTCGCATTTGCGGCAAGAATGCGCGCTGCAATGGTGCGTGATCATCACGAGGGTACGGTTACGCTGGTGGCGGAAGAAGGCCAGGCGGTCTTTGATGAAATCCAGGCTGACCTCGATGGCCTGCAAAGTCCGGACAGTGACAAGGCCGGCGTTGCGCTATCCGCGGTTTCCGAAGAGCCGGCGGGTGCCTTTATCGATGCCGTCGAATCGGTCAAGCGGCGCATTGAGGCAGGCGATATATACCAGGCTAATCTCTCGCGCTCGTGGTCGGCCGATGTGTACGGTCCGGTCGGCGACGCAGAACTTTTCCGCAGGCTACGGACCTGCAATCCAGGGCCCTTTGCAGGTCTGGCCCGTTGGGGTGCCAATGCGATCATCAGTTCGTCGCCCGAGCGGCTGGTACGGGTGCGTGGCGAGCGTGTCGATACGCGACCGATTGCGGGGACGCGACCGCGCGGCGCTTCAGCGGAGCGGGATAAGGCACTGACCCGGGAACTGATCGGTCATCCCAAGGAGCGGGCCGAACACATCATGCTGATCGACCTCGAGCGCAACGACCTCGGCCGGGTTTGCGAGCCAGGGACGGTAGAGGTGGACGAATACATGATCCTGGAAACGTATGCCCACGTTCACCATATCGTTTCCAACGTTACCGGCCGCTTGCGCAAGGGGGTAACGCCCGGCGAAGTGATTGCGGCAGTTTTCCCCGGTGGCACGATTACCGGTTGCCCCAAGGTCCGCTGCATGGAGATTATCGACGAACTGGAGGCGACGCCACGCGGGCCTTATACCGGCTCGTTTGGCTACCTCGATCGCAGTGGTGACATGGACCTCAATATCCTGATCAGAACCTTGAGTCGCTCGGGACGTCACGTTGGCCTGCGTGCGGGAGCAGGAATTGTTGCGGATTCCGTCGCAAAGGCCGAAGTCGAGGAAACGCGGGCAAAGGCGCGTGGCCTGCTGCTGGCACTCGGGGCGGACGTGATATGAGTCGCCGGACTTTTGTCGATGGGACTGAAAGCGCGAATCTGCCGGTGCTGGACCGCGGACTCCAGTTTGGCGATGGCCT
>JAHEKH010000177.1 GCA_024638445.1 Gammaproteobacteria bacterium | reverse complement strand
GACTGTGCGCAGATGAGTATCCCGGACACGCTGCGGGAAAAGGTCGAGTTGTTTCGAGCCACCGGCCGGATTTTTCGCGAGGCTGACGAGCTGTTTACCGAGGTTGGCTGGCTGCAGGTGCTGGTGGGCCAGCACGTCCTGCCGGAGTCTTTTCACCCGCTGGCCGGGCTGCTGGCAGACGACCAGCTGGAGGGATTCCTGGCCAGTATCCGGCAGGTCATCGCCCGTGGCGTGGACGAGCTGCCGGCCCACGCCGACTACCTGGCCGGTCACTGTCAGGCAGCAAAAATATAAATAAAATTCAGTTATTTAACATTTTTATTTAAATTGAATTCGAGCAACACTACACCGCGCGGCGGCAGCAGTGTCTCGCTTCCCCGGACGCGTTTTCCTCCGGCGAGCACATCGCGACCGGGTGTGCCCTGGCCGCCGATGTAACGACGGTACCGGCCGAGGTCCAGGCTCACTGCTTCGGTTCCCTTGTTCAGCGCGGCCAGCACGGCCATCTCCTCGTCGTAACGAATCCACGTATAGACACCGTCCTGTGGGTAGAAGTGCACCAGTTCACCGTGGTGGATCACCGGCCGCTGTTGACGCCACTGCAGCAGCTGCCTGAGGTAGTCCTGCGCCGCGCGCTGTTTCTTGCTCAGACCGCGGCCGCTGAATGCATCGACCCGATCGCCCCGCCAGCCGCCAGGGAAATCGCTGCGGATGTTGCCGTGATCGTCGGTGCTGCTCATCAGTATCTCGGTGCCGTAATAGACCTGCGGAATGCCACGCATCGTGAGCAGGTAGAGCATCGCCATCCGGTACAGGTCCTCGTCCTCACCGAGCTGGCTGTAGATGCGTTTCATGTCGTGGTTGTCGCCAAAGATCACCAGGTGGCCGGGATCGGCGTAGAGAAAATCGTTGGCCAGCATCCGGTACAGGTGCATCAGGCCGGACTGGTGTGGTCGTTCGGGTTCCACCAGGCCACGGGACATAGCGTCCTGCAGCGGAAAGTCCATGACGCTGGGCAGGTGAGAGACGTAGCCGTCGTGATTGACCTTGCCACGCTGCCAGTAGGCGACGATTGCCGGGTTCAGGCTCCACTCTTCGCCGACGATCGTGAAGTCCGGATACTCCTGCATGACGCGCCGGGTCCATTCCGCCATGTAGTGCTTGTCGGGATAGGGGTAGGTATCCATGCGGATTCCGGCCAGCCCCAGGTACTCGATCCACCACAGCGCATTCTGCACGAGGTAGTCACCGAGCAGCGGGTTACGCTGGTTGAGGTCGGGCATCGACTCGACGAACCAGCCGTCGGCGAAATCGGCGATATCGCCAGGGTCGGCGTAAGGGTCCTGCCAGACCGTGCGTTCGTGGCTGGTCGGCACGAACTGCCCGCCATGGTTGATCCAGTCGGCCGACGGCAGGTCGGACATCCACCAGTGGGCCGAACCGATATGGTTGACAATCATGTCCATGATCAGGCCGATCCCGCGTGTGCGCGCCGCATCGGCGAGGTCGCGGTATTCGGCGTTGCTGCCATACCGCGGATCGACACGGTAGAAATCCGTGGTCGCATAGCCGTGGTAGGAATGCCGTGGCATGTCGTTTTCCAGCAGCGGATTCAGCCACAGGGCGGTAAATCCCATCTCTTCCAGGTAGCCAATAGACCTGACCAGCCCGGCAATATCGCCGCCGTGTCGGCCAAAACGCTCGTCGCGATCGAGCCGGTCGGCCATGCCGTCGATGGAGTCGTTGTCCGGGTTGCCGTTGGCGAACCGGTCGGGCGTAACCAGGTAGATCGCATCCGATGCACCGAATCCTTTTACGCGTTCGGGTTGCCTTTTCTCGAGGCGGTAGCTGCGCGCTATCCGGGTTTTCGCGTCACTGAAAACGATGTCGAATTCCCCGGGGCGGGTCTCGGCGCCGATTTCGAGATAAACAAACAGGTAGTTGGGGTTTTCGGTGGTAACAATCCGCTGTACCCGGACACCGGGTTTTGAGACAACCGGCCGCAGCCCCGCAATATTGTCGCCGTAGACCAGCAGCTGGAGGCTGGTGTCGGAATAGCCGGTATACCAGTGTGGTGGTTCAACCCGCTCGATCCCCTGGGCGGCAGCGCCCGTGGTCAAACCGAGAAAAACTGCTGCAAATATTTTGCGCACGGGCATGCCATTCCCCCTGGTGATGCGTCGCCGGCGAGTTAAGCCATTGAATAATGGGTATTCGCTGGCGTCAAATTCCTGTAACAATACCCTGATCTAATGACGGAGTTTCCTGCTTGGGCGCGCCAATGCCACCCCATACCATTCTCGTTGTCGAGGACGAAAAGCCGATCCGCGACATGCTCGCATTTGGTCTCAAGCGGGCCGGTTTCGGCGTTATCGAAACGGCTACCTGCAACGAGGCCCTCGAGCGCCTGGAGGAGAATCGTCCCGACCTGGTCCTGGTGGACTGGATGTTGCCCGATTGCAGTGGCCTGGAGCTGACCGAATCGCTGCGGCGCAATCCCGCCTACAGCGATATCCCGATCATCATGGTGACGGCCCGCGCCACCGAGGATGACAAGGTGCGTGGCCTGGGGACCGGCGCCGACGACTACATCACCAAGCCGTTCTCTCAGCGCGAGCTGCAGGCACGTATTCGTGCGGTGCTCCGGCGTACGCCTGCCGCGATTCCGGACGAGGTGATCGAGATCGCGGGGCTGGCGCTGGACGCCGCCAGCCACCGGGTCACGGCGGGGGATGAGGAGCTCTCGCTGGGACCTACGGAGTTTCGCTTGCTGAAATTCTTCATGATGCACACCGAGCGGGTCTACAGTCGCTCGCAGCTCATCGATGCGGTCTGGGGCAACAACGTCTACATCGAGGAACGCACCGTCGACGTGCATATCCGCCGGCTGCGCAAGGCCCTGGCCGGGGGCGGTCACGACCGGTTCCTGGCAACGGTGCGCGGTTCCGGCTACCGGTTTTCCGCCAGCGAGAGCTCCTAGCCTGCCTCGCTGCCGGCGGCAGTCAAACACCCGAACTAAGCCCCTGTGTGCCGGTCCAAATCAGCGTCAGCGTAGTGCGTCCTGCGCTGGCGCCGGCTAATCGGATAAGATAAGGGCGCTGACCTCGGGACCTCCGGAGTTTTGGAATCATGAAGTTAGGACACCATCGCTTGCCGATCGTCGTCGCAGTGGCGGCGATTGCAGGGCTGCCGGCCTGCGGCACCAACCCCGTGACGGGCGAGAAGGACATCATGGTGATGTCCGAGGAGAAAGAGGTCGCCGTTGGGCGCCAGTATCACCAGCTCATACTCCAGGAGTACAACGTCTACCAGGATCGTGACCTGCAAAGCTACGTGCAGGCGATCGGTGAGCGCGTTGCCGCCAACAGCCATCGGCCCGACCTGACCTGGCATTTCACCCTGCTGGACAGCGAGGAAATCAACGCGTTTGCGCTGCCGGGTGGCTACATCTACATCACTCGCGGCATCATGGCGTACATGAATTCAGAGGCTGAACTGGCCGCGGTGCTCGGGCACGAGATCGGCCACGTTACCGCGCGCCATGCTGCGCGCAAGCACAGCCGCAGCCTGCTGAGCGGTGTGCTGGCAACCGCGGCCACGATTGCGACCGGCAGCTCCGCTGCGGGCAGCCTCACCAATATTGCCGGTGGCGCGCTGATCAGCGGCTATGGGCGTAATCTCGAGCTGGAAGCCGACGGACTGGGCGCGGAGTACCTGGCCCGAGCCGGTTACCGGCCCGAGGCGATG
>JAHEKH010000176.1 GCA_024638445.1 Gammaproteobacteria bacterium | reverse complement strand
CGACAGAAACTCGCGCGGCGAGGTAATTCCCGAACGCGTGATCAACCGCCCGCCGTCGGCGGAATTGAGACCGAACCAGAAGGATACCGACTCGCTTCCCGAATACGACGTGCTCGATCCGATCCTCGAGGCGTTCATCGAACAAGACCTGTCGGTCGCCGAGATCGTTGCCAGCGGATTCGACAAGGACGTGGTTGTGCGCGTACTGGAACTGGTCAAGCGCAATGAATACAAGCGCCGCCAGGCGCCGCCGGGAATCAGAATCAGTAGCAGGGCGTTCGGGAGGGATTGGCGTTATCCCATCACCTCCCGTTACACCTTTCCCGAGTAGGCCTGCACGTCATCGGATGTTCGCGCTAAAGGTCAGTCCGCGACGGCCGGTACGATGCTGCGGAGAGGTCGGGCGGACTGGGCGTTATCCCATCACTTCCCGTTACACCTTTCCCTAGTAGGCCTGCACCTCGTTTGCGGTTCGAGCGAGAGCTCAGTTCCGTGCGACGGGATCGTCCGAGAAGTTCTTTTGCAGCACGCGTCTTGCGTCGTTGGCCAGTTCCGTCATACCGAGACGATCATAGGCCTCGATCATGATCCGCAGTGACTCGGCGCCGCTGTCGGCACCGTGGTAGACCTCGATAGCCGTTTTCGCCCGATTCAATGCCGCCACGTAGGCATCCCGTTCCAGGTAGAACCTCGCGACGGCATTCTCGTAGGCGGCCAGCCGGTTCTTGAGATAGACCATGCGCTGCTGCGCGTCGGCTGCGTAGGCACTTGCCGGATATCGTTCGACCAGTCGACTGAAAATCGAGAAGGCCAGCTCGCCGTCACGCGGCGGGCGGCTGTTGATGTCCTTGCGAAACAGGCGCTCCAGGAACGACTGGCCGCGTTCGAAATAGGCAAGACCCTTGATATACGTTGCGTAGTCGACCCGGGGATGCGTCGGGTTTTCGCGCAGGAAAGTATCCGCCGCGTCGATCGCCTGCTCGGTGCGGCCATCCTTGTAATAGGCATACGCCAGCTCGAGTTGAATCTGGGTCGCGAACTCGCTGAAGGGAAATCTTGCCTGAAGGGCCTCGAATATGCCGATCGCCTTGCGGTAATTACCGTTGTTCACGGCGGTCTGTGCATCGACGTAAGCTTCGCGAATGTTTCGCGTCAGGTCGAACTCTTCCTCGTTGCCACCACAGCCGACAGCCAGCATCGCCGAAATGAACATGACGGCAATTGCCCGCACGGGGCGCGGCCGGCCGGTCGTGTCGACACACGGTGTCCGCAGGTTTTTACGAGTGTTACTTGTCATATTTTTTGGTGCCGCACTGCCGCCGATCGGGCAGCCGCCGGACTTTGCATCAAACCGGCGCGGTCGGCAAGTATACCGTAAACTAAAGTCTCATCCGCTTGGCGAATAACATGCCCTCATGGCAGACGAACTCCTGCAGAAAGAAGTGCCGCCGGAGCTGTCCGGTCAACGATTGGACCAGGCGCTGGCACAGATGTTTCCGCAATTCTCGAGGAGCCGCCTGAAGAGCTGGATCCTGCAGGGACTGGTTTCCGTCGATGAGCGCCAGATGCGGCCGCGCGACGCCGTGGCGGGAGGAGAGCAGGTCCAGGTGATGCCGAAGGCCGAGGTCAGCGTGTCCAGCGCGCCCGAGCCAATCGATCTCGACATCGTCTTCGAGGACGACGACCTGCTGATCGTCAATAAACCGGCTGGCCTGGTCGTACACCCCGGGGCCGGCAACGTGCGCGGCACCCTGATGAACGGACTTCTGCACCATGTCCCCGCGCTGGAAGAATTGCCCAGGGCCGGAATCGTGCACCGGCTGGATAAGGACACGAGCGGCCTGCTGCTGGTGGCCAAGAATCTCGAGAGCCACACGGCGCTGGTGCGGGCCCTGGCAGAACGGCAGATCTCGCGGCACTACCTTGCGGTGTGTACGGGCGTGCTGACCGGCGGTGGCAGGATTGACGCGCCAATCGGCAGGCATCCCGTCGATCGACTCAGGATGAGTGTCAGCGACAGGGGCAAGCCGGCGGTGACGCACTATCGCGTGCTCGAACGATTCCGTGCCCATACTTATATATCCGTGCAGCTCGAAACCGGCCGAACGCACCAGATCCGCGTCCACTTCGCGCATCGACGTCATCCGCTGGTCGGTGATCCGACCTATGGCGGTCGGCTGAAGGTGCCGGGTGGCGCATCGCCGGAACTGGTCGATACGTTGAGAACATTCCGCCGCCAGGCGCTGCACGCCACGCGGCTCTCGTTCGCCCATCCCGGCAGCGGTGCCAGAATCGAGCAGGAGTGTCCGCCGCCGGCCGATTTCCGGCACCTGCTGGACGCGCTGCGAAAGGACGCGGAGCGTGCCCAGTGAGCGCGATGTGGATCCCGGCGGACTGGCCGGCGCCGCCCGGCATCGTAGCCGGATGCACGACCCGGCGAGGCGGAGTCAGCAGCGGCTCATACGCATCACTCAATCTAGGGTCGCACACCGGGGATGCCCCCGCCGCCGTGCAGGAAAACCGGCGGCGCTTCACGGCAGCATGCGGACTGCCCGCAGAACCCGCCTGGCTTGCGCAAGTTCACGGCAACGACGTTGCTGTCGATGCTGCCGCGGGTGACGCGGCGGATGCAGCGTTTACCCGTCGGGACCGCACCGTATGCGCCGTGATGATCGCGGACTGCCTGCCGGTGCTGTTCGTTAGCGAGGGTGGTGAGGAACTCGCGGCGGCGCACGCAGGCTGGCGCGGACTGGCCGCCGGCATTCTGGAGAACACTGTCAGCACGTTTTCCGCGCCACCCCCAGGCATCATTGCCTGGCTCGGTCCCGCCATTTCGCAGGCGGCTTTCGAAGTGGGCGAAGACGTGAGACAGGTCTTCGTGGGCGCGGATGCCGCGGCGGCGGCCTTTTTCGCTGCCAACCAGAGCGGCCGCTGGCAGGCGGATCTATACGGGCTCGCCAGGCAGCGCCTCGAAAACGCCGGCGTGACCCGCATTTTCGGCGGCCGATTTTGCACATTCGGCGATCCGGATCGTTTCTTTTCCTACCGCAGGGACGGACAATGCGGGCGCATGGCGGGATTCGTGTTTCGCGATGGGGGCGTGCGGGGTGCGCTTGAAAAGCGCTGAACTGGCTCAACTTAATGCGCATACGAAAGGTGGGAAAAGCGGGGACAGAGCCCGTTTTTCCTTGAATCGGGGTCAGACCCGACTTTTCTTGGCACTACTCTAATTTCGGAGGGTAGGGGGTAGCCCCTTTTTTCTAATTCGATGCGAATGGACAAACTGACAAGCAAATTCCAGATGGCGCTGGCGGAAGCCCAGTCTCTTGCCATTGGGCTGGATCACCAGTTCATCGAGCCGGCACACCTCATGGTGGCGCTGCTCGACCAGCAGGGCAGTTCGGTTCGCGGACTGCTGGCCAAGTCCGGCGTCAACGTCAACCTGCTACGCTCACAGCTGGGTGACGCGATCGATCGTATGCCGAAGGTCGAGGGCACCGGCGGCGAGATTCATATTTCCAATGACCTGTCGAAACTCCTTAATCTGACCGACAAACTCGCGCAGAAGCGCGATGACCAGTACATCTCGAGCGAGCTGTTTGTGCTCGCCGCGCTGGATAACAGTTCGCCGCTCAAGAAACTTCTCGATCAGACCGGCGCGGTTCGCGGCGCGGTGGAGAAATCCATCGACGACATCCGTGGCGGTCAGCAGGTCAACGATCCGAACGCCGAGGATACGAGGCAGGCGCTCGAGAAATACACGATCGATCTGACCGAGCGCGCCGAGCAGG
>JAHEKH010000067.1 GCA_024638445.1 Gammaproteobacteria bacterium | reverse complement strand
GGGTTTTCCTCCGCGACTCTCTCGAGCTGCAGTCCGAGGTCATAGCCGGGCCGCTGCCACGGCAGCCAGCCGATACGGCCCTCGAAAATCTTTTCGGTCAAAGCAGGCCCATCTTTCGCTGCCGCAATCGCGATCACCGAGTCGGGATGCATGTGGTCGATGTGCTTTGCCTTCAGATAGGTATGCAGCGGTGTATCGATGCTCGCGGCGCGCGGGTTGTTTTTGAAGGTGCACATCGGCAGGTAGTGCACCATTTCGTCTTCGTGCTCGAGACCGCGATAGAGCTTTTTCAGCGCCAGCAGCTTGTCGAGGTACAAGGTAGAAAAACCGTCCAGCTTCATCGAACGCAGGTCGCCACCGGAACCCTTCACCCACAGCACGTCCACGTCCTCTCCGGTCAACGGGTCTTTTTCAACGACCTTGGTCGAGGTGTTGCCGCCGCCGTAGTTGGTAATCCGCAGGTCCGCCCCCAGCAGGTTGGAGCGGTACAGCAGCAGCTCCGGTTCCGACATACCTGCCGCTTTCCGGTCGTCCCAGAGATTTTCTAATGGTGTGGTCATGGTTTGTTGTTCCGTTCTTCCGTTATTATTTCAGGCAATTGCAGGCAGCGGGTCATTCCTATGAATATAGTTCACTGGCAATGAAAATCTACGCTAAACGGCCCGGAGGGACACAATGCCGATGACCGGCAATACGCTGGTATTCGATGTCGGCAAGACGCATACGCGCCTGGTGGTGGTCGGGCCCGGCGACGAGATTCTCGCACGGCGCAGCCGCGACAATCAGGTTATCGAGGCCCCGCCCTACCCTCAGCTCGATATAGCCGCCACCTGGGACTGGTTTATCGCCAGCTGCCGGGAGCTCACCGGAAAATTCGTCATTGAGGCCGTTGTCGCTACGACCCACGGGTCGACGGCCGCGCTGGTCGATCCCGCGGCCAGCCCCGACGGCCTCGTGCTGCCGGTCGGCGACTACGAGTTTGCCGGGTTCAGCGATCTCGATCAGCAATACGAGCCGCTGCGCGCGGACTTCTCGCGAAGTTATTCTCCCTCGCTGCCGGGTGGTCTCAATGTCGGGCGGCAGCTGTACTGGCAGCAGATACGGCAGCCCGCGGCCTTTGCCCGCACCCGGGCCATCCTGCTGTTCCCGCAGTACTGGGCGTGGCGGCTGTCCGGTCAGTTCGTCACCGAGGTTACCTCGCTGGGCTGCCACTCCGACCTCTGGCTGCCGGCGGCCGGTGAGTTTTCATCCCTCGCAACGCGGCAGGGCTGGACGAATCTCGTGCCGCCCATCGTGCCGGCCTGGCAATCGCCGGGCACCGTAACGCCAGAAGTCAGCGCGCGTACCGGCCTGCCGGCTAATTGCCGGGTCCTGCCGGGCCTGCACGACAACAACGCCGGGTTGCTGCGTTACCTGCGCGCCGGCCGGCGTAACGACGCCTTCACGCTGGTCTCGACCGGCACCTGGGTACTCTCGATGGCAACCGGGACGACACTCGATCGGCTCGACGAGAACCGCGACATGCTCGCCAATGTCGATGTCCATGGACGAGCGGTGGCCTGTGCCCGGTTTATGGGTGGGCGCGAGTATGCCGAGATCTGCCGTATTCTGGATGTGTCTTTAACGGACGAGGTCACGGGGGCCGACCTCCAGGCGAACATCGATGCCGGATGCTTCGCATTGCCGGACTTCAGCGGCGGCAGCGGACCGTTCGGTGGCAGCCCGCCGCGTATTGCCGGCGATACGGTCCGCTCGCCGGCCCTGGCTGCGTTGTACTGTGCGCTGATGATCGACGTGGAACTTGACTTGCTCGGCGCCACCGGCGATATCCTCATCGAAGGCGCGTTCCTGAAGAACCGCCCGCTCTGCGAGCTGGTCGCGCGTTTGCGTAAGCCCCAGGCGGTCTTTCTCTCCGCTTCTGGCAGCGATGTCGTGCTCGGCGGCGCGCTGACGGCCCGGGGTGCTGACAACGTTGCCACGCCGGCGCTACAGGAATGTGAAGCATCCCCGGTTAACGGGCTGATGAATTACCGGGATGCATGGCGCCGCCAGCTGCGCGCGGACCAGGAATGAACCAATCCCCGCGGTCAGGGAACGGGTGCCGGTTCGTTGTGTCTCAGCTATATCACCCGATTGGCGCTAGACTAGAGACTCGATAACAAGAGATTGCCATGCCCCGACTATTGCCTGCCCTGCTGTGCCTGCTTTCTACCCAGGTTTACGCAGCCGACGATCCGGCCGTAATCGTTGCCGAAGCCACGATCAGCGCGTTTCCGCTGACCGTTGAGGCGCTGGGTAACGCGCGCGCCAACGAGTCGGTGGAAATTCGTCCCCAGGTGGTCGAGCAGGTTGCCCGGATTCGGTTCGAGGAGGGGCAGCAGGTGGAGGCCGGCGCAGTGCTGGTCGAGCTGGAGAACACCGAGGCCCGTGCCGCCGTTGCCGCGGCGAGAGCGACACTGGTCGATTCGGCCAGCCAGCTGCGGCGGGCCCAGGAACTCTTTGAAACCCGCGCAGTGTCGGCCTCCGAGCTCGAACAGCTGAAGGCGCGCCGCGATGCGGACCGCGCGCTGCTCGATGCCGCCGAATCGCGCCTGGGCGACACGGTGGTGCGTGCGCCGTTTTCGGGACGCCTCGGCCTGCGGCGGATCAGTCCCGGGTCGCTGGTCGGACCGGACACCGTAGTCACCACGCTCGACGATACCGGCATTATCAAGCTCGATTTCGATGTGCCCGAAATCGTACTTGCCCGACTCGCGCCGGGTTTGCGGGTCACCGCGCGCAGCGCCGCCTGGCAGGACGATGTGTTCGAGGGCGAAGTGACCTCGGTCAATACCCGGGTTGACCCGGTCAGCCGGACGGTTACTGTTCGGGCAAGAATTCCAAACCCGGAATTCAAGCTGCGGCCGGGCATGTTCCTCACGGTCACGCTGCTGAAAGATGATGTCACCGCACTGACTATTCCCGAGCAGGCCATCACACCGGAACGCAGCCGCCAGTTCGTCTTTGTCGTCGGCGCCGATGACATCGTGGAAAAACGCGAGATTTTCACCGGCCGGCGACGGCCCGGCGAAGTAGAAGTCCTCGACGGGCTGCAGGCTGGCGAACGCGTTGTCACTGAGGGCACCCAGAAGGCGCGACCCGGGAATCCGGTCCGCGTGCTGCAAACGCTGGCCCGCGGCCAATGATCCTGTCCGAGATCTCGGTCCGGCGGCCGGTCTTTGCGACGGTGATATCGCTGCTGCTGGTCATCCTGGGGCTGTCGGCCCTCATAAACCTGCCGGTGCGCCAGTATCCGGACATCGATCCCCCCGTGGTGTCGATCGAAACCTCGTATCGCGGCGCTTCGGCGGAAGTCGTCGAGACCAAGATCACCCAGGTCATTGAGGACCAGATCGCCGGGCTGGAGGGCATCGAGAAACTGACCTCGCAAAGCGGTGACGAACGCTCCGATATCCGCGTCGAGTTCGGCCTGTCGCGCAATGTCGATGAAGCAGCCAACGATATCCGTGACCGGGTTGCGCGGGTAGTCGACAACCTGCCGGAAGAAGCCGACCCGCCGGAAATCGCCAAGGTCGACAACGACACGCGGGCAGTGATGTACCTCAATCTCACTTCCGATGCGATGTCGGGTCTGGAAATCACCGACTACGCCGAACGGTTTCTCACCGATCGCTTCTCGACGGTTCCGGGCGTCGCCCGGGTCCGAATCTCGGGTGCCCGGCGCTACGCGATGCGAATCTGGATCGATCGCGAGGCGCTTGCCGCCCGTGCGCTGACGGTTGCCGATCTCGAGGCGGCGCTGCGGGCAGAAAACGTCGAACTGCCGGCCGGAAGGCTCGAATCCAGCCAGCGCGAATTCACGTTGCGCACTGACACCGGCTACACGACCGTCGACGACTTTCGCCAGCTCGTGATCGGCCGGGGAGCGGACGGTCAGCTCGTGCGGCTGGCCGAAGTCGCGGAGGTACGGATCGGCGCGCAGAACGAGCGCACTATCGCGCGGGCGAATGCTATTCCGGCGGTGAGCCTCGCCATCGAACAGCTATCGACGGCGAACACTGTCGAGGTCTCGCGGGGCGTGCGGGCGGAAGCGGTCCGGATACAACCCGACCTGCCCGAGGGGATGCGGCTGGAGGTCAACTACGACCGCGCCGAGTACATCGAAGCGTCGATGAACCAGGTCTACAAGGCCCTCGGCTTCGCCATAGCGCTCGTGCTGGTGGTTATCTACCTGTTCCTCGGGAGCCTGCGCGCAACGGTGGTGCCGGCGGTGGTCGTGCCGGTCTCGCTGATCGCCACTTTCATGGTGATGGGCGCATTGGGATACACGATCAATATCCTCACCCTCCTCGGCCTCGTGCTGGCCATCGGCCTGGTTGTGGATGACTCGATCGTCGTTCTTGAAAATATCTACCGTCGTATCGAGACCGGCATGGAGCCGCTGCTGGCCGCACTCGAAGGTTCGAGGGAAATCGGTTTTGCCGTGATCGCGACAACGCTGGTCCTGGTGTCGGTCTTTGTGCCGCTGAGCTTCATTCGTGGTGACGTCGGGCGGCTGTTCAGCGAGTTCGGCATTACCCTGGCCGCCGCGGTGATTTTCTCCAGCCTGGTGGCGCTGACGCTTACGCCGATGATGGCGTCGCGCCTGTTTACCACACAGGAAAGCCGCACCGGGCTGGCGCGCCTCGTCGACCGCTTTTTCCGTGCGCTCGCGGAGCGCTACCGCAAGGTCCTCGTTCATGTCGTTAGTCACCCCTGGATTACGCTGACCGCCGCGGTTGCGGTGGCCGCCGTTTCCGTGGCGCTGATCGCGGCCCTGCCGGCGGAATACGCGCCCAAGGAAGACCGCGGTGTGTTCATGACGGCCATTCGGGCACCCGAGGGCGCCAGTCTCGACTACACCGACCGCTACGTGCGCCAGGCCGAAACCCTGCTGATGGAAGAGATCGACGACGGCCCGGTGCTGCGTGTGCTGACGCGCCTGCCGGCCGGCTGGGGCGGCACGGGTAGCGTCAATTCCGCGCGGCTGATTGTCCTTCTCAAGCCCTGGGATGAACGGGACGAGAATGCGGAGGCGATTGCGGCGCGGGTGCGTCAAAAACTGCAGGAGCTACCCGGTGTGCGCGCAAACGTCATGACGCCCGGCAGTCTCGGGATACGCAGCGACGGCCGCCCGGTCGAGCTGGTCATCGGCGGTCCTGACTACGTACAGCTGCAGGCGTGGCGTGACCTGGTGATGGAGGCCATCGACCAGATGCCGGAACTGGTCAACGCCGATTCGAATTACCAGGAACGGAAACCGCAGATGCGGGTGTCCGTGGACCGTGACCGTGCCGCTGCGCTGGGCGTTTCGCTGGCTACAGTCGGGCGCACGCTGGAAACGATGCTGGGCTCGCGGATCGTGACGACCTACGTCGACCGGGGGCGCGAATACAACGTCATACTCCAGGGTGAGGACGCCGACCGCGCCAGCCCTGACGACCTGTCCAACCTATACGTTCGCTCCAGCACCAGCGGTAGCCTGGTGCCGCTGGCTAACCTGGTAACACTCAACGAAGTCGCAGGTCCCGGTGAACTCAATCGTTTTGACCGGATGCGCTCGATTACCGTGGAGGCCGCACTGGCCGACGGCGTCACGCTGGGTGCGGCAGTCGATGCGCTGGGCAGCCGCGCCCGCGAGGTTTTACCGTCCAGCGCGAGGCTGAGCTGGGACGGCGAAAGCCGCGAGTTTCGTGAAACCGGCAGCTCGCTTTACCTGACGTTCGGGCTGGCACTGGTCATTGTCTTCCTGGTGCTTGCCGCGCAGTTCGAAAGCTTCATCCACCCGGTGATCATCATGATTACCGTGCCGCTGGCGTTGACCGGCGCATTGCTGGGACTTTATGCCTATGGCTCAAGTATCAATGTCTTCACCCAGATCGGGGCGATCCTGTTGATTGGCCTGGCGGCCAAGAACGGCGTGCTAATCGTCGAGTTTGCCAACCAGCTTCGCGACCGGGGCAGCGAACTGACCGAGGCCATTACCGATGCCGCGACTATCCGGCTGCGGCCAATACTGATGACCTCCGCCTGCACGACATTTGGAGCGATGCCGCTGCTGCTGGCCAGTGGCGCGGGCGCGGAGTCGCGTCAGCCTATCGGCATCGTCGTAGTCTTTGGTGTGGCTGTTTCGGCCCTGCTGACTATGTTCGCGGTCCCGGCTCTTTACGCGGTACTGGCACCGTACACCCGTTCACCCCACTACGTTTCCCGCATGATCAGCAGGCTGCGTGGCGGCAGCCCGGCCACCGAACAAGCGTAACGACGCTTGTAGCCGCAATGTGTGTTGAAGCGCAGAGGCTTCAGTTCGCCGCTGCGGTGCCCGTTGCGAAATCGACACACACGGCGCCGGCCCCGGTCCGCATGACGCTGACCACCGTAGCCGGGGTGCCGGCTGGCACCGGCAACGTTACCGACAGCGAAATCGGTGGATCGACGCCCGGCAGCGGCAATGACCACAGCGGGTTGACCGTCCCGCCCACCGCCAGCAGCGTGGTCCAGCGACCCGGCCCCCGGGCGCCGAACACGAAGTCGGCTAGCAGCCCGCCGGCATCGGCCATTATTTCGGCCTCGACAACACAATCGGCGGCCTCGTACGAACCAATGTCACATCCGGAACCCTGTGGTCGGGCAATTCCACGCTGGTCCAGCGAGGCGTTGCATTCGGCCGGCGGAATATGATCGGCGGCCGGCGCTGTTGCGGGTAACGCGTGGGTGCGGGTCGGCCCGCCGTAATAGGCCAGCGGAGCAAGCTGAAGCGGGCCCACCAGGTCATTGGGATCGGGATTGACGGCACAACCGCTGAGATCACCAAACTGGTTGAAATCGAAAGAACTCAGCCCACTGCCGAACAACGCAATTTCAGAAATACAGTCCGGGCCGGTCGGGGCCGAATTACCGGCGACGATCGAACGCGAAACAACCGTGACGCCGCAAAATTCACCGCCGCAGGTATTAACCAGGCCACCACCCTCGTCATCGGCGCGGTTGTCCGTAACCGTGCTGTGCAGCAGCTGCAGGTCACCGTAAAAAACGTCATTGATAATTGCGCCGCCCCGGGCCAGGTGCCCGCGGACGGGAATCACCGCATCGGTGGCGAGATTACCCGACAGGGTGGAGTTGACCACGGTCGTCTCGCCGCTGTTGAAGATCCCGCCGCCACCGCCTGCGGCGTTGCCGGCAATCGTGCTGGAAACCACCGTCATGCGGCCGTCGTTCCATATTCCACCGCCACCGTCGAAGCTGCTGCGCGACGTGCTGTCGACGATCTCGCTGTCGGTAATCGTGAGAATGCCGCGATTCATGACCGCACCGCCCAAACCGTCCGTATCGCCGTTGCGCAAGGTCACACCGACGATATCGGCCACGATGCCGCCCGCCACAAATACGACGCGATCGATACCGGCTGCATCGATCACGGTGTTCGCGGCTCCTTCCCCTTCCAGCGTCAGCGCGCCATTAATATCCAGGTCGCCACCGGCATCGCCCTCACCGTCGAGCTGCAGCGTGTAGGTGCCGGCCGGGATCTGCACGACGTTCTGGCCAGGGAGCGCGTTGGCCTCCATCACCGCCGCCCGCAGCGAACAGGAAGACCCGTCGCTGCAGACCCCGTCGCCCGGCACGGAGTCGACGCTATCGGCGATCGTATCGACGACAAAGGTAACCGGCGGTTCGGCGACGCCAAAACGCTCGGCATCGCTGAGACAGCAGTCGGAACCGAACGTCGCGCCCCCGGCCACCAGCACATCGCCGTCCGGCACCAGCAGTACCGCATTGTGGCGCGTGCGCACCACCGACATGCTCGCGGTCAGGGTGAAAAGACCGGTTGCCGGGCTGTAGATTTCGGCCGTGGCAAGTTCGTCGTTGATTGAAAATCCGTCACCGCCCGCGACGAGGATGTCGCCATTCAGCAGGGTAACGGCCGTGTGATTGCGGCGCAGCTCGCTGGTCGGCGCGCCGTCGGCCCATATGTTGGTAGCGGGATCGAAGATCTCGGTGACCGCGGAGTTTCCGCCGATCACGAGCACCCGCCCGGTCGGCAGCAACGTCGCCGTGTGATTGAAGCGCCGGTGGGTCAACTGTGCGGCCGGCGACCAGGTCTCGGTAATCGGATCATAGATCTCGGCCAGTTTTCCGGGGCTGGTACCGCTGGAGGTGCCGCCGACGATCAGGACCCGGCCGTCATCCAGAACCGTTGCGCTGTGGTCATTGCGCGAGTTGATCATCGGTGTGGTCAAAGCCCATGTCTCGGTAACCGGGTCGTAGATTTCCGCCGTGGCGAGGTAGCCGCTGCCGGTAAATCCGCCCGCCACCAGGAGGCGCCCATCCGGCAACAACGTCGAGCTATGACCGCCGCGCAGGCCGCTCATCGGCGGCCCAGGCACCCAGCTGGCGGTCGCAGGGTCGTAGAATTCAGTCGTGTTGCTGTCGCCCCCGGTCACCAGCACCCGGCCATCGCCGAGCAGCGTTGCCTTGTGGTCATCCCGGGGCTCGCTCATCGACGGCCGCGGGCTCCAGCTGTCCGCCACCGGGTTGTAGACCTCGACGAACTCCGTGGTGCGCCAGGTTTCGCCTCCGGGAACCTCGAAGCTTGCGAAGCCGCCTGCGACCAGCACGGAACCGTCCTGCAGCCGGGTCATGGTGAAACTTTGGCGAGCGACCGACATGCTAGATGCCGGCGACCAGCCCAGCGATCCGGCATTGCCGGCCGTCGCAATTGCCAGGAACAGGAATAATGAGACAGCGGCTCTGGACATAAACTGATGGGACAAAGGTAGTTGCTATAGGTATAGCAGCTGCGGCCACGCTCTGTGGGCCTCCGGACGAAATCAGACCCAATAAAAAAGGCGGCCTGCAGCCGCCTTTTTGCCGGTGAGCGTGATTGTGATCAGTGTCTGTGAGTCAGGAAGTAGCGCACACCGAGGAAACCGGTCATCGATTCGTCAAAGTACGAGAAACCTCCCGTCACCCCAAACCGGCGTGTTGCGTCATAGACCAGCGACATGCCGCCACCGAATTCGACGCCGCTCTCGACATTGACGTAGTCCAGCGTCGCAACGAATTCCCACGGGGTGTGGTTCTCGGCGCGGTAACCCAGCGTTGCGCCATAGCCGTCCTGGTCGTAGGTGAATCCGGGTGTTTCGACCTCGGTCCAGAGATAAGACACGTTGAAGAAGGTGCTGGCGTTCTTGCCCAGTGACGCGGTCCAGCCGAAACCGGTTTCGAGATTACTGAGCTCGACGTTGTCGTCCTCGAAGTCGCGGTAGTTTCCGCCGACAAAGGCAGTGAACGGGCCAAAGAACTGGTAGGAGGCGAAGCCCTCAGGACCCATGCCGTCGCCGTCCTGCGGCGCCAGGACGTCGACCGAAGTGACGCCATAGCCAAATTCGATGTAGTCGTAACTGATTTCAGCCAGGGCCGGACCGGCCAGCAGCATGCCGATCAGCGGCAGATACCGCGCTTTCATGGTGCACTCCTTACTTTCAGGGGTCTACGGAGCCCAACGTTAGCCAAGGCTTATGACAAATAATGAGACCTACTTCACATAAGTGCGCCAACCTGCCGAAAACCGGCATAATTCCCCCGCAGCCACAGGGAGTACACGATGGGTTTCATGCCGTGCGGCGTCATCACGCTGACCACCGACTTTGGCCACAAGGGCGT
This sequence comes from Gammaproteobacteria bacterium, assembly GCA_024638445.1. Lineage (GTDB taxonomy): Bacteria > Pseudomonadota > Gammaproteobacteria > Steroidobacterales > JABDKV01 > JABDJB01. Next base: position 5,690 of record JAHEKH010000067.1, on the reverse strand, counting down.
GTTCGCCGGCGCGATGAAGGGCCAGGTGCTGCGTCGCTTCCCGGCCGCGCGCTTCGTCGATATCACCCACGAGATCCTCGCTCACTGGCCGGATGAGGCCGGCTTCTGGCTGGCGCGCAGCTTCCGCTATTTTCCGGACGGCACCGTTCACGTAGCGGTGGTTGACCCTGGCGTCGGAACCAGCCGGGACATTCTGGTCATGGAGAACGGTACCCAGTTATTCCTTGCACCGGACAACGGGTTGCTCGGCTGGATCGACCGCGACGGCGATGCCAGGACCTACCGCCTGGACATGACCCGGCTGGCGGATTACGACATCGTCGACCCCAGCAGCACATTTCACGGCAGGGATATTTTTGCGCCCCTGGCCGCCGAGATTGCGTCCGGCAGAATTGACCCGGCACAGCTCGGTCCACCGGCCGGCGATATCGTGCCGCGCTGGCAGGAGCCGCCAGCCGTAAACGGCGATACGATAAGCGGCGTTGTGCTGACCATCGACACCTTTGGAAACCTGATCACGAACATCGATGCCGCCCTGCTGGACGGCATCGACGACCCGCTGGTGGTAGCCGGTGGCCGGCAAATCCCGCTGCATGAGACCTACGGTGAAGTGGCGCCGGGCGAATACCTCGCCCTGATCAACTCGTTCTCGGTGCTCGAAATAGCCCGGGCCGAGAAAAGCGCCACCGAAGGACTCGGGCTCGGCCGCGGGGCGCCCGTGCTCCTCCGGCCGGCCGGCTGACACCAGTGAAATGGACCGTTACAGGCCTGGTCGCTGGCAGCGTGCTGCTTGCCGCGCTGGCCTGGCGGCTGGCTCCGGCGCTGTTTGCCGGCGAGTTCAGCCAGACATTCGCGCCACAGCCGCACGACTGGGCCACATCGGACACCTGTCGCGCCTGCCATCTGGATCAGCACGCCTCCTGGCACCGAACCTTCCACCGGACCATGACCCAGGAAGCCGATGCGGGATCGGTCCTCGGCCGCTTCGACGGCCAGGTTTACCGCTACTGGGGCGTCGGCGTGCGGCCGATCGAACGGGATGGCGGCTATTTTTTCGAGTATCTCGACGATAACGACGCGCTCATCGTACGCCTCCCGGTATTGCGAACCATTGGCTCGCGCCGCTACCAGCAATACCTGACACAAACACCCGATGGCGGGGAAACCTATTTCCGCATGCACCTGCTCTGGCACATGGACGACCAGCGCTGGATGCACATAAACGGCGTTTTCCTGCGCCCGGATGAACAGGGTTTCGACGACCGGGTGGCGGTGTGGAACCACAACTGCATCTTCTGCCACAACACCGGCCCAAGACCGAATGTCGTGAATCTCGAAGAGCTGCGCCAGCGCGAGCTGGCCGGCCTGCGGGTCGACTCCGCGATGGAATCCCGTTACGACTCTGAGGTCGCCGAGCTCGGAATTGCCTGCGAGAGCTGTCACGGTCCGGGCGAGGAGCACGCACAACGAAACCGAAACCCGCTTCGCCGCCTCGCTCTGCAGCTGACCAACGAGCGTGACCCGACGATTGTCCACCCGGCCAAGGTCGGCCAGGAACGCGGTATCGCGATTTGCGGCCAGTGCCACGGGCAACGCACCCCACCCAGCCGCGAGCACCTCATGCAATGGATTCGCACAGGCCCCACGTTCCGCGCCGGCGAGCGGCTTACCGATCACGTTATCCCGGTGTTCCAGGATTACGAGGTCCCGCGGGGAATCGATCCGGATCTCTTCCGCCTGCGTTTCTGGGAAGACGGGACCGCGCGACTGACCGCGTATGAATACCAGGGCGTCGTACAGTCAAAATGTCACGACGATTCCGAATTCACCTGTCTCAGCTGTCACGCGCTGCACTCCGGTGACGTCCACGGCAACATCCCCGAAGAGAACCGCAGCAACAAGCCCTGCCTGGCCTGTCACACAGAATTCTCCGACGATGTCAGCACGCACACGAAGCACGAGGCGGACAGCAGCGGTTCGCTTTGCTACGACTGCCACATGCCCAGGATGGTCTTTGGCGTTACCGGCATCCACCGCAGTCATCGTATCGAGCTTCCACGCCCGGCGGAGAACGCCGCCAACAACCGGCCGGATGCCTGCACCAACTGCCACCTGGCCCGTTCGTCCGACTGGGCGGCGCAGGCAATACAGGCGCTCTGGCACGATGCGGATTTGCCGCGTGACCGGGCGCCCGCCCGGTTGCTCGAATCACTGCACGGCGGCGACCCGGTTCAACGCGCCGTTGCCGCACAGCGTGCGGGCACGGAATCGGCCGACGGCAGCGATGGCGCCTGGCTGGTGCCGCACCTGCTGATCGCCATGGAAGACCACTACCCCTCGACCCGCAACCTTTCCCGCAAGGGCCTCCTGGCAATCGATACGCGGCTCGGGCGGCTGGGCGTGGACCTGTCCATTCGGGAGGACCTCGAAGCCTTCGATTTCATCGGCGATGCGGCGCAACGGGCACGCCTGATCGAAAGCATGCGCAAAGCCTGGCGTACTGCGGACAAGAGCGGCTGGGCAGACCCGCCTGCCGGCGCCCTCCTCGACGATGCCTGGGAACCGCTGCAACCGCTGACCCGTGACCTCGTGGCGATTGGCCACAGTAATGTCAAACAGATTGCTATCGGAGAATGACGATGCCCGACGATGCTTCCAGCCGTGCCTGCCTCCGATTCGGGTGGACCGCCCTGATCGTCTTCGCCCTCCTCGGCCTGACGCTCGAGGGGCTGCACCTGATCAAGGCGCCGCTGTACCTGGAGATGCGTATCCGGCGAGAACTCTGGACGCTCGCCCACGCGCACGGCACGCTGCTCGCGCTGGTCACCATCGTGTTCGGTCTGTTCCTGAAAAACTGCCAAGACACCGGCGCATGGCAATCAAGAGCCGCAACGGCCATACGCAGCGCTGCACTGCTGATGCCGCTTGGATTCTTTTTCGGCGGCATCGGTAACCCGGAAACCGACCCCAGCCTGGCGATCCTGCTCGTGCCCGCGGGTGCCTTGCTGCTGGTATACGCCGCATGGCTGGCGGCACGCGAATGCTGGCGCAACCCTGAGGCGGTCGAAACGGCAGCTGCCACAGAAAAAGGTCACAAAAAGAAAAATCGACGGCAGCGCAACCGTTAGACAAAAAAAACGGCCAGTCATTCATGACCGGCCGTGGCGAGATCCCATCAGGAGATACCAGCCAATTGAGGAGGGCAACGTCATGTTCTACGAAAACGCTGCGGCCTTCTGTGAACACTTTCACAGAAGCGAAAGCCGCTTGCTGCGACACTTTTCATAAGGAAATCAGGGTATTTGCGGGTTATGACAAATCCCCGCTCGCAGCACATCGAATGACTGACCAAGCAATGGAAAACAGCCGGATTACCGCGCTCGGGCCACCCCTGATCGTGTTCCTGTTCATTGCGCTCGGCAACAGTCAGTCGGCCGGTATTGCCGCATTGATCGAGCGGTTTGCACCTGATGGTGGGTTGGTTGCCTCACGCACGCTGGGCGTATTCCTGTGGCTGGCAGGGTCCTGGCTGGTCGGCCGCTGCATCGATATTCTCGTCCTCAACCCGGTGATTCGCAGCCGCACCGGCGCACCGGCGCCACAGATTCTGTCCAACATGGTTTCCGCGACGCTGTTTGTCGCCACGATCTTTTGTGTCATCAAGTTTGTATTTGACCGGCCGGTGGGTGGCCTCCTGGCAACCTCCGGCATTGTCACGGTAATTATTGGCTTCGCCATACGCGACATGATTGCCGACTTCTTTTCCGGCCTGGCAATGAATATCGAGCAGCCCTACCGAATCGGTGACTGGCTCGAGCTCGACGGTGTCGTGGGCCGGGTTACCGAGATGAACTGGCGCGCTACCCGGCTGGTAACCCAGTCGAGACGATCGATAGTCGTGCCGAACAATAACCTCGCCAGCCGCCAGTTCGTCAACATCAGTCGCCCCGAGACTTACTACCGTGAATCGCTCGAGCTGGTGCTCAACTACACGACCGACCCGGCACGCATCGAGAACATCCTGATGTCGGCAATTCATGCCACCGAGGGTCTGGCCGAGCAGCGACACGATGTCCGGATCATGGGTTTCCAGGAGCGTGGTGTTGTCTACCAGATCCGCTTCTGGGTCAATGACTACACCGACAAGGTTCGCCTTCGTCACCGGCTGGCTGCCAAAGTCCTCGAGTTCCTGAGCCAGGCAGGCATCTCGATTCCCTACGCGCAGCATGAAATTGTCCTGACGCGTCAGCGTCGCCCGCGCAAGGAGCAACGGATCAACTCGCGGCGGCTGCTGTCCCGCGTAGGCTGGCTGGAAATGCTCACGGAGGACGAACTGGACCAACTTGCCGGCGGGGTCGAAGGGCACGAATACTCGACCGGCGACATCGTCGTTCGCCAGGGTGACGAAGGAAGCTCGCTATACGTGCTGGTGGAGGGCACGCTCGAGGTGCGTACCCGACGCGAGGACGGAACGGAGGGTGCGGTCGGACAGATCCAGGCCGGACAGGCCTTTGGTGAAATGTCGCTACTGACAGGGTCGCCACGGATCGCGACGATCGAAGCGAAAACCGATGTTTATGTACTCGAGATTCGTCGTGAGGACCTGGAACCGATCCTGCGGGCCAGGCCGGCCATCGCCGATGAACTGGGACGGCTGATGGCCCGTCGCCAGATCATGAACGACCGAAGCCTCGACGGCGATGCACCGCCAGAAGAAAACGAAGACTTCCGGTCGCGGGCGCTGCAACTGGCGCGCCGAATCAGCCACCTGTTCGGGCTCTAGGCCAGGCGCCCTCGTGGCCAGACAAAAAACGCTTCTGCCGGCCGCTGCATGAGTCCACCGTTAATGATCCGCGGATAGGCGAGTGCTGGGGTCGCTTCAACGCGGCGGGAGCGGCAAACCGGTAAGCAGCGGCGGCAGAAGCGGTGGCGCTTACGCAACCACAACCTGCAGAACTTTATAGCTCCTTATTGGTATCTTTTATCCCAATAACGGAAAAGTCAAGCTTTTTTTCGCCGGGCGTACCTGACCGCTTGCGCAGAAGCGGTTTAGACCTGGGTACGCTGCGAGCTACTTGCCAGGGTGAGGCTCATTTTGCGTAGCAGCGGCTTCCAGCCGCGGTGGCTGAAACGCCGGGGAGAATGTCATCGATAAACCGAAACACCGCTTTCGCCACTTTCAGTAATAGCGCTGCGAGACAGCGCAGCAAAGACGTGGTCGGGCCTGGACGGCACTCCTGCGTGCGCTCAGGATGCGACGCGCAATTACCTGTCGTCGTCATCGATCGTGATGTCGTCGATCTCGATCTCGCCGTTGCTGTCGATCGTGGCTTCTACCCACACCAGGTCGCCGGCCACCACGCCGTCGACATCGCCGTTCAGCGTGACGCCCGCCAGGACCATGACCTCCTCCTCCCGGTTTACAGCGCTCACGACACCCTGCAGGAACACCCGGTCATCGGGCTGCCCGGCGATCTCGTTGATCGCCAGTTCCACGCTGTCTGCCTGAAATATGTCGTCCGCACCGCTGCCACGCAGCCGGATCCAGTCGCCAACCTGCGGCGGTGCGGCCCCGCGCAGCGCGGGTCCCACCGCCAGCGTGTGGTTGATCCACAGGCCGCCGGCTGCCTGATCGACCGCTGAAACGCGGCCCGAAAGCTGGTCCAGCCCACTGGCAGGTGCCACCCAGG
>JAHEKH010000175.1 GCA_024638445.1 Gammaproteobacteria bacterium | reverse complement strand
GGGTCTGTCGGCGTCCTTCGTCATCGGGTCCACCATCCGCCTGGCCGTGCTGGCGCGCCAGGAGATGATCGACATCACGCGCGGTTCTCGGTAGCATCATCCTCGGCAAGGACGCGCAGATTTCCTTAGCCCTCGCCTGCCTGCTGGCGCGGGGCCATTTGCTCATCGAAGACCTGCCGGGCCTCGGCAAAACGATGCTGGCACAGGCCCTTGCCCGGGTGCTGGGATTGAGTTTCCGACGCATTCAGTTCACGAGCGACCTGTTGCCTGCCGACATCGTCGGTGTCTCGGTGTTTCGCCAGGGCAAAGGCGAATTCGAGTTCCAGCCCGGACCGATTTTCTCGCAACTAATTCTCGCCGACGAAGTGAATCGCGCGACACCAAAAGCACAAAGTGCATTACTCGAGGCCATGGAGGAATACCAGGTCTCAGTCGATGGCAATACGCGCTTGTTGCCCGAGCCATTTTTCGTCGTCGCAACGCAGAATCCCGCCGACCAGATCGGTACGTTTCCGCTGCCCGAATCGCAGCTCGACCGCTTCCTGATGCGCCTCGAACTCGGTTATCCCAACGAGGAAAACGAGCGCGAACTCATCACCGGTGAAGACCGTCGCATGATGCTCGAGGACGTCGAGCCCGTGGCGACCCCTGACGTCCTGCAGAAACTGCAACAGGTTGCAGCCAGAGTGCATATGACCGACCCTCTGGTCGACTACATCCAGGCGCTCGTCCGCCAGACCCGTGAGTCACCGGAAATCGACATCGGCCTGTCGCCGCGAGGTGCGCTGGCGCTTGCCGCTGCGGCCAAAGCGCATGCATTCGTCGAACACCATTCGGGCGTCTACCCTGACGACATCCAGGCGGTGTTCGCGGCTGTCGCCGGACACCGCCTCAAGCCGGCGAGCAATACCAGTCACCGTTCGGCCGCCGAGCTTTGCCAGCATGTCCTCGATACCGTGGCCATTCCCTAGGCCGGGCATCGTCCCGCGGCTTGCGACCGCCGCCGGCACCTTCGCCCGTCGCTGGGCCAGAAAGCGGCAAGGCATGGACGCGCACGTCACCCGCCTGAAGCCGGGCCGCGTTTATATCCTGCCAACCGGCATCGGCCTCGTGTTCGCGATCATGGCCTTCGCAATGCTGCTGGGTTCGATGAATTACAACAACAACCTGTCGTTCGTGCTGACGTTCCTGCTGGCCGGCATCGGCCTCGTGTCAATGCATCAGTGTCAACGCAACCTGGTGGGCCTCGAACTCAGTTTTGCAGGTGTCGAGCCTGTCTTCGCAGGACAGGCAGCCCTGTTCCGAGTAGCGATCACCAATCACTCGAAGAATCCGCGCCACAACATCATGCTGTACACGGACGCCGACACCAGCGAGATGCATGACCTGCTGCCGGGTGAAAGCACGATCTTCGTACTCGCCGTGCCAACCGACCGACGCGGATACATACGCCTGGACCGCTTCGGCGTGCGTACCCTGTTTCCGTTCGAGCTGTTTCGTTCCTGGGCCTGGCTCCACATGGACCTGCGCGGACTCGTTTATCCGCGGGCGGCCGACGTCGCCCCGCAGCCACCGCCGACACAGTCGGCGCAGGGCCACCGGCAGCACGACGCGCGTGGCGAGGAGGACTTCGCCGGCCTGCGCAGGTTCCACGCCGGTGATTCGCCCCGCCATGTTGCGTGGAAAGCCTATGCCCGCAGTGGCCAGCTGCTATCGAAGCAATTTGCCGGCGCCGACACGAGCAGCCAGTGGTTCGACTTCAACGAGGTCGTTGCGGACGACACCGAGGCAAGACTGTCGATCCTGACGCGCTGGATCATCGATACGGATCGCACGCGCGCAGACTACGGGTTGCGCATGCCGGGCAACGAGTTCCCGCCGGCCCACGGTGATGCGCATCGTAGACGCTGCCTCGAAGCGCTGGCACTGTTCGGTGTGGACGACAACCATGGTTAGCCCCCGCGGCACCGACGGCTCTTTGCTCGCCAGTCTGCCGTGGACTTTGGCTGCGCTGTTGTTCTCGCTGGCGCCGCATGTGCAATTCCTGCCCGTCTGGATTACTGCGGCTTTCATAGGCTGCGCTGCCTGGCGATTTCTGATCGAACGCAATCGCCGCCCGTTGCCATCCACGTGGTTTCGGGCATTGCTCGCGCTCGGCTGTTTTCTCGGTGTCTACGTTACGTATACGACAATCAGCGGCGTCGGTCCCGGCTCGGCGTTGCTCGCCGTCATGGCCGCGTTAAAGCTGCTCGAAACCCGCAAACGCCGTGACCAGTTCGTGCTGCTGTTTATCTCCATTTTCCTGGTGATGTCCTCCCTGTTGCGGGAACAGTACCTCTGGTCGCTGCCCTACCTGTTGCTTGGCGTTTTCCTGATCATGACGGCATGGCTGCGGGTCTCGGTTATCGAGGGGACCCCGGTCAGGCGCAGCGTCGGCACCGGCAGCCGCCTGTTGCTGTATGCGGCCCCGGTCGCGATCGCGATGTGGATCTTTTTCCCGCGGCTGGCCACACCCTTCTGGTCCGTGCCGATGGATTCCGGTACGGGCACCTCGGGTATCAGCGACTCGATGAGCCCGGGCGACATCAGTTCACTGTCGCTGTCCGACGCCGTTGCATTTCGGGTCAAGTTCGACGACCGGGTGCCGGCACCGCGCGAATTGTACTGGCGCGGCCTCGTGCTCACGGTTTTCAACGGCCGCTCCTGGACACAGGACGATACTTTTCGCAGCGCAGCTGCTGACGCACAGATCATTGGCGAGGGCGAGCCTATTGCCTACCAGGTGACGCTGGAACCAACGCGCCAGCGCTGGGTGTTCGGCCTCGATATACCGTGGACATGGTCACTCGAACGCACGTTCATGGGGCGCCAGCAGCAGCTGATTCGCACGCGCCCCATCGATCAGCGCGTTGCTTACGATGTCGTCTCCTACCCGAATTACCGGACCCGGGCCGAGCTGGAAGGATTCACTCGCCGCTGGTACCAGCGCATGCCCGACAACAGCAACCCGAGAACCCGGGCGCTGGCCGCGGAGATGCGCGAGACCGCCGGCTCTGACACGGAATTCATCAATGCCGTCCTGCACAAGTTCAACCAGGAGGAGTACTTCTACACCCTGGAACCGCCGGCATTGGGCCGGGATTCGGTAGACCAGTTCCTGTTCCAGACCCGGCAGGGCTTTTGCGAACACTATGCATCGGCGTTTGCGGTACTGATGCGCGCAGCGGGCATCCCGGCGCGCGTCGTGATCGGCTACCAGGGTGGCGAAATGAACCCGATGGCCGGTCACATGATCGTCCGTCAGTCGGACGCCCACGCCTGGACCGAAGTCTGGCTCGATGGCCGCGGCTGGTACCGGATCGACCCAACCGCAGCGGTCGCGCCGGAGCGCATCGAGGCCGGTCGCAGCGGAGCGATGTTCGACGGGGCTGGCGCGGCATGGGGCCTGTCGGCTCCGCCCGCCTGGCTGCATCGATTGTCGTTGACCTGGGACGCGTTGAACGCCAAGTGGAACGACTGGGTGCTCGGCTACGGACCCGAGACCCAGGAGCGATTCATGCAGTGGCTGGGAATGGATGACCCCGACTGGCGCCAGATGATGCTGACGCTGGTCGGCATCGTTGTGGCTCTGATCGTGCTGATCAGCCTGTTGCTGGCATTGCGCTACCGACCGCCACAACGAGACCGCGCAGCCGTGCTTTACGATCGTTTCGTCAGGAAGACAGGCGTGATTCCGGGCATCGGCGAAACGCCGGCGGCGTTTGCCGGGCGGGCGCACCTGGAGTCGGCGCTGGCCAGGGACACGATCGACGATGTCACCGACACCTACCTCGAGGCACGCTACGGTCCCGTACGACCGGAACTGCTCGACCG
>JAHEKH010000066.1 GCA_024638445.1 Gammaproteobacteria bacterium | reverse complement strand
CGGAAAGCGACGGCCTGCTGGGGATCGTGGTCCTGGGTACCCAGCGGTTTCGTATTCTCAACTCCCGCGTTCAGGACGACGGGCTGCGGGTGGCCGAGATCGAGACTCTGTCCAGCGAGGTGGCTCACCAGGTGCCCGAAGAATATCAGTACATGGCCGACCTGCTGGAGTCGATCGTAGATCAGCTGGGTGACCAGTACGCGCTGGTGGAGAGAGATTTCGAAAATGCGTCGTGGTTGGGGTATCGTTTTGCAGAGATTCTGCCCGTGGGTCTGAGCGAACGCCAGGAGCTGCTGGAATCGGACGATTCCCTCGCGCGGCTGGCGTCGCTGGCACCGGTGCTGGAATCCTTGTCAGTTAATCAAGCCGATGAATAAAGCAGATTTAAAAAACGGATCCAGTGGTACGGTGCGAATGGAATTGCCTACCGCCGAGGTGTTGATGCGAGGTCGTGAACTGATTCGCTACCTGCGCCGCTATGGCGAATTTACCTGGGCGGAATGGCTCGAGGATGGGTTGGAAGCCCTGCGTCGCGATTCGCGGACTGGCGTCACTGCGTTGCTCGAGGGGTTTGAGGGGATAGGCGGGATGACCGACGTCTATCTCTGCCCGGAGGCCGGTCACCGGGTCTCTGCCAGTGAGGAGGCGACCGTCAACACCAAGATGCTGATCATGGCGTCACGGGTCTACCAGGCCGCCCGCGACCTTGGCGATTTCGTCGAGGTGGCGCCGAACCGCAAGATTCACAAGATCGATCTCTCTTAGGCGCAGTCAGCGCCGACCTCTCGTTACAGCTGTCCGAAACTGGCCTCGGCAGCGGCGAACGTCGCTTCCAGGTCGGCGTCGCTATGGGCAGCCGAGACGAACCCGGCTTCGAATGCCGATGGCGCGAGATAGACCCCGTGCTCCAGCATCAGGTGAAAGAACCGGGCGAAACGCTCACGGTCGCAGGCCATGACCTCGTCGAAGGAGCTGACCTCGTCTGCTGCGGTGAAAAACAGGCCAAACATGCCGCCGGCAAAAGTGGCGCAGACATCGATGCCCGCTTTTTCGGCCGCGGCTTCGAGTCCCGCAACCAGTCGGCCCGTCTTTGCCTCCAGCGCCTCGTAAAAGCCGGGGGCAGATACCGCCTCCAGGGTCGCGAGCCCGGCCGCCATGCCGATCGGGTTGCCGGATAACGTACCGGCCTGGTAGACCGGTCCGTCCGGCGCAAGCCGGGCCATGACGTCGGCCCGGCCGCCGAAAGCGCCGACCGGCATGCCGCCGCCAACGATCTTGCCGAGCGTGGTCAGGTCGGGCCGGATATCGTAAATCGCCTGGGCACCGCCGTGCGCGACCCGGAATCCCGTCATGACTTCGTCGAAAATCAGCAGCGCGCCGGTGTCGCGGCACAGTTCGTTCAGCAGGCCGAGAAAATTGTTCTTCGGCTTGACCATGTTCATGTTGCCGGTGATGGGCTCTACGATCACGCAGGCGATATCGCTGCCACGATCGGCGAACAGGCGCCGCACGGCCTCGTGATCGTTAAACGGCAGCGTGAGGGTGTGTGCCGCGGCATCGGCCGGCACGCCCGGTGAGGTAGGTACGCCAAACGTCAGTGCACCGGAGCCGGCCTTGACCAGCAGCGAGTCGGCGTGGCCGTGGTAGCAGCCCTCGAACTTGACGATCGTGTCGCGGCCGGTAAAACCGCGGGCCAGGCGAATTGCGCTCATCGTCGCCTCGGTCCCCGAGCTGACCATCCGCAGGCGCTCGATCGACGGCATGATCGACTCGATTTTTCGGGCGAGCGCTGTCTCCAGCTCGGTCGGGGCGCCAAAACTCAGCCCGCGGGTGGCGGTTTCCTGCACGGCCGCGATGACTGCCGGGTGCGCGTGGCCCAGGATCATGGGTCCCCAGGACCCGACGTAATCGATCAGGCGCCGGCCGTCGGCACTGTAGAGGTAGGCACCTTCAGCGCGATCGATAAAGACCGGGCTGCCGCCGACGGCACCGAATGCGCGGACGGGAGAGTTGACGCCGCCCGCGATGTAGCGGCGGGCCGTTTCAAATAATTCCTGTGTCATCCCTGAAGCTTATCGCGAATCCCGGAAAAGCGCCGCGTAGTGGCGCGCGGCGCCTTCCGGGTCGCGATGATCGAAGACCCCTGCACACGCCGCCAGCAGATCGGCACCGGCATGGATCAGCGTGGCGCCGTTTTCCGGGGTGATGCCGCCTATCGCGACGATGGGCAGGTCCACCGCGGTGCGGGCTTCGGCGAGGATATCGGCATGAACGCGTGTGGCGCGGTCCTTGGTGCGTGACGGGAAAAAGCTGCCGAATGCCACGTAGTCTGCTCCCGCATCGCGGGCACGCCGGGCAAAGCTGACTGAGTTGTAGCACGACGCGCCGATGATCGCGTTCGGGCCCAGGGCGCGCCGGGCGTGATCGACCGGCCGGTCATCGCGTCCCAGGTGAACGCCATCGGCGCCGACGTCGTCGGCGAGCCGAACATCGTCGTTGACGATGAACAACACATCGTGGTCGTGACAGACGTCGCGCAGCTGCGCGGCCTCGCGTTTTCGCCTGCCGTGGTCGGCGCCCTTGTCGCGGTACTGGATCATGACCGCGCCACCGATAATGGCGTGGCGCACGGCGTTGACCAGCATGCCCGGCTGCACATAGCCGGAATCGGTCAGGGCATACAGCCCGCGCGGAATGACGGGCTTGCTCACCCGCGATGGGATTCGGGCAGGTGAAAAAAGCGATGCGGAATGTGTTGACCCTGGCCCGGCCTGAAGCCACGTCTCAGTGCCTCCCACGTATAGCGCTGCCCGGCGGTAACCGCATCGACGACGGTTTCGTCATGGGCGAGCAATGCGGCGATGGCGGAGGCGAGCGTGCAGCCGGAGCCGTGATACACGTTGGGTAACCGCGACCAGGTGTATACCTCGACATCGCCGTCGGCGTTGTAGAGCTTGTTGTGAACTTCCGGGGTATCGGCATCGGCCCCCTTGGCCAGGAGCCAGGGCGTGCCCCGGGCAACCAGTTCGGCCGCCCGTTCGTCGTCCGTGTCGCCATCCGGTGCAAGGCTGGCCAGCTCGCTCGCATTCGGTGTCAGCAGCGTGGCCAGCGGGAGCAGCTCGGCCAACAGCACTTCGATCAGCGCTTCTTCGGCAAGGCGCGCGCCGCCGGCCGCGACCAGCACCGGATCGAGCACCACCGGTATGCCGGGATGGTCGCGCAAAAGCATCGCGACCGACTTACCGATTGCGGCGTTGCCCAGCAGCCCGATCTTGATCGCGCTGACGTCGAAGTCTCCCAGTACCGCGTTGGCCTGCGCGGTTATCAGGTCGGGATCCACGGCTTCGACCCGGCTGGCGTTGCGGGTGTCCTGCACGGTCAGCGTTGTCAGCACCGGCGCAGGATGGGCGTGCATCGCCGTAACGGCCTGGATGTCGGCCGCCATCCCGGCGCCACCGGAGGGGTCGTTACCGCTGATTACCAGCACTATGGGGGGTGATTTCGTCATAACCGAATTGTATCTGTGTCTCTGTTGATGCAAGATTCTTCGCCGCTTTGCTGAGTATAGGACCAATCGCGGATGAAGACGTACATGTGCCTTATTTGTGGATATATCTACGATGAGGAAAAAGGGGACCCCGAGGCCGGTATCGAGGCAGGTACCCGCTGGAACGACGTACCCCTGTCATGGCGTTGTCCGGATTGCGGTGCCGGCAAGGAAGACTTCGATATGGTGGAAGTCTGATAGTCAGAGCCGGCGGGGCTCATAGCCCATTTCGTGCAGCATCCGCACGACACTGTCCGGGCCAACCAGGTGCAGGGCACCGACGATGACCAGGTAATCGTCCTCGTCATCCAGCAGCGCGGCGATCGTTTTTGACCAGGCCTGGTTACGCCGCAGCACCAGTACGTCATACACGTCGGGAAAACCGTCAAAGCCCTTGCCCATTTCCCCGCGCAGCGCGGCCAGGTCGCCTTCGCGCCACGCCGAGATAATGGTGCCGATGCCTGACTCGAGGTCCTGCGCATCCTCCAGGGTCTTGACCAGGAATCGCGACTGAGTCTCCATCGGCATGTTGTCGAAAAACGAGACCTGCTCGTCAACGGTTTCCAGCCCTTCGATGGGCTTCGCGTCGTTCCTTGCGCGCTCGAGGAAATGAAATTCCACGCCCAGCTTCGGATCGAAACCCAGCTTCAGCATCTGCAGCTCGATAACCGTCAGCGCGGCAAACCAGGGCTCAAGCGCCGCCAGGCGCTCGAGCTCCAGGTCGAGGCTGGCTGCCATTTCGCGGGCCTGTTCCCAGCGTTCCTCGCCGAGCAGGGCGGGCATCGAGCTACCGTCCACAATCATGCCGGCGTTTAACATCGACTGCGCGATAGCGACCATGTCGATGTCGTCCATGTCGAGTTCCATGAACAGCTTCTCCGCGTCGGCATACACTGCTTCGTACGCGGCAGGCAGCGGATAGTCTGTTTCGCGCAGCAGGTGGACCGAGCCCAGCAGGTAAACGCTGTTCGACTCGCCTGGCACTTTCCAGAGCACGTTGGCGCCGCTGGCCCGTTCCGCGGTTGTTGTGGTATCCGCGGCGGGCTCACAGCTGGCACCGACGGCGGCTATCAGCGCCAGTATTGCTGTCAGTGGCCGGATCACGAAGAGCTGCCGCACCAGTTCACCGCGGTAACGATCGCGCCATCGGCGTGCAGCTCGATCCAGCGGTAGGCGGGCGGACGTCCCTCGTCCAGCGCGAAATCGACGACGTTGGGTTTGAACTGGCGGCAGGTCGAGGGGGTAGCGAGCAGCAGCACCCCGGCGGGCCGGTCTTCGTATTCCTGGTGTACATGACCCCATAACAGACAACGTACCTGGGGGTGGCGTTCCACGACATCCCACAACTCGGCGGCATTGCGCAGTGGCACCGTGTCCAGCCAGCGGCTGCCGGACGAGACAGGGTGGTGGTGCAGGCACACCATGGCGTGCCGGTCCGGGTTGGCGGTCAGGAGCCGGTCGAGGCGCTCCAGTTCCGAAGCGGCGAGCATTCCACCGGCATCGCCCGGCGTGTGACTGCTGAGAAGCGGCAGCAGCCAGGGGCCCAACTCCAGTGTCCCGCAGTAGCTGAACGGCGCCGTCACCAGGCTTTCCTGCATGTACGCAGGCGCATCGTGGTTGCCGGGCAGGCAATGGACCGGTACACCGAGCCCGTCGAAAGCGGCGCGAAAGTTCTCGTAGGCCCCGCGGCTCTCGTCCTGGGCAATGTCGCCGGTGACCAGCACGGCGTCGGCTGGCCAGTGTGACCGGCGGGCCGTCCCGATCGTCTGGCTCAGGGTGTCGAAGGTGATGGCCCCGCGCATTTCGCCCGCCCGGTCCGCATAGAGATGCGGATCGGTGAACTGCAGCAATCGATAGATGTCCGTCATGCGCTTTCCGATAGCCAGCCGGATAATTGTTACAACCCGTCAGGCGGGCCGCAACCGCCGGCCTGCCTTGAATCGTCGATTCGGCAGCGTTCCAGGCTGCCCAAAACTGACTTTGGCAGGCAAAAAAAACGGGCGGCCGGTAATCCGGTCGCCCGCCATGGCTGAAGTACCGAACCGTTCAGTATCGGTAATGTTCGGGTTTGTAAGGCCCTTCCGGCGCAACATTGATGTATTTCGCCTGCTCGTCGCTGAGCCTGGTCAGCTTGGCGCCGATACGGTCGAGGTGCAGCCGGGCGACCTTCTCGTCGAGGTGCTTGGGCAGAATGTAAACGTCGTTGTCATAGTTGTCGCGGTTCTGCCAGAGTTCGATCTGGGCGATCACCTGGTTGGTAAACGAGTTCGACATGACAAAGCTCGGGTGACCGGTTCCACAGCCGAGGTTCACCAGCCGGCCTTCGGCCAGGAGGATGATCCGCTTGCCGTCGGGGAAGATCACGTGATCGACCTGCGGCTTGATGTTGTCCCATTCGTAGTCCTGCAGTGAAGCGACATCGATTTCGTTGTCAAAGTGACCGATGTTGCACAGGATCGACTGGTCCTTCATCCGCTTCATGTGGTCATGGGTAATCACGTTGAAGTTGCCGGTGGCGGTGACGACGATATCGGCCTTGTCGATCGCGTCTTCCACGGTGACGACACGATAGCCCTCCATCGCTGCCTGCAGCGCGCAGATCGGATCGATCTCGGTCACCCACACAATGGCGCCCAGGGCCCGCAGCGATTGCGCTGAGCCCTTGCCGACATCGCCGTATCCACAAACGAGCGCAACCTTGCCGGCAATCATCACGTCGGTGGCGCGCTTGATGCCGTCGACCAGCGATTCACGACAGCCGTAGAGGTTGTCAAACTTGCTCTTGGTGACCGAGTCATTGACGTTGATCGCCGGGAACGGCAGCTCGTCGCGGGCGGCCAGCTGGTACAGCCGGGCCACGCCGGTGGTGGTTTCCTCGGTTACGCCGCCGATGCTCTTGTGCAGCCGTGAGTACCAGCCGGGCTTGCTGTCCAGCCGCTTGCGTATCGCGGCAAACAGGGCGCGTTCCTCTTCGCTGCCGGGGTTGTCGAGCACGCTGGGGTCTTTCTCGGCGCGGGCGCCCAGTGAGACCAGTAGCGTCGCGTCGCCGCCGTCGTCGAGAATCCGGTTGGGCAGTCCGCCGTCGTGCCATTCCATGATGGCGTGGGTGTACTCCCAGTACTCCTCCAGGGTTTCGCCCTTGTAGGCAAAGACCGGGATACCCGAGGCGGCAATGGCAGCAGCGGCGTGGTCCTGGGTCGAATAGATATTGCACGATGCCCAGCGCACTTCGGCGCCGAGAGCGACCAGGGTGTCAATTAACACGGCGGTCTGGATGGTCATGTGCAGCGAGCCGGCAATCCGGGCCCCGGCCAGCGGCTGGTCCTTTGCGTATTCCTCGCGCAGCGCCATCAGCCCCGGCATCTCGGTTTCGGCGATCGCCATTTCCTTGCGGCCGAAATCGGCCAGGGTGATGTCGGCGACTTTATAGTCAGGCGCGACTTGCTCCATCGGTGTGCTCATCGGGTTCTCCAGGTAAGTCTAAAAACAGTTGTCGCGATCAGTCGGTGCCGGTGCGGCGAAGGTTGGCCGCATCGCGTAAAACATCGACCTTGTCGAGCCGTTCCCAGCTGAACCCGGGCTCCGTGCGGCCAAAGTGGCCATAGCTGGCCGTGGCGCGATAGATCGGGCGCACCAGGTCCAGCATCTGCCGGATCCCGTACGGCGTGAGGTCGAAATGTTCGCGGACCAGTTCAGTCAGCCGGTCGCCCGTCAGCTTGCTGGTGCCGAAGGTCTCGACCGTGATCGAGGTGGGGCGTGCCACGCCGATGGCATAGGACACCTGGATCTCGCAGCGCTCGGCGAGCCCGGCGGCAACGATGTTCTTGGCCACGTAGCGCGCGGCGTAGGCGGCGGAACGGTCGACCTTCGAGGGGTCTTTTCCGGAAAATGCGCCGCCACCGTGACGGGCCATGCCGCCGTAGGTGTCGACGATGATCTTGCGCCCGGTCAGGCCGCAGTCGCCCATCGGGCCACCGGTTACGAACCGACCGGTTGGATTGATGTGGATGTTCTCTTTCGGGCACTCGGCCAGCCACTCGGCCGGCAGGACCGGTTCGAGTATCTCGGTATAAACGCCGTCGTAGATGTCTTCGTTCGACACATCGCGATCGTGTTGCGTCGACAGCACAATAGCGTCGATACCAGCCGGACGGTTATCGAGGTATTTCAGCGTGACCTGGCTCTTGGCGTCGGGCCGCAGCCAGCCGAGTTTGCCACTCTTGCGCACCTCGGCCTGGCGCTTGACCAGCCGGTGGGCATAGGTGATGGCTGCGGGCATCAGCACATCAGTCTCGTTGGTCGCAAAGCCAAACATCAGGCCCTGGTCGCCGGCACCCTGTGCCTCGTCCTCGTCGCGATCGACGCCCCGGGCGATGTCGCCCGACTGCTTGCCGATGGCATTGAGTACCGCGCAGGATTTGCCGTCGAAGCCGAGTTCGGAGCTGTCGTAGCCGATATCCAGGATCGTCTTGCGGGTGAGTTCCTCCAGGTCGAC
This sequence comes from Gammaproteobacteria bacterium, assembly GCA_024638445.1. Taxonomy (GTDB): domain Bacteria; phylum Pseudomonadota; class Gammaproteobacteria; order Steroidobacterales; family JABDKV01; genus JABDJB01. The sequence goes on along the minus strand of JAHEKH010000066.1, from coordinate 7,747 downwards.
CCAGGCGGAAGTCGAGATTTCGCCGGCGATGATCGCCATGCCTGTCTTGACCATGGTCTCGCAGGCTACGCGGGCATTCGGATCCTCGGCGAGAATGGCATCGAGCACTGCGTCGGAGATCTGGTCAGCCATCTTGTCCGGATGACCTTCCGAAACGGATTCGGAGGTAAACAGGTAGTCTTTTTGCATTGGGGGAGTGGCCTTGGGCGTTAACAGCCGGCTAGTATACCCCGCTACGATGCCCTGCAACATCAACGGAGACGCTCATGCCGGCCCTCGAAACCCCCGTCTGTGACTTTGGCGCCAGCCCGGCGGAATTCAGCCTGCGCGGCGTGGACGGGCGGCAGTGGACCCTGGACGAGGCGCGGGGCGAACGGGGATTGCTGGTGATGTTCCTGTGCAACCACTGCCCGTTCGTCAAGGCGGCAATCGACCGGATCATCCGCGATACCGGTGAACTGGCGGGTCACGGCATCGGCTCGATTGCCATTATGTCAAACGATACAGTGACTTACGCCGATGACTCCTTCGAAAACATGCGGCGCTGGGCCGAAGAACTCGCCTTCCCCTTTCCCTATGTCATCGACGAATCCCAGGAGGTCGCGCGCGCCTACGGGGCCGTGTGCACGCCGGATTTTTTCGGCTACAACGCGGAACTGGCCCTGCAGTACCGGGGCCGTCTCGACGCCGGCCGCGTGGAGCCGCCGCCGCCGGGTTCCCCGCGCGAGTTGTTCGACGCGATGCTGCAGGTGGCGCAGACCGGCCGCGGGCCGGCCGAACAGGTGCCGAGTATCGGCTGCAGCATCAAGTGGGCTGACTGAGCGGCACGGCCGTCCGGCCACAACCACGGTGCCGCCGTCGCCGGGCCGAGGTTTTCCGTCCAGACAAAAGGCTGCGTGACATTGTTGGTGTGCAGTCTCGGTTAGCCTCACCGCGGCCTGTTCCGGAGGGGTGGAAATCAGGGTCGTTACCGATTGATGAAAGCGCTGCGGTAGGTGACAATGCGCGCGCTTCCCACCACGAGAGAACCCGATGCCGAGCCGCAGAGACCTGGCGAATGCCATCCGTGCGCTGAGCATGGATGCCGTGCAAAAAGCGAATTCCGGTCACCCCGGCATGCCCATGGGCATGGCCGACATGGCCGAGGTGCTGTGGAACGACTTCCTCAGCTTCAATCCTGAAAATCCTGACTGGCACAACCGCGATCGATTCGTTTTGTCGAACGGTCACGGCAGCATGCTGCTGTATTCGGCGCTGCACCTGACGGGCTATGACGTTTCGATGCGTGACCTGCAAGACTTTCGCCAGCTCGGATCGAAAACACCGGGTCATCCCGAGTACGGCATGACGCCGGGCGTCGAGACCACGACCGGCCCGCTGGGCCAGGGCATTGCGAATGCCGTCGGCATGGCGATTGCCGAGAAAAATCTTGCGGCGCGTTACAACCGGCCCGGCTACAAGATCGTCGACCACCACACCTATGTTTTCACCGGTGACGGCTGCCTGATGGAGGGCGTATCGCACGAGGCGTGCTCGCTGGCCGGCACGCTGAAGCTCGGCAAGCTCATCATGCTGTACGACGACAACGGAATTTCCATCGATGGTGAAGTCGATGGCTGGTTTACCGACGACACGGCGAAGCGTTTCGAATCCTATGGCTGGCACGTTATCCGCGATGTCGACGGCCATGACGCCGATGCAGTCGCCCGCGCCCTGGAGGTGGCCCGCTCGGTTGGCGACAAGCCGACGATCCTGTGCTGCCGCACCGTGATCGGCTGGGGTTCGCCAAACAAGCAGGGCACAGCCGACACGCATGGCGCACCGCTCGGTGACGAGGAGATTGCCGCGGTACGCAAGGAAATAGGTTGGGAACATCCGCCGTTTGAGATACCGGAGGATATCCGCGCGGCCTGGGACGGACGCGAGCGAGGCCGCGCTGCTGAAGCGCAATGGAACGACTTGTTCGCCGAATATCGCGAAAAGTTCCCGGAGCTGGCTGCCGAGTACAGCCGCCGGATGGCCGGTGAGCTGCCCGATGACTGGGAAAACCACGCTTCGGACTTTATCGCCGGCGTCGATGCCGCGGCGGAGAAAAAAGCGACCCGCAAATCTTCGCAGGCGGCGCTCAACGGTTTTGGTCCGGTGCTGCCTGAACTGATTGGCGGTTCGGCGGACCTGACCGGATCCAACGGGACTTACTGGTCAGGGTCTGACGTGATCGGGCCGGACAAGCCCGATGGCAATTACCTCTATTTCGGCGTGCGCGAATTTGGAATGTCGGCCATCCTCAACGGGCTGACGTTGCACGGCGGTTTCATCGCCTATGGCGCGACCTTCCTGGTGTTTTCCGACTACGCACGTAACGCGCTGCGGCTTGCGGCGCTAATGGGTATTCCCAGCGTGTTCGTCTATACCCACGATTCGGTGGGGCTGGGCGAGGACGGTCCGACCCACCAGCCGGTCGAGCACCTGGCCAGCCTGCGGCTGATACCCGGCATGTCGCTGTGGCGACCCTGCGACACGGTCGAGTCGGCCGTGGCCTGGCAGAAAACCCTGGAAAAACGCGACGGCCCGGTGTCGCTGGTATTTACCCGCCAGGGCGTGCCTTTCCAGCCGCGCAATGCCGACCAGATCGCGAACATCGCCCGGGGTGGCTACGTGCTGGAGGACTGCGACGGCACCCCCGAGCTGATCCTGATCGCGACCGGCTCCGAGGTCGGTATCGCCATGGAGGCCGCCGCGAAGCTGAAGGACCAGGGGCGCCAGGTCCGGGTCGTATCGATGCCCAGCACCGATGTTTTCGACAAGCAGGATGACGCCTACCGCGACTCGGTGCTCCCGCCGGGCGTGACGACCCGTATCGCGGTGGAGGCGGGTGTGCCCGACAGCTGGTATCGCTACGTCGGAGCAAGCGGTAAAGTTATCGGGATTTCGCGGTTCGGCGAATCGGCGCCGGGTCCGCAAGTATTCGAACACCTCGGTGTGACGGCAGAGCGTATCGTGGCGGAAGCCGACGCCCTGCTACAGACCGTGGCCAAAGCTTTCGCCTGAGGAGATAACCATGGCTATCAAAGTAGCAATCAACGGTTTCGGCCGCATCGGCCGGATGACACTGCGTGCGGTTTTTGAAACCAATCGCACGAAAGAAATCGATTTTGTCGCAATCAACGATCTCGGCGACATCGACACCAACGCCTACCTGATGAAGTACGACACCGCGCACGGCCCGTTTCCCGGCACGGTGGAGAAAGACGGTGAAGACCTCATCGTCAACGGCGACCGCGTCCGCGTGTTTTCGCAGCCTGACCCGGCCAAGCTCCCCTGGGAAGAGCTGGGTGTCGACGTGGTGCTCGAGTGCACCGGTGCATTCCGCACGCGCGAAAAAGCCGGTCTGCACCTGCAGGCGGGTGCCAAGAAGGTCCTGATTTCCGCGCCGGCCGGAAAAGATGTCGACGCCACCGTGGTGTACGGCGTCAACCACGGTGTGCTGAAAGCCAGCGACCAGCTCGTGTCGAATGCCTCTTGCACGACCAACTGCCTGGCCCCGATGGTCAAGCCGTTGCACGACAAGATCGGTCTGGAGCGCGGCCTGATGACCACGATCCATGCTTACACCAACGACCAGGTCCTGACTGACGTCTACCACAAGGACCTGCGCCGGGCCCGCTCGGCGACGATGTCAATGATCCCGACCAAGACTGGCGCCGCCGCGGCCGTTGGTCTGGTGCTGCCGGAACTGGACGGCAAGCTTGATGGTTTTGCCGTGCGCGTGCCGACGATCAACGTCTCGCTGGTGGATCTGACTTTCGTGGCCTCGCGTCCGACCTCCGTCGACGAAGTCAACGGCATCATGCGTGATGCCGCCGACGGCGAAATGAAGGGGGTGCTCGACTACACCGACGGACCGCTGGTGTCGATCGACTTCAACCACAACCCGTTCTCGTCATCGTTCGACGGCACGATGACCAAGGTGTCCGGCAACCTGGTGAAGGTCTGCTCGTGGTACGACAACGAGTGGGGCTTCTCCAACCGCATGCTCGACACCATGCTGGCCATGATGAATGCCTGACGCCTCATGATGAGAATGTCCCAGCTGGATCTCGCGGGCCAGCGTGTGCTGGTCCGCGAAGATCTGAACGTCCCGGTCGAGGACGGCAAGGTTACCAGCGATGCGCGGATTCGCGCGGCGTTGCCCACCCTGCAGGGGGCACTGGAATCCGGTGCCGCGGTCATGGTGATGACGCACCTGGGCCGGCCGGCCGAGGGCGAATACGACGAACAGTTTTCGCTGCAGCCGGTCGCAGACCATCTTTCCGGCTTGCTGGGACGCGAGGTTCCACTGGTGCGCGACTGGCTCGACGGCGTCGAGGTACAGCCCGGCGAGATCGTGCTCTGCGAGAACGTGCGGTTCAACGTGGGTGAGAAGAAAAACGACGAGTCACTCTCGAGGCGCATGGCGGCGCTCTGCGACATCTACGTCATGGACGCCTTCGGCACGGCGCACCGGGCACAGGCCAGCACCGAGGGTGTTGCGCGCTATGCGCCGGTCGCCTGCGCCGGTCCCTTGCTGGAGCGTGAGCTGGATATGCTGCACAAGGCGTTGGACGAGCCGCGCCGGCCGATGCTTGCCATCGTCGGCGGCTCGAAAGTCTCGACCAAGCTGACGGTGCTGGAAGCGCTGCTGAGCAAAGTCGATCAGCTCATCGTCGGCGGCGGCATCGCCAACACGTTCATCGCGGCAGCCGGAAACCCGGTTGGCAAGTCGCTGTACGAGCAGGATCTCGTCGACGACGCCTGGCGGCTGATGGAAGCGGCCCGCGAGCGCGGTGCGGTAATCCCGGTGCCGGCCGATGTCGTGGTTGCAACGGAATTTTCGGCTGATGCAGAGGCCGTCACGCGTAAGGCCAACGAGGTGCGTGACGACGAGATGATCCTCGACGTAGGCCCTGAAACATCGGCGCAGTACGCCAGGCTGGTACAGCAGGCCGGCACCATCGTATGGAACGGTCCGCTCGGCGTGTTCGAGTTTGACCAGTTTGGTAACGGCACGAAGGCACTGGCCGAAGCAATTGCCGGCAGCGAGGCGTTTTCGGTCGTCGGCGGCGGCGACAGTCTCGCGGCGCTGGACAAGTACGGCCTGGGTGAGCGGATGTCCTACCTGTCGACCGGGGGTGGCGCCTTCCTGGAATTCATCGAGGGTAAGACGCTGCCCGCGGTGGCGGCCCTCGAGGCGCGCGCCGGCTAGTCGTCTTCCTGGGACTCGCGCATCAGCCGGTCCGCTTCGTCAAAAATTTCAGGCATTTCCCGGCGAACGTCCTCGTCCGGCACCGGCTGGCGCCACAGGAACACCGGCTGCTTCACCCGCCCGTAATAGTCCGGGTAATAGTTAAAGTTGTCGCTGAAGCGAAAATGGTCGATCAGGAAAACCGCGCCGGCCGCCAGACCCACGCCCGCCACCGTCAGCACCTGGGTGCGCCGGCGCATGGCGGTGGCCAGCAGCAGGCTGGCCCAGAACGCAACGGCGAGGCTGCCGAACTGCAGCACCTGGTTCGCCACGCTCTCGAGGGTGCCGGCCCCCGTGTTGTAGCCGACCAGGCTGGTGCAATAGGCGCCGAGGGCGGGAATCGCATCGGCCACCAGCCAGATGCAAAGGTGTGCGAAGTAGTGCGTGCGATGACGCAGCAGGCGCCCGAGCAGCGCCCAGCCGGCGGCAATAATCACCGCGGGCAGGACGCCGTCGATCACGTTGCTGGCACCGTCGAGCCAGGTCACCTCCGACCATGAATTGATGTAGTTGTGCACCGCCTGGAACAGCACGACCAGCGGCACAACCCACAGCGCGTGGCGACCCAGCCCGCTGAGTATCGACTCGGCGCGGTCCAGCTTCAGGGTGCCGGCCGGCTGGTGCTCCCGTTCGTAAACGTGCAGCACGGTGTGACCGATCCGCAGCTGGTCGCCCGAGCTGACCGGTCCCGCACCGTTTTGCTGGTGCTTGCGCTGGATGCCGTTGAGGCTGTCGAGGTCCTCGGCATGCCAGCCGTTTTCGGTACGGGTCAGCCGCAGATGGTGCGGCGAGACATAGATGTCGTCGACGATCACGTCGTTGTCAAAGGCCCGGCCGACGGTAATGACTTCGCGGTCGGTCATCGAGCGATGCAACAGCTGGCCGCCGCGATTGCGTAATTCTAATACCGTCATCGCTGCATCGACTCGGCGAAACGGTTCATAAAGGCGCCGATGCTGTCGCGATCCACCCCGGCCAGGGTGAAGTGGCTGACAAAGGCCCGGTTTTTCCAGTCGACCGAACCGCGGATGTAAAGCGCGTCATAAAGACCCGGGTAATCGACGTAGGCGCGGGCGCACAGGACGACCTTGTCGGCCTGCCCCATCTCGTCCTGCACGATCCAGTCGTCGCAGTGAAATTCGCCCGCGTCGTCTTCGCGGACGCTGTTATCGGGCACAAAGTTTTCGAAAAACGACTGGTAGTAACTGTAGAAGCGGGTCGGGCTGAGCTCGTTGGCCTCCATCCAGAACACCTGGTAGCTGATCACCCCGGTGCTGAAACCCGGTGCCAGGTAAATATGGTGCTCGGTCTGGCAGGTGTTGGAGATGTATTTATAAAGAATGTGGTCGTCCTCTTCCTCGTCGCTCGACGAGCCCCAGCACTTGACGTAGGGCTTCAGTTCGCCGAGCGCCGTCGCATCGCCAATAACCTCGACGGGCCAGCTGCCGGCCAGCGCGCGATCGATCAGGTTGCGCTGGTTAGCGGTGAGCTGCTCGCGAATCCGGTCCTTGAAATCAGTGACGGGTTCGCCACGCGCGGTCCAGCTCTCGATGAGCCGTCGGAGCGCCGCCACCGGCACCAGGAAGCTGACCTGGTTGCCGGCCGATGCGACGTTGATCCCGACCACGCCGCCGCTGGTGTCGAGTACCGGGCCACCGCTCATGCCCGCATTGACCGAGCCGGAAAAGTGAATCTGCTGGTAATAGCTGTCGGCCCGCAGCCCGTTGTAGGTGCCGGGAACCACGGTAAAGCCGATGTCGTAGGGATTGCCAATCGAGTAGATCGTCTCCCCCTGGTCGGGCTCACGGTCGGGCAGCAGCAGCGGCTCCAGGCCGAAAGGTTCGGCGCGCAGCAACGCCAGGTCTGAGACCACATCGATATCCAGCAGCTCGAGTTCGCCCTTGCCGCCGGCAGTGTTTTCGTACTCCAGCCGGAATTCACCCGGCTGGTGAATCAGCGATGAGATGACGTGATAGTTGGTGGCGATCAGGCCGTCGCTGGCCACCAGGAAGCCGGTGCCGAGCGAGGACTTGGTCTGAGCCTCTTTGTCGATGACCCGCACCTGGACAATCCGGTCCTGGTAGCGGCTGAAAAGCGCTTTCGCGCTCTCGTCGGCGAGGGCGCTGAACGGACCCAGCAGCAGGACGAACGGCAGAAATTTTATGAATCGTGGCATTGCGGTGGTTCTGCCACGAGCCGGATAGGGTGCGCGCAGCGAGCTGTGTAACTACGGTCCGGCGATCATTGAGGCTGGCGGGCCTCCCGTCAAGGGGGCGGGAGGCCATCGAGGGGCGCAGGCGCAACCGGGCAGGTACAATGCCCGCCATGAGCGACACGCACAAAGTACGGCGACGCACCAAGATCGTTGCCACACTCGGGCCCGCCACGGATGACGAACCGGTTCTGCGTGAGCTGATCCGCGCCGGGGTCAACGTGGTCAGGATGAATTTCTCCCACGGCACC
>JAHEKH010000009.1 GCA_024638445.1 Gammaproteobacteria bacterium | reverse complement strand
GATGATCGACGTCGTGCGCCACCTAAAGGCCCAGGAATCTTTCGAGGTCGAACGTGCCGACGTCGAAAACCGCAAGCCGCGCGTTTATCACGGGCTGTTTTCGTCGCATCCCGACAACGACACCCGGCTGAAAGAAGTCATCGCGGCCGCAGGTGACGTCGAAACCGCCGGCACCTACGAGACCGACCCGGCAACCTACATGAACCTGATGGACGGCGTGACCTTCGGCAAGAGCAAGGTCGAGGGATTTGGCGGCACCGGCGAGGTCTACCACTCCGGCATGGGTATTGCGCTGACTTTCCCGCGTGGCTGGAAAGTCGATCAGCAACCCACCCGGCTGCAGGCCAAGTCTCCCGAAGGCGATGCCGTCCTGGTCGTTACCCGGCGCAAGCTCGATCGCGCCATGACGCCCCAGGAAGTGATGCGCAGCAAGCTCCATCTCGACGACATGCGCGAGGGACGTTCGCTGCAGCCCAACGGCTTGCCCGGCTACACCGCGATAGCGCCAAAGGCCAATTCGCCGTTCGGGCCGCGTCCGGTCCGTTATGGCGTCATCATCGACGAGGGCTATGCGTTCGTGTTTGCCGGTGCTTCGCAGCGGGACAGCATCAACATCCCGGGTGACTGGCGCTATGTCGGAACGATGAACAGCATGCGGGTGCTCGATGGTCTCGAGCGCCGCCGGGTCTCGCGGCAGAATCTCAAGGTCATTTACGCTGACGAATCGACAACCATCGCGTCGCTGGCCGAGATTTCGCCACTGGGCCGTTATGCGGAGCAGGAGCTGCGGTTAATCAACGGCCTGTATCCCGACGGTGAAATTCAGCCCGGCCAGCTCGTCAAGACGGTGCAGTGACGGCCGCGGCCGGGTTTTTGCGTTCGGGCCTGGTGCCGGCAATCGCGGTCGGTGCATTCGGTATCGCGTTCGCCCAGGAAATCGAGCCTGAAGCTACAACGGACGAAGTCGTTGTCGAACCCGGTGGCGACCTGTTCGGGGTTCAGCCGGTCAACGATGAGCCCGTTGCCGATTCGCAGCCACTCGACGACGTCGCGGGTGAAATAGACCGGCTCGAGCGTGCGATCGACAGCCACCAGCGGGTCGGGCGCATGGACGAAGCGTTGGCTGCGGCCCGGGAGCTCGCCGGTCTCATCGAAGATCGCGAGGGCGCCACGCTGGGGCTGGCCGATACGCTCATGACGGTGGCCGATCTGCAGCTGGAAACCGGTAAACGCAATGCTGCGGAGGTGACGCTGACGCAGGTCATCGCGCTGATCGAGCGTAAAGACTACGTTTTTTCGCCACTGCTCGTAGAGCCACTCAGTGTGCTTGCCGGCATCTACAGTACAACCGGACGGCGCGACGATGCGGTGACAGCCTTGCGACGGGCGCGCCATATCACCCACCGGAACTTCGGCATTCTCAACATGGAGCAGATCGAGATAGCCGATGCCCTGGCGGACAACTATTACTACCTCGGCAAGATCGGCGATGCCAATCGCGAAAACCGGTTTGCGTTCAGGGTTAATGAGCGTGAGTACGGGGCAGACTCGGCCGAGCTGGTGCCGGCGATTACCAAGCTGGCCAAGTGGTATGAACGAATCGGCGAATTCAGCGTTGCACGACGGCTGCATCGGCGCTCGATAGCCCTCATCGAGAAGGACTACGGTCCGGACGATTTGCGGCTGGTCGAAGTCCTGCGGGATTTCTCCGACACCTTCAGGCGTCAAAACCTGTACAAGAACGAAGGGCGCAACGCGTTGCGCCGGGCGGTCGAGATTCATAACCAGCACGAAGGCGTGGATGTCATCGACCGCGCCCGGTCGATGGCGGATCTCGGCGACTGGCTGATGGTTACCGCGCAGCGCGGCGAGGCGATGAAGGTCTATCGTCAGGCCTGGAACCTGCTGACGGCCGACGGCGCCAGCCCGGAGAACGCCGACATCATTTTCGGTAAGCCAAAGCGACTGCGTTACAACCCGCCGCTACCCGATCCTTCGCTAATGGCCGGGCAAAACGAAATTTTCGTCGACGTGGAGTTTGCGGTGACCAGGGATGGAAACGTCACCAATCTCTCGATCGCCGATGCGACGGCGCACTGGCGAATCCAGAACGACGTCAGGGTGGCGATGCGTCACGCGAGATTCCGTCCCATGTTTATCGACGGCGAGCCTGCTCGTTCGCCCGTGCGCTACCGCTGGACCTACCGGATTCCGGACTACGCCCGGACCGACGCCGCCACCGCAAAGCCGGAGGGCGATGCCCCGGAGCAGGCGGCGAACGATTAATCAGTCGCTGGGGTCTGCGACCAGGAATTCCCTGATCTGACGCGCGAGCCCGTTACAGGCGGCATTCTTGGTGCGTGCGATGATCGGTATCGGCACGATGACCGCGGGAAGATAGGACGTACCCACTGCGTCGGCGCTGATCGTACCGACATGCTCTACCGTCTGCAGGTCCCACACGGCAGCCTCGTACGACGAGTCGTTTTCCCACCACTGGAAGCCGAAACACCCGGCACCACCGGCGCCTACGGTGCATGACAGGTTGCCGCCGCCATCGACGATCTGGGTGGTGCCGTCAATCCAGATCAGGTAACGGACACCGGTCTGCGCCAGCCGGTCGGCAACACCCGGTCGCTCCAGCAGCGTTCGCAGCGATTCGGAATGCGTCGGCGCGTGTGCCGGCTCGAACCAGGGAAAGAGCTGATCCATGAATTCCCGCTCGGGGTGCATCTGCAGTCCATTGCTGCCGTTGCTCAGCTCCGTCCCGAGGCAGGTGACAAAGCCGTCTTCGGTCTGGTAGTCGACATTTTGTCGCTGGGCCAGTATCACCACCCGTTCGGACTTGCCGATACCGGTGGCCGTATGGCGTGCTTCCTCGATTCTCGAGGTGACGCAGCCGGCCTGGCTGAGCGCCAGGCCGATAGTGGTCAGGAGGGTGAGCCTATTCGCTTTCATTGGCCTCGATGTCAGCGTCGGTAATCGGGTTGTCTCCATTCTCTGTTCCGGCGGTATCAGTACCGTCCGGATCCGCAGTGTCCGGGTCCAGCAAAGCGATGAACTGGTCCTGCGCCGGCAGCGTCATGATAGTGCCGGCGGCCGCATCGCGCATCGCCAGGTTGGTTGCCTCCTGCAGGGGGCCGGTTTTCATCTTCCCGGCGTTGATGATACCGGACCGGCTCTGGCCGTAAGCATTGATCGACCAGTCGGCCAGTTCCTCGCCGGAATTGTCGTAGAGGAATAGACGGTAACGAATAGACACCGCGTAAAACCGCGAGCCCAGTTCGTTCGGAGTCAGGAACGCATATTCCTCCAGCACCGGCCGCAGCACCGCGTCGACGGCCGGCGGCGCATTGTCGATGTCGTCTATCGGAACGACCTGGTGGAACATGGCGCGGAACAACCGGTTGAACAGCCGGACGTTGCTTTCACCCAGCTCGATGGTCCAGTTCGTGCCGTCCGAGACGCGTTCGTTGTAGGTGAAGTTCTGCAGGTCCTCGTCATAAAAAACGCCCACGGTCAGCGGCAGGTTTTCGATGAGCGGCGTAGGAAACTCGGAGGTCAGCGGCGGCACCGTGGTGGCACAGCCGGTAGCGAGCAGGCAAACCGCGGCAAGCGGCGCCAGGCGGGCTGGATAAATCATGGCTGCATTATGACCGATGGCACGTGTTTCCCCGGCACGAGATTTCGGACCGTTATTGTGTGTGGGAACACCGGTCGCAGCAAGAGTTCCGGAAAAGTCGGGATTATCCAGCCGAATCAGTATCCTGGAGAGAGCCCGCAGCGGACCGGGCCGCATGATTGTTGTAAGCTGTCGATATTGCCGGAAAAAAGGTCTCCGGCACGATGAACCCTCGCTGAACAAGGTCGTCTAAGCGAATGCCCGTCTTCTGCCCGGCGGACCCGGATCAACTACGTGGTGGCACCTCATGAATAAGCCAGTCCAGCTCAAATCAGCGATTGCAGCCCTGCTCGTGCCGCTCATCGTTGCCGGCTGTTTCAGCAGCAATCCGACCCGTTCGGGCTCCGGCGAGGGAGAGGGAAGCGGGGAGGGCACCGTCAGCAAGCCGATGCCGCCGTCCCAGGATTCCATGCCGCAGCCCGGGACACAGGGCGATTCACGGACTCGTGGCAAGACCGCGCGCGATTCAACCGCGACAGCGCCGCGAAGCGGCGACGTCGTCACCCAGGAATCCACCCAGGGCTCGACCACGGGTGAAAAAGACGGTGGCCGGCTGCCGGGGCAGTCCGGTGGCGAAGATGGTGCCGCAGACATCCGGGTTGCCAGCGTCGAGAAATCCGGTGCCGGCACCAACGATCCCGACGCCGTGGAGAGCGATATCGGCAGCGACAAGGGCGTCGCCAGCGAGGACCCCGAGGTTGGTGTTGCCGAAGCGCTGGAAGGTGCCAATGCAGCCGTCGATGCGGCTGCCGACGCGGTCAGCGAGGCCGAGGCGGCAATCGCCCGTGCCCGCGAAACGCCGTCCGATGCTGCCGGCGGCGGAGAACAGGATTCCTTCGATCCCTGGGTGACGCCCGGCGCGGGTGAAAAATCAGCCACCGACAAAGCAGGTGGCGGCCAGCGCTCGCAGCGTTCCGATGGTGAAGGAGCCCAGACGGCAGCCGCCGGTGGCGGCGACGATGCGACCGCCGGCGAACAGGAGCAGCAACAGGTCAAGGGTGGGCAGACCGAGGGCAACGACAGCTTCGATCCTTTTGCCGATTACGGCGAACAGTCGGGCGCCCCGGGTCAGCCGATCAACCAGCCTCGTGAAGGCTCACTGCAAATTGCCGAAGATGCGGTGGCAACCGCGCGTGCGGCGCTCAGCCGTGCCCGTCGCGCACTGATCACTGCCGCCGAGGCCGCACGTCCCGGTACCGGCGACCGTGATGCCGAAGCCGTGCAGCTGGCCGCAGCACAGGCCGCGATGGAGGCGGCAGCCGAGGCAGTCATTGCATCGGCAATCGCGGTAATGGCCGCATCGGATGCTTATGCATCCGATACGGACGCCGGCGAGAGCGATGAGTCGCAGGAGCTGGCGCAGGAAAGTATTGCCAAGGTCGTTGCCGTGATCCAGCGCGACATGCGCAATGCGGCCGATGCACTGGAAGCCACCGGTGACCTGCTGGAAGCTGCCGGGTCGCTGATGGGCGTACTGGGCGGAAAAGACGATGCCCGTCATGCCGACGAGGAGCGTGGCGAAGGCGAAGACCCGGGCGACCGGGTAGCCAGCCTGGAGGATCAGCTGGACCAGTCGCTGGCGGTGTTCGACGACCGCATGCATGCCGAGGGCAGCAGCATCGTGCGTGGCATGGGCGGCGAAGACAGCGAGCTCAGCACGGCGGCCGATGCAGGTTCATCCACCGATCCTCGGGCCGGTGAGTCATCGCAAAGAAACGCGAGGAATGCCACCAGCCGGCAGGCATCGATGGACGGTGCCCAGCACCGGGATGTCGATTGGAATGTGCCGGGCAATCCGCAGGCGTCCAACCCCGAAGTGGCCTCGGAACACGAGCAGGATTACGACATCGAGACAGTGGCCCGGGTCCAGGACGATGACATCATCGCCCGCCAGCTGCGTGAAGCGGCGATGGCCGAGGAAGATCCGGAACTGAAAGCCGCGTTATGGGACGAATACAGAAATTACAAAGAGAGCCTGGAGTCCGGGGAGGCCGAAGCCAATTGAAGACCCTCAGTTCGCTAGTCCTGGCGCTGTTGCCGCTGGTCGTGACCGGCTGCGTGCACCAGGAAGTCATAACCATCAACGCGACGCCGGCACGGGCGGCGACGGCCGATGTGCCCGACGCAATGCTGCTCGACGTCGGTATCAATATTTTCGATCCCAACATACCCGAGGACATCAGGGACCAGAACGAGCAGCGGCTGGTGGCCGGCGTGCGCCAGGCCGAGGCACGCTACCTGCCCTACGAACTACGTGACACGCTGCAGGACACCGGCCAGTGGGGTGCCGTCCGGGTGCTGCCGCGGGGTACGGAAACCGTCGACCTCATCATCGACGGCAGGATCATCCAGTCGGACGGTGAGCTGCTGATGCTGCAGGTCTGGGCTCGTGATGCGACGGGCCGGGTATGGCTCGACGGTCGTGAATACGAAGACCTTGCCGGCAAGCTGAACTATCGCGACGACGTCAATACCGGCCGGATCGATCCCTTCCAGGATCTCTACAACCAGGTTGCGAATGACCTGCTGGCGGCGCGCGAGGAGTTGCCGAGAAAAGATCTCGCGCGAATCCGCGAGATTTCCCAACTGCGTTTTGCCGCCGATGTTGCGCCGCGTGCATTTGGCGACTACCTGGAGGAGCGCGACGGGCGAATCGTGGTTAACCGATTACCGGCGCTGGACGATCCCATGCTCAACCGCGTGCAGCGGATACGGGAGCGCGATTACCTGTTTATCGACACCCTCGACCAGCACTACGGCGCTTTTCATGACCAGATCGAACGCGCCTACAGCCAGTGGCGGCGATTCAATTACGACGAAGTGGTCGAGCTGCGCCGGCTCGAGCGTGAGATTCGACGGCGCACGATTGCCGGTGCGGCGCTGATCGTCGGCGGGCTGGCCGTCGACGCCTCCACCGATAACCCGTATGCGAGTTATTCGGGGCGCGCCGGTGCGCTGGTAGGCCTGTCTTCGGTATTGAGTACGTTGCCGTTGCGGCCTGAAGCGCAGGTGCATGCGCAGACCATGCGCGAGCTCGGCGATTCCTTCGAGGCGGAGGTCAAACCCGCGGTGCTCGAGGTCGAGGGCAAGACGATTACCCTGACCGGTTCGGTCGAATCACAGTTTCAGCAGTGGCGCCAGATCCTGCGGGACATTTACGAAACCGAGACCGGGTTGCCTGAAATCGGCTCGACGGAGACGTCCGGTAACCCATGACTGGCGGCGTAGCGGCGGCCATCTGCTTTTTAATTTCAAAGTTACCCGGCGCCCTGTAATCGCCGGGCCGCGAACCGTTTTGTGAACCGGCGCTGAAAGACAAGCATGAACCCCGGCGACAACGAACAATTCGAGACGATTACTCCTGTATCGCGCCGGGCGTCCGGCACGCGTCCGCAAACGGTTGCCGTCGAGGGCCCGGGTCATCGGCACCTGGCGCGCTGGGTGTTGGCGGTCAGCCTGCTGTCCGTGGCGGCGATGGCGGCGGTGCTGTTCCTGCCGGCCTTGCTGTCGGATAACGGCAACGGCAGCGCGAGGGACAGCGTGGCCGAAGCCCGTGAGCGCATGGCGTCGCAGGCCACGGCGGCAGAAAACCGGCGCAGGGAGGTTTACCAGCGCTGGCTGAAGCTGGAGGCCATGAATGTGTCGGACTGGGCGGAGGTGCGGGCCGCGCGAGCGCTGGAGATGCTGCGAGAGGGAGAACGCCAGGCCAGCGAGCTCGACCACATCGCGTCGTTGCGTTCACTCGATGAGGCCAATACGCTGCTCGAACAGCTGCTGGAGCAGGCGCCGGGTATTGCCGCCGACCGGCGCGTTGTCGGCTGGCAGGCCTTCAATGCCGGCAATGCGGACGAAGCGGCGGAACATTTTAGCGTCGTCCTGGCCATCAATCCTGACGACACCGAGGTGCGCGCGGCCCTGCGCCAGACGTCGTATCTCGGCGATTTGCTGGAGCTTGGCCGGGAGGCCCGCAACCTGGAGGCACAGGGCGATATCGCCGGCGCGCTGGAGGCCCTGCGTGAAGCTGCCCGGATCGATCCGGAGGATGCCGAAGTGCAGGCATCTGTTGTCCGCCTGGAATCGCTGTTGGCAAACGACCGGTTCGAGTCCGCCATGTCGTCGGCATATCGTGCCCTCGCAGCCGCGGAATACGGCGCGGCGCGCACGGCGCTCGGACAGGCGGCGGCCCTGCGGCCGGCATCGCCGGAAGTGCGCGATGCCCGGGTCCAGGTCGATGTAGCGGTCCGGGCCGCCCGCACAAAGCGTTTGCGAGCGCTTGCCGCCGAAGCCGAAGCCAGCGAGGACTGGGAAAGCGCGATTGGTTATTACGGCGAGCTGCTGCAGCTGGACCCGGCCCTGGTACTCGCCCAGCAGGGCCGCGACCGGTCACGGCGGCTGGCGTCGCTGACGTCCCGGGCGGAGGCGTTGCTGGAACAGGACGAGTTTTATCGCCGCGACGTGCGGAACCAGGCCACAGAGCTGCTCGAACAGGTCGAGCGGGTTGGTGCCGACGCACCGGGCCTGCGTAGTCTTTCGAGCGAGATTGCACGGGCGGTCGCCCTGGCCAGCCTGCCGGTCCGGGTGCAGCTGCGCTCTGACAACCAGACCGAGATCGTCGTTTTCAAGGTGGGCCGGCTCGGATCGTTTGACAGTCATGAGATGAAGCTCAAGCCGGGGCGGTACACCGTCATCGGCAGCCGCAGCGGCTACCGTGATGTTCGTGCCGAGCTCGTAGTCGAAGCCGGCAAGGAGCCCGAACCGCTGGAAATTCGCTGCGAGGAACAGATTTGATAGACGCCGCCTACAGCCGCGACGATCGTGGCGAACGTCACTTCCGGGTCGAGGATTTTCCACTGGACATCGGCGGCGATACGGCCGCGATTCGTCTCGATGGCGTCGATGGCATCACGGTCGCTCGTATCGGGATTCACGAGGGCAGGGCTTTTGTGACCCCCGGTGACTCGGGTCTCCACGTAAACGGCAAGGCGGTGTCCGGCTCCCGCTGGCTCAGCGCCGGCGACACGCTGACGTTCGATGCCGGCCGGCTGGTGGTGCACCGGCGCGGTGAACGGCTGGAGCTGCACGCCCGCTCGAACAGTGCGCCCGAACTTCCGCCAGCAAAAGGCGATGACGAGAGCTGGGAGACGGTTCAGCCTGTTGCCTTTCACCCCGAGCGGGGGGCCGGGGTCGCCGCGCGCAGCGGTTCCCGGCCGGTGGTGGCTGCACTGGTTGCCGTGTTTGCCGTGCTCGCGGCAGCCGCCTGGTTCCTGTTCACCGCCAACTCGGTCAATGTCATTATCGAACCGCAGCCGGCTGAAATGGCCATCGAAGGGACCTTGTTCAAGCCTCGGGTCGGCGGGCGTTACCTGCTGCGACCGGGCGAATACCGTGTCGTTGCCGAACTCGAGGGCTACCGGCCGCTGGACGAGACGATCGAGGTTGGCCTGTCGGCCAACCAGCAGTTTGCCCTGCAGATGGAAAAACTTCCCGGGCTGCTTTCGGTGAGCAGCGGCGAACTGTCGGGCGCCGAGGTGCTGATCGACGGCGAACTGATCGGCACGACGCCGTTAAGCGACGCAGAGGTTTCCGCCGGGCTGCACCGGCTGCTCGTGCGGGCGCGCAACCACCTGCAGCACGAACAGGAAATCGAGATCGCCGGGTTGCTGGAAAGCCAGAGCCTGAACATCACGCTGCAACCGAACTGGGCGCCGGTGGACCTGGCCAGTGAACCAGCCGGAGCAACGGTCGCCGTAGACGGCGTCGCTGTTGGCACGACGCCGATAACCGCGGAGATCGAGGCAGGGGATCGCGAGGTGAGCCTGTCGCTGGCCGGTTACGATACCGAGAGCCGGCTGATCAACGTGGTCGCCGGTGAAGCCCAGGTGCTCGAACCCTTCGTCCTGCCGGTGGCGGACGGACGCCTGAGTGTTGCCACCACCCCCGGGGCGGTGAACGTCTCGGTCAACGGCAAGTTCCGCGGACGAACGCCGCTCGAACTCGAGCTCGAACCCAACCAGGAACACCGGCTCGCGCTGGCGAAGCCGGGCTACGAAACGGCCAGCCGTCGCGTCACGGTTGCTCCGGAGGAGACCCAGTCACTCAACGTCCGGCTGCAGCCAATCATCGGCTCGGTGCGCGTCGTCGCCAGCCCGGCGGACGCCGAGCTCTATGTCGATGGCGTGAGACGCGGCACCGCGGGCCAGGTTCTGGAGCTGACCGCCGCGCCGCACCGGATTGAGTTGCGCAAGAACGGTTATGCCACGCACACCGAGACCGTTACGCCGCGGCGAGGCCTCGAGCAAAGCCTGACCGTTGTGCTGAAAACCGTGGCGGAGGCGGCGGCAGCCGAGTTGCCCGCAAAGATTGATACGCCGGCCGGCAAACTCAGACTGATCCAGGGCGGCTCGTTGCGCATGGGTTCGGTCCGGCGCGAGCAGGGCCGGCGCAGCAACGAGGTGCGACGCGATGTCGAGCTGACCCGCGAGTTCTACATCGGCGAAACTGAAGTTACCAACGCGGCATTCAGAGAATTCATGGGCGAGCACAGCTCAGGTTTCGTCGGCGGAATCAGTCTGGACGGCGACGACCAGCCGGTGGTCCGGGTCAGCTGGCAGCTGGCAGCCCGTTTCTGCAACTGGATGAGCGACCGTGACGGTCTGCCAAAGGCCTATATCGATCGTGATGGCAGGCTGGTCGCGGTCCGGCCGATGAACACCGGCTATCGCCTGCCCAGTGAAGCCGAGTGGGCCTGGGTGGCACGATTTGCCGGCGGTCCGCAGCCGCTGCGCTACCCGTGGGGCGACTCCCTGCCGCCACCGGCCGGCGCGGGCAATTTCGCCGACAATGCATCGGCCAGCATCGTGGCCCAGCACCTGGATAACTACGACGACGGTTTTCCCGTCACGGCTCCGGTGGGCAGTTTTGCGGCCAACCGGCTGGGTCTGAAAGACCTGGGCGGAAACGTGTCCGAGTGGACCCACGACTATTACGAACTCAACCCGATCGACCCGTTCCTGTCGCTGGTCGATCCACTGGGCCCCGAGTTTGGCGATCGCCACGTGATCCGCGGGGCGAGCTGGATGAAGGGTAATATCAGCGAGCTGCGCAGCGCATTCCGCGACAGTGGCGCCCAGGGACGTCCGGATCTCGGCTTCCGCGTGGCGCGCTATGCCCGCTAGGGGAATGTCTGCTGCCCGTTGCAGTCCAACTTTGAGAGGCCGGGTTGTCCGGCCGGTGAGGAGAACGAGATGCGAACCGTTGCCTACCTGTTCCTAGCCGCGGTGCTGACCGTGGGGCTGGTGGCCTTTGCCCAGGACGAGGACGCCGAAGACGACAACTTTTCGCCGAGTGAAGTCGTCGAAGCCGATACCGCCGTCGCATTCCCGACGGATATCTGACATGCAGGAAGTTGCAGCCATCCGGCGGAACAGCATTCCATTCGAATTCCTGTTCCAGGTATTCGCCCTGGTAATTTCCGTCATTGTCGTGCACGGCATGTACGTGTCAGTCGTGAGGCCGAAGGCAGCCGAGGTCATGGCCGAACAGCGCGCGCAGATGGAAATCGACCGGGATTTCGTCCCGGAGCGCTCGATCTATGTGCTCATTCGTGACTTCGAACAGGAAACCTGCTTCATCCTGATGCTCTGGGCCATGGCCATCATGGGCTACAAGGCGGCCGGCGCGGTGCGGGAGCGCAAGATGCTCCTGCGTGACCTGGTGCCGGTCAACGAGGGGATGTCTATCCTGCCCGAGGACACGCGACAGTTCTCGAGGCCGGTACAGGCGCTGCCGGCGGCCGAACGAGACACGCTGTTGCCTCGCGCGCTGCTGACCGGTCTGCACCGTTTTCGCTCTACCCGAAATATCCAGGACGTGTCGACGTCAATTCGCACGGTGTGCGAGGCCGAGTCGGAGCGGCTGGATTCCGAGCTTTCAATGGTCCGGTACATTGCCTGGGCGATACCGTCGATCGGCTTTATCGGCACGGTGCGCGGCATCGGTGAAGCGCTGAGCCAGGCGCACCAGGCCGTCGAGGGCAATATTTCCGGTGTGACCGAGAGTCTAGGCGTGGCGTTCAACTCCACTTTCGTGGCACTGCTGTTGAGCATCGTGTTGATGTTCCTGATGCACCAGCTCCAGCTGCTGCAGGAGCGGCTGGTCATGGAAGCGCAAAACTATTGCGACGACCGGCTGGTCCAGCATCTGCAGGTGCGCTGATGACAACACTCGCATTCGAGATCAACGATGTCAGCCTGCGTGTGCTGGGCGAAGACGGTCTGAAGGCGGAGAGCCCGGGATTCGCGGTCGTCAACGGTGACGTGGTGACCGGGAACGCTGCCCGCGCTCAGGCGCGGCTGGCGCCCGGACGCGTTTTTGACGACATCTGGGGCAACCTGAGCCTGGAGGCACTGCCGGCATCCGTGCGCGGTGCGGCAACCCGCGCCGATCTCGCCTATCACCACCTCAAGGACACGTGGTCGGCGGTGGCCGATGGCGTGAGCCAGGTCATCCTCGTCGTGCCCGGCAGCTATGACCGGGAGCAGCTCAGCCTGTTGCTGGGTATCGCACGTGAGTGTGCGATACCGGTCAGCGGGATCGTCGACCAGGCGGTCGTCGCTGCGGAACAGGCGGCGCCCGGCCGGCACCTGATGCACCTCGAGCTGATGCAGAAGCGCGCGGTACTGACCACGCTGACGCAGGGCGGGCGGCTGCGCCGCGCCGCTGCTGCTGCGGTCGACGATGCCGGTCTGGGCCATTTCCACGACGCCTGGGCCGCCGCTGTCGGTGACGTGTTCGTTCGCAATACCCGCTACGACCCGATGCACTCCGCGGAGTCCGAACAGGAACTCTACGACGCATTGCCCGGCTGGCTTTCCCAGCCCGCCGGAGACGGCAAGGTGGCGCTGGTCCTGCAGCGTGGCGATCGCGACTTCCGGGCGGACATCGGAAGGCAGACGCTGGCGGAGGCTGCCGAACCGCTGTACCGGCGGTTGACGCGCAGCATTGCGGCGGCCAGCCGACCGGGTGAGCCGGTCACGCTGATGTTGTCTGACCGGCTGGGTGCGTTCCCCGGTCTGCGCGACGCCCTGTCCGCAGGCATGCCGGGCTGTGAATTTATCGAGCTCGTGGCCGGCCAGGCCGGCACCGGGGCACTGCGGCGCGCGGAAGAAATTGCCACCAGCGGCGGCGACTCGATTGCCTTTGTCACCAGCGTGAGCTGGCGGCGCGACCCGGTGTCGCTGCCCTTACCCGGCGATAACCCACCCGACGACGCGGCGTTGCCCACACACGTGCTGTATCGCGGCCGCGCCATCCGTATTGCAGACCAGGTTCATCTTGGCGCACAGCCTGCCGACGGCCAGCCGTCGGTTGTGCTGATCGGTGACCTGGCCGGTGTCTCCGGCGATCACGCGCTCATCGTGCGGCGCGATGGCGGCGTGTTCGTGCAGGATCGGAGCCAGCACGGCACGTTTGTCAACGACCGCCGTGTAGACGGCGAATGCCCGGTGCACTACGGCGATGTGCTGCGGCTGGGTGGTCCGGACCAGCTACTCCAGCTGATCACCGTATCCCAGGGCAATGGCGCGTAAGCAAAGAAGATTCACGGTATTCAGCCTGTCGTTCCTCGACATCATGTCGTGTGGCTTCGGCGCGACGGTGCTGGTCTTCATGCTGATCCATCACTCGACCCTGGAACGGTCCGACCGGATCAACGAGGACCTGTTGATCGAGATCGAGTCCCTGACCCAGGAGATCGAGGAAAGCGACGTTCACATCAGCCGCGCGAAATCGGAAATCGAGGAAGCCGACCGTGACCTGGTGCAGCTACAGGCCCAGGTGAGGCAGATTACGGAGGAAATCGCCCGGGCCCGCGACGAGATGGCCAACCAGGATGAAACGACCATGTCGCAGCGGGAAAACATTGCCGCGCTCATGGCCGATATCAAGTCGCTCGAGGACGAACACAACCGGCTTGAGGGGGCGGCGGAGGAACGCAAGCTCACCGAGGCCGATGCGCGGGATTTCCTTGGCCAGGGAGACCGCCAGTACCTGACCGGTCTGCGGCTGGGCGGGCGGCGGCTGCTGATCATGCTGGACATGTCGGCGAGCATGCTCGACACCACGGTCGTCAACATCATTCGCCGACGCAATATGCCCTTCGAACGCAAAGTCGATTCGGCCAAGTGGCAGCGCTCGGTGCGCAGCGTCGAATGGATCCTGTCGCGGCTCCCGGAGACGGTCGATTTCCAGGTGTACGTCTTCAACGACAGCGCCCGGCCGCTGCTGGCGGGCACCGAGAACGAGTGGTATGCGGCGACCGACAAGGCGGCCATCACGAAGATGATCAAGGCGCTGCAGTCGATCGACCCGGCAAAGGGAACCAGCCTGTACCAGTCCTTCAATGCAATTCGCAGTCTCGACCCTATGCCAGACAACGTCGTGTTGATTACCGATGGGCTGCCGACGGTTGGTGAGTCACCACCGCGGCGGCGCACGGTCTCGCCGCGAAACCGGTTGCGGCTGTTCAACCGGTCGCTCGAACAGCTGCCCATCGGCATACCGATCAACACGATTCTCATGCCGATCGAGGGTGACCCGCAGGGTGCGGTCAGCTTCTGGCGGCTGGCGATGGCAACCGGTGGTTCGTTCATGAGTCCTTCGAAGGACTGGCCCTGAGCATGGCGAAACGGCGTGAAATTCAGCCTTTCAGCCTGTCGTTTCTCGACGCGATCGCCTGTGGCTTTGGCGCAATCCTGTTGCTGCTGGTCATCACCAAGGTGACGCAGCCGATCGTCCTCGAAAAAACCACGGAGGCCCTGCGCACCGAAGTAACTGAGCTGCGCGAGCGGGTCGAGTCCCTGCGCAGCCAGGTTGTCGCCGTGGACGCCGAGCGCGAGGACCGGCGTGACCGGGTATCCCGGCGCAAGGGCGAACTCGCACGGCTGACCAGCCGGCTGAAAGTGCTGAGCGGTGAGTTCGACGTTTCCGACAAAGACTCGTCGGTTGCCAACATTCTCGAGGAACGACTCGAATACACGCTGCGTGAGCTGACACGCGAGATCGATGAACTGCGAATCTACGATTCGGCGCCCAGCAGCATTGTCGGTGGAATACCGGCCGACAGCGAGTACATCATCTTCGTCATCGATACGTCGGTCAGCATGTTTTCCTACGCCTGGCCGCTGGTGCAGCAGAAAGTGTCGGAGACGCTGGCCGTTTACCCGGAAGTGAAGGGTATCCAGGTCATGAATGACAACGGGCAATACATGTTTCCGCGATACCGGGGCCGCTGGATCCCGGATTCACGCGCCCGGCGGGATGCGATCATCAGCACGTTGCGGGGCTGGCGGGTGTTCAGTAACTCGAGCCCGGTGGAGGGCATCACCCGGGCCATTTCGACGTTCTATTCGCCTGACAAAAAAATAAGCATCTACGTTTTTGGCGACGAGTTTGCCGGTGGCGCCATCCAGCCGGTGCTCGATGCAGTCAACAAGATTAACCGGATCGGCCCGGATGGTAACCGGCTGGTGCGGATACACGCGGTGGGTTTTCCCGTCATGCTGGAGCAGGATCCGCGGTTGCACGAAACCGGGATTCGGTTTGCAACGCTGATGCGGCTGCTGTGCAACGAGCATGGCGGGACCTTCATTGGCCTGCCGCGCAGCAACTAGGTGGTGTAAGCAGCTGGAGTCGCGATTCCGGGGACTGGTTCCGGGATTGCGCGAGAGAGCTGCCGGCACTTTCCTTTGATGCCGAGGATCTGACGTCACCAAAGGAAAGCACCGGCAGCTCTCTCGCTGGGGTGGTCGCAAGGCTGGGGGGATTCCCTGTTGGAGCGGCTTGCTGCCCGTGATCCCTCGGGCTTTTTTGCGAGGTTGCGCGAGAGAGCTGCCGGCACCTTTCTTTGCTGCCGAGGATCTGACGTCATCAAAGAAAGGCACCGACAGCTCTCTCGCTGGGGTGGTCGCAAGGCTGGGGGGGGATTCCCTGTTGGAGCGGCTTGCTGCCCGTGATCCCTGGGGTGTTGTTGCGGGATTGCGCGAGAGAGCTGACGCTGCTCCGACGCGGGCAGGAGTCGCGGTAGCGAGGGCCGGCCAGGCAGGGAAGCTCCGCAGCCGGGATCGCGGCCGGGGGGCGTGTCTACGAAGTTCTTGCGGGTACCTGGCTGAACAGCTCGATCTGGCCGCGGCTGGTGGCGTCCCAGCTGAAGTTTTTTGAGTAGGCGAGGGTGTCAGCCCGGGCAGGCGGATTGGCGAGCAGCTCGCGGATGGCCGCAGCCAGTGCCTCGGCGGAACGATCGGCCGACAGCCGTCCCGCGGCCGGGGTCGCGATCACCTCCGGAGTTCCCCACAAGGGTGTGGCAACGACCGGGGTACCGCAGGCGAGCGATTCGAGGAGCACATTGGCCATGCCCTCACGACTCGATGCGAGGACCAGGGCATCGGCGGCGTTGTACCAGGCCGGCAGCTCGGCCTGTGGCACCCGGCCGACGAATTTCACTCGCTCCCGCACGCCGAGCCGGCCGGCCTGTGCTTCCAGCTCGTCTCGCATCGGCCCGTCACCGATGATGACCAGGTTGACGTCGGGCAGCGTCGGCAACGCATCGATAACCAGGTGATGACCCTTACGCTCGATCAGCAGCCCGACCGATAACAGCGTCGTGCCCGCAATACCGGTCTGTTCCCGCGCGGTGTCGACCGGTCGCGGCCCGAACATCGTGAAGTCGACGCCGTTACGCAAGACGGTAATCCGGCCGGGATCGACCCCCATTTCGGTCAGCCCGTCCTTCAGCGCCTGGCAGACGGTAATGATGCCCGCGGCCCGGGAAGCCGCCTCGAGGATCATTCGTCGTGGACGCTCGAATTGCGGGATCAGGTTGATATCGGTGCCGCGCGCCGTGATGAACACGGGCAGTCCGAAACGTTGTCCCAGGCGCACCGCCGCCACGCCATCCGGGTAGAAGTAATGCGCATCGATGAGCCGGATGGCCGGATCGGCCTCCAGCGCACGGCCTACGGCGCGGCGTGAGTAACGTTCGAGGAGGGTGGGGGCGAGGTTCATGCCGAACCGCGGAATGACCGGGTAACGGGGATGCACGACCTCGATTCCATGGCGGATCTCGTGACGTGGAGCCGCTGCAAACGCGGCATAGCTGCCGAAAACCGGATGGCTGAAGGGAAACCAGGGAACGGGAGCGACGACCGTGGCGGCCACCTCGCCCGTGCCGACCAGCTGGCGCAGGCGGTTCTCGACGAAAGGCCCGTGCCCCGGCTGTGCGGCATTGGGGAACAGGGTGCTGTAGGTCAGAATCCGGATCACCGGCGGCATCGTCGCACACCGTGGGTGCGGCGGCCAGCGACCGGTTCGCGTACACTCACGGCGATGAAAGCGCCTGTCCTGCGGCGCCGACAGAGGCTCGGCAAGTTCCGCATCGAAAAACGTCTCGCCGACACCGATTTCGCCGCGGTGTATGCGGCGACGGATACTATTCTTGGCGTCAAGGTCGCGCTCAAGATGCCGCACCGTGGCCGTGCGACGGAGAAGTTTCCGGAAGAGTTCAGGAAAGAGGTGCGTCTGGCGGCGCGCCTGGATCATCCGAACATTTTGCCGATCAAGGATGCGGGATTCATCGACGGGCATTTTGTCATCGTCAGCCCGCTGGGTATTTGCACGCTTGCCGACCGTATCAGTCGCCGGCTCGCCACCGAGACGGTGCTCGACTACATCGGCCAGATGCTCGAAGCCGTTGCTTTCGCGCACGCGCTGCGCGTTATCCATTGCGACATCAAGCCCGAGAATTTCATCTTGTTCGAAGACGGTCACCTGCGGCTCGCCGATTTCGGGATTTCCAAGATTGCCCTGCGCACGGTAAAGGCATCCGGTTCGGGCACCCTGGGTTTCGTGGCGCCGGAACAGGCAATGGGTCGCCCCGGCTATCGTTCCGACGTATTTTCCCTCGGCCTGCTGATTTACCGGATGCTGTCCGGGAAACTGCCGGAATGGCCGTTTACCTGGCCGGGGCCCGGTTACGACAAGCTTCGGCAACGCGTTCCCGCAGAGTTCGTTGACATGATCAGGAAGTCGATCGAAATCACGCCTGCAAAGCGTTTCGCAAACGGGGGCGCGATGCTGGCCGAATTCGAGCGGATTCTTCCGCGTACGCGGGCCTGGATGCGCCGCAAGGCGGGCCGGCGTAGCCGGAAGGAATCCAACGGGCCAACCTGGCACGAGGTGCGCTGGCGGCAGTTCCGCCGTTCCCACGGCAAGTCCCTCGAAACCCGTTTTAACTGCCGCAAGTGCCATGGGCCGGTCAGCGAGACCATGCAGGCGTGTCCCTGGTGCGGAACCGATGGGAAGTTCTACGAGGGCGAGACACCGATGCCCGCGCAATGTGCCCGCTGCGATCGCGGCATGAAGCTGGACTGGCACTATTGCCCCTGGTGTTACGGCCCGAAATATGACGACGCTGCAGAGCGGGAATACGGCGATCGCCGCTACTCTGCGCGTTGCGGCAACGCCCGGTGCGAACGCAAGGAGCTGATGCCTCATATGCGCTACTGCCCCTGGTGCCGGACGAAGGTGAAAAAACGCTGGAAGATCGACGGCGGCAGCGCCTGCGGCAGCTGCGGTAACGACGTACTGCCGGAATTCTGGGGCTGGTGCCCGTGGTGCTCGGATCACCTGGGTACCTGACATGAGCCGGCCAATAACAACACCCGTCGTCATCAGTGAGTCCCTTGATTACGCGCTGCTACACGTCAGGGTGGCGGGCGGCGAGGCTGTAGTCAGTTCGTTCCGGGCACCCGACAAGGACGGCAGCAACGAGGACGCTGCTGTTGTCGTCCCGGTCGGTAAGCGCAGCGCCATCATGGCGGTCGCCGACGGCGTTGGTGGATCGCGCATGGCCCACACCGCCTCCCTCGCCGCCGTTCAGGCTCTGGCTGCTATTGATGGCGACCCGGAGGATGAAAACCGAACCCGTGCGGCAATAGTCAATGCAATCGAGCAGGCGAACCAGGCGGTTCTTGCCAGCGGCAACGGTTCCGCGACGACGCTTGCGGTCGTCGAACTGCACGATCACAGCCTGAGGCCAATCCACATCGGCGATTCCGCGGTGCTGGTCGTCGGCCAGAGGGGCAGGCTCAAGATGCAGACCGTGGCGCATTCGCCTGTCGGTTACGCGGTCGAGGCGGGCGTCATTGACGAAGGCGAGGCAATGCACCACGAGGATCGCCATCTCGTTTCGAATGTCATCGGTTCGGAAGACATGCGGATCGAAATTGGTCATCACGTTACACTGGCGCGCCGCGATACGCTCGTCCTGGCAACTGACGGTGTCCTGGACAACCTGCACCTCGATGAACTGATCGATGCCGTTCGTGTCGGACCGTTAATGAAAGCGGCGGACAAGGTAATGAACGCAGTGCAGCATCGGATGCTGAAACCCGAGCGTGACGATCCCAGCAAACCGGACGACACGACATTAATTCTCTATCGGCGCCGGCGCTGACACCCGTAATTTGACAACAGTCGGGACAGACCGCTGTAATCCAGCGCTGGCTCCGCGAGAGGCTTTGACCATGACTGCGATGAACCGACTCTTTCTTCTTGCCGGATTGGCACTGCTGATCGCCGGCTGCGGCAATGGCGGGGGCAGCCGCGATCCCGCCGCAGCGGGCCAGAAGGTTTATCGCCACTCGATGGACCAGGCGCCGGTCAGCATCGATCCTTTGCAGGGTGCAACGGTTTATTCCAATTTCGTCATACTCAACGTTTACGACACCTTGTATAGCTACAGGTATCTCGCGCGCCCTTACGAACTGACGACCAATCTCGCGACCAGCATGCCGCAGGTGTCTGAAGACGGGCTGACCTACACGATTTCAATCCGGCCAGGCGTGCACTTTGTCGACGACGAGGCCTTTCCCGACGGCGCCGGCCGCGAAGTCACCGCCGACGATTTTGTTTACTCGATGAAGCGTCACTTTGATCCGAACTTCATTTCGCAGGGCGCATGGGTCTGGCAGGGCCGGATCAGGGGGCTGGATGAATGGAAAGAGGCGGGCAGTAATTATGCGGTCGAGATACCGGGGCTGAAGGCAATCGACCCGCATACGATCCAGATCGTCCTGAACAAACCGTTCCCGCAGCTCGTGCATACGCTCACGATGGGCTTTTCCGCCGTCGTTCCGCGCGAGGCGGTCGAGCACTACGGCAAGGAATTTTCTATCCGGCCGGTCGGGTCCGGGCCTTTCCGGCTCGAACGCTTCGACACCGCCCGCGCCGTGCTGGTCAAGAATCCGCGTTACCGCGGCGAGCCCGTCGATCTTGCGGCGCTGGGTTACGACGCGTCGCTGCATGACGGACTGGGCCTGGAGGCTATCGAGGGTCGCACGCCGCCGTTCGTGGACCGGGTCGATATCAATTTCGTGACCGAAGACGCTGCCCGTTGGAACTCATTCTCCAAGGGCAATGAGATCCAGTTTGCCAAGATCCCCACCGAGCAATTCGATGCTGTGTTGTCCAGCAAGACCCCGCCGACGATGCGCCCGGAGCTGGTGGATCGTTACAACATGCTGGACCTCGTGGCACCGGAAGTCATTTTCAATACCTTTAACATGGACTTCGAGGAGTTCGGCTACAGCGACGATCCCGAACGGGAAGCGCGCAATCACGCCCTGCGTTGCGCGATGGTGAAGGCATTCGACTGGGAGCAGCGCAGCGAGCGTTTTTATAACGGCATTGCCAAGATCTTTCCCGGAATCATTCCGCCGGCCGTACCGGAGTACGATCCCGACATGTCCCGCGAATCGGTGACCCGCGATCTCGAGGCCGCAAGAAAGCTGCTGGCGGATGCCGGCTGGACGCCCGAGAACCTGCCGGAGCTGACCTACGGCGTTGCCGCCTCGGTCAAGCAGCGCCAGCTGTTCGAGCAGTTTCGTGGATTCATGACCGAGATCGGCTACCCGGCCGAGAAGATCATCCTCAAGCAGTACGCCACCTTCGGTGACATCAGCAAGGCATGGAAGCTGAGCCAGCTGCCGTTTATCACCAAGTCCTGGGGGTTAGACTACCCCGATGCGGAAAATGTGCTGCAGCTTTATTACGGCCCCAACGGCTCGCCGGGCTCGAATGACGCCAATTTTGCCAACGCGGAGTATGACCGGTTGTACGAGCAGTCAGCGGTCATGCAGCCGGGCCTGGAGCGCACCACCATTTACCGCAAGATGAACCAGATACTCGTCGACAGCTGCGTATCGATGATGGGGCTGTCGCGTACGAACCTGTTGATGTGGCATGACGACGTCATTGCCTACCCGGACCGCAATATAGTCGGCGGCTTCTGGCTGAAATACGTCGACCTCAGGGAACAGTCAGGCAGCTGACGCGTGGAGCTGCTGCAGTACGCCATACGGAAACTGGTCAGCGGTATCCCGCTGATACTGGGAGTGACCTTCATCAGCTTCGTTCTGATGGTGTATTTCGGTCCCGACAAGACCTACGAGCTGCTGGGCAAAAACCCGACGCAGGAACAGATCGAGCAGGTGCGCCACCAGCTCGGCTATGATCGCCCCTTCCTGGTACGTTACGGAGACTACCTGCGGGAGCTGACGACCCTGGATTTCGGCCATTCGGATTCCACCGGGGAACGGGTTAACGGCTTGCTCGGCCGCACCATCCCGATTTCGTTGGCGCTGACTGCACCGGGTTTCGTGCTTGGCAACCTGCTGGGTGTGCTGCTGGCCCTGGTGGCTGCGTATCATCGTGGCGGCTGGATCGACAAGCTGATCATGGGTGGCGCCGTGGTCGGCATGAGTATCAGCTTTCTGATCGCCATTATCGCGTTCCAGCTGCTCTTTTCGTCCAGCTATGGCCTGAACATGTTTCCGGTTCGCGGCTGGGACGTCTATTCGTTGTCTGACTACGTCCGTTACGTGACCGTGCCGACCCTGGCGACGGTGTTCGTGGCGCTGGGGTACAACACGCGGTTTTACCGCGCAGTGATCGTAGAGGAGATGACGCGCGACCATGTCCGCACGGCGCGTGCCTTCGGCACACCGCCATGGAAACTTCTGTACAAGAACATACTCAAGAACAGCCTGATCCCGATCATCACCCGGATCATGTTCTCGATTCCGCTGGTGGTTATCAGCGGCAGCCTGCTGATCGAGAGCTACTTCGGCATACCCGGTGTCGGCAAAGTGACCTATGACGCAATTACGACCGGTGACCAGCCGGTGCTCAAGGCAGTCGTCGGCCTGACCGCAGTGCTCTTCGTGCTGACGCTGCTGCTGACCGATATTCTTTACAAAGTCGTCGACCCCAGGGTTTCGCTCAAATGAGCGCACCGTCCGCCACGGCGGTTCCCGGCGATACCGGCCGTAGCCGCGGCTCATTGTGGTCGAAGGCGGTCTACAAGCTGTCGCGCGACCGTTTCGGCATGACGGGTCTCGCAATCGTCCTGGTTTACCTGGTCGCGGCGCTCGGTGTCTGGTTCGGACTCTGGGGTCAGGGCTGGAGCGACGTGACCGGGCCCATGTGGGCCGCGCCATCGGGCGAATACTGGTTTGGTACGAACGTGATCGGCCAGGATATTTTCGAGCGCGCTGTCTACAGCACCAAGGTTGCCTTCGAGGTCGGGCTCGTCGTCGCGGTGCTGTCGACCCTGCTCGGTGCGGTCCTCGGAGCCCTGGCTGGCTATTTCAACGGCACGTGGATCGATGAACTGGTGCTGTGGCTCAAGGGCGTTCTCGATTCCATTCCTTTTTACCTGTTCGTTGCCGCACTGGCTTTTGCCCTGAAGGGCTATGCCTATTCCATGCATGTCGCCATGATCGCGACGTTCTGGACCACCACCGGGCGGCTGGTGCGTGGCGAAGTGATCAAGCTGCGGGGTTTCGAGTTTGTCGAGGCGGCGCGGGCGCTGGGTGTGCCGGAATTCAAAATAATATTCCGTCACATCATTCCCAATACCTTTCACATCCTGCTGGTGCAGGCGACCATCGTTTTTGTCGCTGCTATCAAGTCGGAAGTTATCCTGAGTTTCCTCGGTCTCGGCGTGAAAGATGGCGTGAGCTGGGGTCTGATGATCGCGGAGTCGACGCAGGAAGTGCTCGCCGGCCAGTTCAACAACTTTATCTGGGCCTCGGTGTTCCTGTTTGGCTTGGTGATGGCCTTCAACCTGTTTTCCGATGCACTGCAGGATGCGCTCGATCCGAGGTCGGTGGCATGACCAGCGAGGCGCTGCTGTCGGTCCGGAATCTGAGCATTGAATTCAGCACCGAGCGCGGGGTGGTGCGCGCGGTCGACGACGTCAGTTTCGATGTGGAACACGGCGAGACCCTCGGCATCGTCGGCGAATCCGGTTGCGGCAAGACCGTGACGGCGCTGGCCGTCATGCAGCTGATCCCGATGCCGCCCGGACGCATCGTTTCCGGCTCTATCCGGCTCAACGGGCAGGACCTGCTGGCGCTGCCGGAGCGGCAGATGCGCAATATACGCGGCCGCGACATTTCGATGATCTTCCAGGAACCGATGACCGCGCTGAACCCGGTGTTCACCATCGGCAACCAGATGGTGGATGTCATTCGCCGTCACCAGCCCATGGATCGTGCCTCCGCCCGCCGACGTGCGATCGAAATGCTGGAGAAAGTCGGTATCCCGATCCCCGACAAGCGGTTGAACGAGTATCCGCACCAGCTCTCCGGCGGGATGCGCCAGCGCGTAATGATCGCGATGGCCCTGTCCTGCGGACCGAAGCTGTTGATTGCGGACGAACCCACCACGGCGCTGGACGTGACCACCCAGGCGCAGGTGATGGAGCAGATCGTCAGCCTGCAGGAAGACTACGGGATGGCGGTGATGCTGATTACACACGATCTTGGTGTCATCGCCGAGAGCTGTCGGCGCGCGCTGGTCATGTACTGCGGCCAGCTGATTGAAGATGCGCCCACGGAACGACTCTACGAGCGGCCGCAGCATCCCTATACCCAGGGCCTGCTGCGCTCGATTCCCCGCATACGCCGGCAACGCCTGGAAACGCTGCCAGTCATCGAGGGCACGGTGCCCGACCTGCTGCACCTGCCGCCGGGCTGCCGCTTTGCCGACCGCTGTCCACGAGCGGCCGACGAATGCCGCGCGCATCAGCCGCCGCTGATCGATCGCGAGCTGACACGGGTCGCGTGTTTCTACCCGGGAGCGCGGGATGACTGAACGGCCGCTGCTCGAGGTCCGCGACCTGTCCAAGTACTTCCCGGTACGAGGTGGAATGCTGCGACGGGTCGTTGCCCAGCTCAAGGCCGTCGACGGCGTGAGTTTCGATGTGCCGGCCGGCAAGACATTCGGGCTGGTGGGTGAGTCCGGTTGCGGCAAGTCGACGCTGGGCCGCGCCGTGCTGCGCCTTCACGAACCGACTGCCGGTCAGGTGCGGCTGGCGGGAACCGATATCACCGCCCTGGGGCGTCAGGAGCTGGTGGCCTGGCGACGACGGATGCAGATCATTTTCCAGGATCCCTACGCATCGCTCAGTCCGCGGCGCACCGTGAGGCAGACCATACGCGAAGCGCTCGATACCCACGCTATCGGCGATAACGACGGCCGCAATGCCGAAGTCCAGCGGCTGCTCGAAGTGGTGGGTTTGCGCCGGCAGGTGCTGGACCGCTATCCGCATGAATTCTCCGGCGGGCAGCGACAACGCGTCGGTATTGCCCGCGCGCTGGCCCTGAAACCGGACTTCATTGTTGCCGATGAGCCGGTCTCGGCGCTGGACGTGTCGGTGCAGTCGCAGGTGCTGAACCTGCTGGCCGAACTGCAGCGCGACCACGGCATCGCGTTCCTGTTTATTTCGCACGACCTCGCCGTGGTTCAGCACATTTCCGACCACGTTGGCGTGATGTACCTGGGCCGCATTGTCGAGACGGCAACTGCCGGTGATATCTATGGTGAGCCGCGTCACCCCTACACGCAGGCACTGATGTCAGCAATCCCGGTGCCGGATCCGAAAACCCGGCGCGAACGAATCGTGCTGCCGGGCGACGTACCCTCGCCAATTGCACCGCCACCCGGCTGTCCGTTTCACCCGCGTTGTCCGCAGGCCATGGATATCTGTCGTGTCCAGCTGCCGCCAACGGTCAACGTCGGTACGGCCGATTCGCCGCACGAGGTCACCTGTCATCTTTATGACGAGGCAGATGGCGTGCGGGCGGATGATTCGTGAGCCGGCGGGTCGCCTTTGTCGGGCTTGGCGTAATGGGTTATCCCATGGCCGGTCACCTGGCGGCCGCGGGTCATGCGGTTACGGTTTTCAACCGGACCCGGGAAAAGGCGGATCGCTGGGTATCCCAATATGGCGGCCAGCTGGCCGACTCGCCGGGAGCCGCTGCCCGTGGGGCGGAGGCAGTGTTTTGTTGTGTCGGCAACGACGACGACCTTCGCGAGGTGGTCTGCGCCGGCCAGGGTGTACTCACCGGGTTGGAAAGGGGATCGGTCCTGGTCGATCACACGACGGTATCGGCCAGCCTGGCACGCGCGTTGGCGAAGGAAACCGCTGATGCCGGCGCCGGCTTTATCGATGCACCGGTCTCGGGCGGTCAGGCCGGGGCAGAGCAGGGCACGCTGTCGGTCATGGCCGGGGGCGAGGAAGAGGTCTTTGCGAAGGTCAAACCCCTGGTGGACTGTTATGCCGGTTACGCCCGCCTGCTCGGTCCTGCGGGTTCGGGGCAAATGGCAAAGATGGTCAACCAGGTCTGTATCGCCGGGCTCGTGCAGGCATTGTCAGAGGGGCTGAACCTGGCTCGCATGGCGGGGATGGATACCGACGCGGTGGTTGACGTGATTTCCCGCGGTGCGGCCCAGTCCTGGCAAATGGTGAATCGCAGCGCCACCATGGCGGCCGGTGAGTTCGACTTTGGTTTCGCCGTGGACTGGATGCGCAAAGACCTGCGCATCGCGCTGGAGGAAGCACGGCGCTATGGTGCACCGTTGCCGGTTACTGAGATTGTCGACGGCTATTATGCGGAAATCCAGGCCAGCGGCGGCGGGCGCTGGGATACCAGTTCGCTGATTACGCGGCTACAGCCTCGCGCTGACGGTAAAAAGCCTCGACCCGCGGGTTCATGACCCGGCGCCACAACGGTGGCACCAGCGTCAGCAGCATCATCGTGGCATAACCGGCCGGCAGCTGCGGGCTATCCTCATAGTGGCGCAACAGCTGGTATTCGCGACGCGGGTTTTCGTGATGATCCGAGTGCCTCTGCAGCTGGAACAGCAGCAGGTTGGTGAGCAGAAAGTTGGAATTCCAGGAATGCAGGTGGGTCGTCCGTTCATAGCGGCCGTTCTCCAGCCGCCGCCGCTCGAGACCGTAGTGCTCGAGATAGTTGACGATTTCCAGGAAGGTCACGGCCGTAAAACTCTGCAGCAGGAAATATGCCAGTCCGGGAATTCCGAGCGTGAAATAGAAGCCGCCGGCGATAGCCAGTGAGAGCAGGTACCACCAGACCAGCTCGTTACGCCAGCTGAATGCCGAATACCCCCGGTATTGCAGGCGGTCGGCTTCGAGCCGCCACGCATTGCGGAAATTGTGGTAGTAGGCCCGTGGCAGGAAATGGTACAGCGACTGGTTGTACCGCGACGACGAGGCGTCGCGCGGCGTAGACACGTGGACGTGATGTCCACGCACGTGTTCGATCTTGAAGCCGGGGTAACAGACCATCGACATCAGCAGGCCACCGCAGAATTGCTGGAATCGCGAAGCCTTGTGAACCAGTTCATGCGCAGCGTTGATGGCCAGGACTCCGCTGACGATTCCGATCGATACGATCCACCCTGCCTGGCCGGCGAGATTCAGATCCCAGGTCGCATAGACATAGCCGCCGTACCCGAGCAGGAAGATCATCATCGGTACGCAGGCCAGGAGAAGGAACTTGTACCAACGGTCGTTGAGCAGCCGGTCGATGTCGTCATCACCGGGGTTTGAGCGATCCTGGCCGATGAGGGCATCGGCGATGGGAATCAGCACGTACACCTCGGCAACCGTCAGCCAGGCAAACAGGTTATGCGCGCCGGTTCGGTATCCGAGCCAGACGGCCAGCAGGGGCAGGGCCGGTGTCATGAGGAAGACGAGGTAGCCGTACTTCTTCAGCTGCAGGGCGCGTGTATTGGACAAGACAGTTCTCCGCCGAGCTTCTCAGTGTAATCACCCACGATGTCCGGGCCGGGGGACGCGGATCACACTATGCAGTCTCTTGCCAGGATTGTCAAACTGTAGGACAATCTAGGCATGCTCGCTGAAACCTCCTCTCTCTCGCTGCTGCCGGGTGTCCCCGCGCAGGTCGCCGACCACCTGACCGAATTGATCGTTCGCGGTGAGCTGGCACCGGGCGAGCGGGTCCAGGAGGCCCGGGTGACGTCGGCATTCGGTGTAAGCCGGGGCTCGGTCCGTGAGGCGATGCAGATCCTCGAGCGCCGTCACCTGGTCGAGCTCCGTCCGCGTCGCGGGGCTGTCGTAACATCCCTGAGCGAGAAAAGGGTTCGTGATCTCTTCGCTGTATTAATGCCGCTTTACGTGACGCTTGCCCGCTCGGCGGCGGTGGGGTGGCAGGACCCCGCTGACCTTGCTCCCATTCTGTCGATCCGCGAAACGCTGGAGGCCCCCGTGGCCGATAGCGATATTCTCGCGTTAATCAATCTCAGTCACGTGATTGCGGACGTTGCCTGCAAGCTTGCGGACAATGTCTACCTGACCCGGATGATGCACGATCTCCGCCCGGTGTTCAGCCGCTGTTTTTACCGGGTGCTGGACTCCGGACCGCACGAGATAGAACGCCTGTGCAACCTGCTGCACCAGCTGGTAGACAGCATCCAGGTTCGCGATGCAGACCGGGTCGCGGCGCTGCTGAACGGCTACGGCGAACACCAGCTCGACGTCTTGGTTGACACTTTTTAACCTCGAGTTTGCATTTCTTTTCCGATGGGCCTGTCGTCTCCGGCCGGGCACTGCTCCAATGAGTCATAGCACCGAACCGGAGTCGTTATGTCTGCCATCGCCCTGGGGCCACAACCCGTTACCGAATCCATCGAGAACAGGCTGGCGGCCTGCAGAATTTTCTCCGGCCTCTCCACGGGGACGCTGAAAAGGCTGGCGAAAAAGGTCGAGATTCGCAGCTATGCGGCGCTCGAGGAGGCTGCGGTAGAAGGCGAGGTATCGACCGGGCTGCACGTCGTAATTTCCGGCCGCTTTGTCGTGCTGCTGCCCAGTCACCAGCTCACCCGCTACGGCGACAACGCCATGCTGAGCCTGGAGTGCTTTGTCACCGGGGACAGCTTTGGCGAGTCAGCGCTTGCCGATGACATGCTCCCGGACCCGGCGTCGATTGTGGCGACCGAGCCCTCACAGGTGCTGGTGCTCTCCCGGAAAAATTTCGAGCGCATTGCGGACTCTGACGCCGCCGCCGGTTTTGCGGTCTACCGCAATCTTTTCCAGCTGCAGTCACGCCGGATAGCGGCGCTCAGTACGACCGCCAGCTGATTCTCAGCTGCCTGAGCTCTCCTGGCCGGGCTGGACTACCGCAGTCAATGTGGGCAGCTCCGTTTCGCTGTCGGAACTGATTTTTTCCTCACGCATTTTCTGGATCGTCTCCCGTTGTGCCTCGTAGCGTTCGGCCAGGCTCACCAGTTCCTGCT
Organism: Gammaproteobacteria bacterium; assembly: GCA_024638445.1. GTDB lineage: Bacteria > Pseudomonadota > Gammaproteobacteria > Steroidobacterales > JABDKV01 > JABDJB01. Next base: position 23,541 of record JAHEKH010000009.1, on the reverse strand, counting down.
GCAGGCCAGCGAGAGATTCAGTCTGCGATTCGTACCGTGAATTCAAGGTTGAGTGCTTGTCAATCCAGTCGGCAGCCTCGAACTGCAGTTCCTCGATGCGGGAGTCGCGGTCCCGCAGTGCCGTCTCGAGTTCAGCCGCTTTTTCCTCCAGCCGTGCAAGCGCCAGTTCGGCGTTGTCGGCCCGGTTGAGCGCATCCTGGTTACGGTGCAGGTCGTCACGGACGGCCTCGAGATCGGCGTTGCGTTCGTGTAGCTGGTGACGCAGGGATTCGGCGTCGGCTGCATCCCGTTCCAGCCGCGCCAGCGATTCCTGCAGTTCGGCAAGTTCTGAGCTGCGGGCCTCGGCCTCGCTTTTCAGTGCATCACGGTCTGCAGCTGTCTCCTGCAGCCGCTCGATTTCCGCCCGCAGCGATTGCAGCTCACGTACATCCTGTTCTCCTTTCAGGCGGAGGCCGTCCAGGGCCGCACTCCAGCCGGGCACCGACACCTGCGAGCCAACCAGCGCGCCGAAATCATCCAGCATTGAGTCCAGCGTGCGTTCGCGCTCGCGTAAATCGCTCTGTAGCGTCGAAATCGTGGAATCCCAGGCCGCCAGCTTCTGCTCGACTTCACGCAGCTCGCCCAGCTCTGTCGCCAGCCGATCGCGATCGTTTGCGGCTGCGGCAGCATCCGCTTCGGCGGCTTCCAGGCCGGTGCGGGTCTCTTCCAGCTCGGAACGAACCTGGTCCAGCTCCGACAAATGTTCGCGGTTCCGGTCGGCCTCCGCGCGCAGGTCCTCCAGCCCGGCATCACGTTCGCGCAGCTCGGCTTCCATGGCGGTCATCTTGACGCGCCAGTCCGCCAGCTCCTGTTCGAGCGCATTCATCTCGACGGTGCGTCGATCGGCTTCGGCGGCTAAACGGTCGATGTCGCGATCGCGCTGCTGCAGGGCGTCCTCGAGCGGCGGGATGCGGTTTCGCCATTCCTCGATTTCGTCGCGCGCCTGCCCGAGCTCGAGCTGCAGCTCCTCGACTTCACGTTCCCGCGTCTCGCAGTCATCCTTGTAGTGGCGCAGTGAGTCGACACCGCGTTTCAGGGTGCTGGCCAGCGTCGACTGTCGGTCAATCTCGCCCTCGAGCTCGGCAATTGTTTCCTGCTGGTCCAGGACCTGCTGCTCGGTGTCGGCCAGCCGTGCCGTGTCTTCTCTCAGCGTAGCGATAATCTGGTCGCGACTGTTCAGGTCGCCACGATAGGTGTCGAGCGTCGATTCCCACGCCTTCAGCCTTTCGCGATCGACCGCAAATCCGTCGATCTCCGTCTCCAGGGCCAGGATCTGCTGGTGATCTGCGTCGATTTCCCGCCGCAGTTCCCCAATCAGCGTGTCCTGACCGGTCTTCTCTTCTGCCAGTGCAACAAGCTGCCGGGTTTTTTCCTCCAGACCGGCATCCAGCTCGCGAATCCTGCGGTCCTTTTCGCTGATTGTTTTTTCGAGCTCGCTGGTGCGCTGGTCGAGCCTGGCCTGCAGCGCATCGATTTGCTCATCGAGCGTGTTGCGCTCCTTGCGCAGTCGGTCGATAGTCTCGTTCGCGCCGTCGAGGTCGTTCTCGAGCTGTTCGATACTCTCGGTCCGGTACTCAATTTCCTTTTCCAGCGCGCTGACCGAATCCTTCCAGGTGGCCAGGTCCGCCTGGTTCTCCGCCAGGCTGGCAGACGTGTTGCCCAGCTCGGCTTCGATTTCATCCGCTGACGCTTTCAGCTCGTCACGTTCTGCGCGCAGCTCATCGCGCTGTTTTTCCAGCCGGTTGTTGCGGCTGACGGCAGCGGACAATTCTTCCTGCAGGGCAACTACCTCGCCCCGGCGGGTGGCCACCTCTTGCTCGAGTTGCTCCAACTCGTGACTTCGCTGTTCCAGTTCGCGCTCGAGCGGACCGTCCCGTTCGCCCAGGCTGGAAAACTCGTCCTCCAGTGCCCGCAGCCGCAATGTCTTTTCCTCGAGTTCGGCCGCCTGGGTAGCCAGCCGGGCGTCGCGGGCGGAGAGGTCGTCATTCAGGTTGCTGATGCGATCGTCGCGTTGCGCCAGTTCCTCGTGCAGCGGCTGGTTCAGGTGCTCCGCCGCGGATGCGGCGCGGCGTTCCATTTCCCGTTCGAGATCGCGAATGGCGTCGTCGCGTTCGGCCAGTGCGTGTTTTATATCCTGGACGTGTTCTTCCACAGCCGGCTGCATGCGGCGCCGGAAGGCTGCGCCCAGCATCAGGCCAACCAGGCTTGCGGCAGCGAGGTAAAACAGGTACCGATGATTGCCCGCTTCGGTGCGGGACAGCGGCTCGAATAGCTGGCGGGTGCCCCTCACGACCTGGTCCAGCCGGGTGGCTGGCGGCTGCGGGGCCGTGACCGGCACCTGGGCGAGCGTCGTTGACAGTTTCAGCGACAGTTCCGGGCTACCCTGTGACTCGATCATTTCAGGTGCCGGACGATCCGGCACGACGGAAAGATCGCGCAACAGGAGCGCACCCAGCAACACCAGCGCGGCGACGCCGGCCAACACCGCGAGGAGTCGTTTCATTCGCTGCTCCGGGCCAAGTCAGGCAGATTATGGCAAAGAAAGCGTCCCTAAAATATGATCTCGCGCACATACCGCCCAATAAACGTTGGCTATTTGACGCCCCGACGGGTATCCCCGATGATCGCCGCTCATGAATAAACCCGTCCGGCGGCCGCGAGCCGTATTGGCCGTGCTGCTGCTCATCGCCGGCAATGCCGGGGCAGACGGCGAGATTTTGCTGTACCCGGACGATACCGGGCTGCGGGACGACATCCTCCTGCTGTCAGACGCCGGGCTGCTGAGCATGCCGGTCGGTGGCTGGCCGTTGTCGGCGGTCGCGTTACGCGAGGAAATGGACCGGGTGGCCGTGCCGCCGGGCTATCGCGCCGAGATTCGCGGCGCCTGGCACAGGCTGTCCAGCCGGCTGGACAGCAGCAACCGGGTCACGCTGGAAACGGCGGTGACCGACGAGACGGTTGCGTTGCGCCGCTTTGGTTACCAGCCGCGCGGTACGGGTGTAACCGGCACGGTGAGCGGCAGGCACGACAGGCTGTCTTTGCGCCTGAGCCTGACGCTGCAGGAACGCACCCGCGTCGACCGTCGCCGGGCGCGGCTGGACGGTTCCTACGTTGGCTGGCGAGCGGGCTCATGGCTGCTTTCCGCCGGCCAGGTACCCCGCTGGTGGGGGCCCGGCCGCGAGTCCAGCCTGGTGCTGTCGACCAATGCACGTCCCGTGCCCGGCATAGCCCTGGACACGATAAGGCCGATCCGGTTCGAGTCGCCGTGGCTGAGCTGGATGGGCGCAACGGACTGGAAAATTTTCGCCGGCAGGATGGAGAGCGGTCGCAGCGTTGCCGGTGCCCGCCTGCTCGGACTGAGGTTCGGTCTGCGTCCACATCCCCGCCTCGAGATTGCGTTCTCGCGCAGTGCGCAGTGGGGCGGAGAGGGCAGGCCGGAGGACATTGGGAGTCTGCTGAAGCTGCTGGCAGGACGTGACAATCGTGACGACGACGGCATATCTATCGACAACGAGCCGGGAAACCAGCTCGGTGGTATCGACCTGCGATGGCTGCCGCCGCTGGACAGTATGCCGGTTGCCGTTTACCTGCAGATGATCGGCGAGGACGAGGCGGGCAGTCTGCCGTCCCGCCTGGTTGGGCTGGCCGGGGCAGAATACTGGCGCGGCTTTAATGGCGGCAGTCTGCGGCTGCACGCCGAGGTCGCCGACACGACCGTGGAGTTCTACAAGAACACCCCGCGGTTCAACATCGCCTACGAGCATTTTATTTACCAGGACGGCTACCGCTATCGCGGCCGTTCAATCGGCCATGCGATGGACAACGACAGCCTGATGGTTGCGCTTGGCGGGAGCTGGGTCGACGGCGACCGCGCCTGGAGCGGTGCATTGCGGCGCATTGACGTCAATACTGACGGTCGCGAGGGCAGGGGCGCACACACCGTTTCCGGGCAGGGCGAGGACCGCTGGGAGCTATGGCTCGATAACCGGCGTCCGCTGGCTGGTGGCCTGCTTCGCCTGGGCCTTGCCCTGATTTACAGCAACCCGGCCAGCGCACCGACGCAACTGGAGTCACAGGTTTACCTGGCCTGGCAGCAATCCTGGCCGGCCGCCCATGACTGATGACCCAAAAACAGCTTCAGGCGGCTGGCCGCAGCACGATGATGACGAGATTGCAGCGGTTACCCGCGTTCTGCGCAGCGGCCTGACCAACTACCGTACCGGCACCGAGGGTCGTGCCTTCGAGGCGGAGTTTGCTCGCTACGTGGGCATGCCTTATGGCGTTGCGCTCGCCAACGGTACGGTGGCACTGGAACTCGCTCTGCTCGCGCTGGGTGTCGGCCCAGGTGACGAGGTCATCGTTCCGTCGACGAGTTTCGTTGCGACCGCCAGCTGTGTGCTGTCATGTGGCGCCAACCCGGTATTTGCCGATGTCTCGGCCGAGGGGCAGACGCTCGATGCGGCGACTGTGGCTGGGTGTATCGGGCCTCGCAGTCGCGCCATCATTGCCGTGCACCTGTACGGCCGAACCTGCCCGATGCGGGATATCGTCCAGCTGGCGAAGGCGCATGATCTATGGGTCATCGAGGACTGTGCGCAGGCACACGGCGCGCTGCTGGACGGACGCCGTGCCGGCAGTTTTGGCGATGCCGCGGCTTTTTCCTTTTGCCAGGACAAAATCCTCAGTACCGGGGGCGAGGGCGGTATGCTGCTGTTGCGCAGCCCCGACGCCGCCAGGATCGCGAGCGCTTACCGCGATCACGGCAAGCGTGAAGACGGCGGTGCCCGCGCGGCGAATCGTTATCGATGGGTCCACGAATCGCCCGGCACCAACTGGCGGCTGACGGAAATGCAGTCCGCCATCGGTCGCGTGCAGCTGCAAAAGCTGGACGGATGGCTGGCGCGCCGCCGGGCCCATGCGGACCTGCTGCTCGAACGTTTGTCCGGAGTGCCTGGCCTGGTCTTGCCCGGGTCAAAACCCGGCGTGGAGCCGGCATGGTACCGGTTCCCCTTGCGTCTGCAGGAACCCGCGATACGCGACGTAGTGGTCGATGAGCTGGGACGGCGAGGCGTTGCCTGTGGGACCGGAGTATGCCCGGAACTCTATCGCGAGCGGGCATTGGAAAGCTTTGCGCCAGACACCCGGCGAGCCAACGCTGCCGCCATCGGTCGCGACGGCTTCTGTCTTTCATTGAGCCACACGATGATCCCCGAAGAGATCGGGGCAATTGCGCGAGAGCTGATCGACGTGCTGAAAGCAGCCCGGCGTACAGGCGTTCAAGGTCTGTAACTATTGCCTGTCGACGCCCTTTACAGGCGTTACATTGCTTGACAGCCGCGATTTCAATATTGCCAGTATCGTCAGCCAGTTAGCTTTTTCTGGTATGGGAATTGCTCCTCTAGCCCCAACGAAGGCTATTACACATGCGGTTCACAATATGAAAAACAAGATGCTTGCTTTGTTGTTGCTGGCTGCCGTCAGCGGTGGTGCCGTGGCAGCACCGCTGGGAACGTCATTCAAACTGGTCGCGGCAACCGACAACGGCACCGAGTTGCGACGCCTGGTGAGCTTCGCCCAGGCGCCGGAAAGTGCTGCTGTCGACTCGACCCGGCTGAAGATCTGGAGCCAGGATGGACTGATCTTCGATGGCGCTTATTTCGGCACCCAGGCCGTCGAACTTGGCGACGAGGGTAACCTCACCGCTATGATCGTAACGGTCGAAACGCGGGTTCGTCCCGTCGTCCTCACCCAGGCCATGTCAATGCCCACCGTGTCGACCCCGATGCTGCATCAGGGCGGATTTGACAGGGTTCCGGTTGCAACGGCGCCCGCGCCTGCCGCCGGCAACAGCAATAATGTGATCGTGGTCAGCGAACCCGGCCTGTTGTTCCTGACCGGACTCGGGCTGATCGTGGCCGGCCTGCTGCGGCGACGGCGCTAGTCCGGCTGCAGCCTGGAAAAAACCCCGCTGTTTGCGGGGTTTTTTTTGTCCTGCTGTCACGCCGATGCGGATGATATTAGGATGATGCGATGAATCCGACAGTCCTTCCGCCCGAGCAGGCAGCCCGCCTGTTGCGACTGGCAACCAACGCATCGGTTGCGACTGCGCTGTTGCTCATTGTTGCCAAGCTGGCGGCCTGGGCCCTGAGCGGCGCGGTCAGCGTCATGGCTTCGCTGGTCGATTCGATGATGGACGCGCTGGCGTCGATCATTAATCTCGTTGCCGTGCGTTATTCGCTCATGCCGGCCGATCAGTATCACCAGTTCGGTCACGGCAAGGCCGAGTCCCTGGCTGCGCTTGGGCAGGCAACCTTTATCAGCGGTTCGGCCGTCTTCCTGGTGCTCCACGCGCTCGAGCGGCTTGCTCACCCGGTACCCCTCGAACGGATCGATGTAGGCATCGCGGTGATCGCATTCGCCACCGTGGTAACGCTGGGGCTGTTGCTGCTGCAGCGATACGTCGTGAAGAAAACAGGCTCGACGGCAATTCGCGCCGATTCGTTGCACTATACGACCGACTTGCTGGTCAACCTGAGCGTGATAGCCACGTTGCTCCTCAGTACCATCGGATTCGGCCAGCTCGATGCGATACTCGGGATCGCCATCGCGGTTTTCGTCTCGGTCAGCGCCTGGCGTATAGGCCGGGATGCGGTCTACATGCTGATGGACCGGCAGTTACCCTCCGGCGTGCAGGAACGAATGCGAAGTATCGCCGAGGCGCATACGCGGGTACTCGGTGTGCACGAGATGCGCACCAGGCAATCGGGTCGCGATTACTTTGTGCAAATGCATCTCGAATTCGACGACCATATTCCCCTGATCGAGGCACACGGGATTGGTGATGTCGTCGAGGCGGAAATTCTCCGCGAGTTTCCCAACGCCGACGTGTTGATTCACCACGACCCGGTCAGCGCCGATCACCCGTCATGAGACTTGCCTGGCTGCTGCTGATCCTGCCGGCGTTCGCACCGGGTGCCGAAATCGAAGTCCTTGGACAGATCGAGTCCCGTAACCTGAGTGAGACCAGCGGGATTGCGGTATCCGGCGCAACACCCGGCGTAATCTGGGCGATCAACGACAGCGGCAACGGGCCGTTCCTGCGGGCGATGAGCACGACGGGTTCGGATCTTGGTTTCGTCAGGTTGCAGCAGGCCCGAAACATCGACTGGGAAGATCTCGCTGCTTTCAGCCTCGACGGTGAGCACTACCTGCTGGTTGCCGACACCGGCGACAACAATACCGCGCGCAAGGTGAGTTGGCTCTATATCGTCGCCGAGCCCCGGCCGGGGGAAGACGGCCGCTTCAGCGGTGACGTAGCCCTGGTCTCCCGCCTGCCGTTCAGGTACGAGGACGGTTCTCACGACTGCGAGGCAATTGCCGTGGATGTCGAAGGCGACCGTATCCTGCTGATCACGAAGCGGGAAACGCCGGCGGCGGTCTATGAGTTGCCGCTGACGCTGATCGCCATGCCGAGACGGCCGCTCGAGGCCCGCCGGATTGCCAGCGCGGTGGGCCTCCCGCGGCCGAGCATGGCCGAGATGCTGGAATCGCCGCTGCTGGGTCCGTGGCGTCACCAGCCAACCGCGGCGGACCTGTCGCCCGATGGACGGACGCTGGCACTGCTCACCTATCGCAACGTCTATCTCTACACACGTGAGGGCAGCGAACGCTGGTCCGAGAGCCTGGCCCGCACTCCAAGGCAGCTTCCGCTCCCGAGGCTGGCGCAGTTCGAGGCGGTCGCGTTCAGCGGCGAGCACCTGGTGGTCGTCGCAGAGGGGGCCGGGGAACAGGTTTTGCGGATCGGTCCGCTGGATGGCGCGGAGCCCCCACTGTGACCAATTTCACATAATCCGCCACCCATATTCACCTAAACTAAGACAGCTGTGGTCGCACCGGCCGGGTTACCATGCCCGGCCTGATCGCCCGCGTGCGTTTACCGGCAAACCGCAACGGAGATTGAGTGCCAGTCAGGATATTCAAGCACTACATCCAGCTGCCCGTGCTGATACTGGGTGTCGTCGAGGGGCTGCTGCTGATTGCAGCGGTCTATATCGGCGGCTGGGTGCGTTTTTCCGGCAACCTGGAGATCGTCGGGGCCATCTACGGCCGGCCGCTGGCATTCGCGGCAGTCGTGATGATCTGCATGATCGCAATGGGGCTTTACCAGGCTCGCGCCTACCCGGAAAAACTCAGTATGTTCATCAGGCTCGCGGCAAGCTTCGTGCTGGCCGGGGTGCTGATGGCGCTGCTGTTTTACATCATTCCGGGGCTGTATCTCGGGCGCGGTGCTCTCGGGATTACCTTCATCGTCGGCTTCGTGTCCCTCTGTATTGTCCGGCTCGGGTTTTACACGCTGGTCGGCGAGAATTTTTTCAAGCCCCGCGTGCTGGTCTACGGGGCAGGAGAAAAAGCGGCCAACCTGGTGAACCTGACCGGCAGCACCGACCAGCGGCAGTCAAACCTGCTCGGTTTCATTCGTTCGACCGGTGACATCGAGACCCGGGTCGATCCCTCGGACGTGGTCGAGTACCGGGGCAGGCTGGTCGACTACGCGGTGGCCAATGACGTCGATGAAATCGTCGTGGCAATCGACGATCGGCGCAAGGGCCTGCCGGTACAGGAGTTACTGGACTGCAAGCTGAGCGGTATCAGCGTGAGCGATGCGCTGACGTATTTCGAGCGTGAAACCGGCAAGGTCAAGCTGGACCTGCTGTACCCGAGCTGGATGATTTTCTCGGAAGGTTTTGGGCGTAGCCGTATACAGGCGGTTTCAGAACGCATATTCGATATTGTCGCCAGCGTCGTTTTGCTGCTGATTACCTGGCCGGTCATGCTCCTGGTCGCGCTGGCAATCGTGATTGACGATGGTCTGCCGGTTTTCTACCGCCAGGCGCGGGTCGGATTCCAGGGGCAGATTTTCGAGGTGCTCAAGTTTCGCAGCATGCGGATCGATGCGGAGAAAGACGGACCGCAGTGGGCCGCCCGCAATGACGATCGCGTCACCCGCATCGGCCGTATCATCCGCAAGTTCCGTCTTGACGAGTTGCCGCAGATCATCAATGTGCTGCGCGGTGACATGAGTTTTGTCGGGCCGCGGCCCGAGCGGCCGGATTTCGTGGATCAGCTGAGTCAGCGAATACCTTATTACCGGGAACGTCATTGCGTGAAACCCGGCATTACCGGCTGGGCGCAGCTCAAGTACGAATACGGCGCCTCCCAGCAGGACGCGCTCGAAAAACTTCAGTACGACCTCTACTACGTCAAGAACCACACCCTCCTGCTGGACCTGTTGATCCTGTTGCAGACCGCGGAGGTGGTGTTGTGGCGGACCGGGGCACGGTGACGAGCGGCGCATGGCATCAGTAGGACTGATTGGTTACCTGTCGGGCGCGGTTGCTTTTACCGCACTGGGCATTGCATTGCTGACGATCTGGCGGGGGCGCCTCGGTGCGCTGTTGCTGGTGGCGGTCGGCGCAACGGTCGCCTGGTGCATGCTGCTCGCGGTTCACGCCGGCACGCCAACCCTGTCACCGGTGCTGGTTTTTCTTGCCGAGTTATTCAAGTCGACCTTCTGGCTGATATTTCTCGTCAGCCTGATTCTCGGCCGCGGCGAGTCCGAGTTCCCGGCGCGCATGCGCCTGTTCGTTCACGGCCTCTGGGTGGTATTGCTCGGGGCTGGTTCAGTGGCCGTGCTGTTCGACGCCCGCGAATGGGTGCAGTCGATATTCCTGTACGGCTTTTTCATTATGGCCCTCACCGGGCTGGTGATCACGGAGCAGGTCTATCGGAACACGCTGGCGTCCCAGCGCTGGTCGGTCAAGTTTCTGTGCCTCGCGCTGGCGGGTCTGTTCGTTTTTGACCTCGTGATGTATGCGAAGGGCCTGATGTTTCGTGGCATCGACCAGGGATTGTGGAACTCCCGTGGCTACATTCACCTGCTCGTGGCGCCACTCATCGCCGTATCCGCCTCGCGCAGCGCGCAATGGTCCGCGGGCTTGTACGTGTCGCGGCAGATGGCGTTTTACACGACCAGCCTGCTGGGCGCCGGACTCTACCTGCTGGCCATGGCTGCCGGCGGCTACTACGTGCGAATCTGGGGTGGCGAGTGGGGGACCGTGGCGCAGGCGATTTTCGTCTTTGCCGGCATGCTGGGCCTGTTGGTGCTGTTGTTCTCCGGTCAGGTCAGGGCCCGAATCCGGGTTTTCCTGAACAAGCATTTTTTCCGTTACAAATACGATTACCGCGAGGAGTGGCTGCGCCTTACCCGGCTGTTGTCTTCGGCGGATGACGAACTGCCGCTGAAAGACCGGGCAATCATGAGCGTCGCAAACCCGGTTGAAAGCCCTGGCGGTGCACTCTGGATGCGTGCGAACGAGAACAGCTACACGCTGGTGTCGAAGTGGAACCTGGCCGTTCCGGAGATAGCCGCCGTTTCTGCCGACAGCCCCCTCCTGGTGTTCCTTTCCGAACGCAGCTGGGTTGTCGACCTCGCCGAGCATCGGCGCAATCCCGGGATGTACGGATCGCTGAAAATACCGCGCTGGCTCGAGGAACTACCCGCCGCCTGGCTGGTAGTTCCGCTGGTCAAGGATGAGGGTCTGTCGGGATTTATCGTGCTGGCGCGATCAAGGGCGCCGCAGGCACTGACCTGGGAAGACCTCGACCTGCTGAAAACGCTCGGCAGGCAGGTGGCCGGATATCTCGAAATGGAGCGCGCGGCCGGGATGCTGGCCGAGGCCAGCCAGTTCCAGGCGTTCAACCGGTTCACCGCTTTCATCATGCACGACCTGAAAAACCTGATTGCCCAGCAGAGCCTGGTCGTGAAGAATGCTGCGCGTCACAAGCACAATCCCGAATTTATCGAGGATGCAATTTCCACCGTCGACAACTCGGTTCGCCGGATGAGCCGGTTGCTCGAGCAACTTCGCCAGGGTGAGGCCCCCGAAGTGGCGCGGCGGCTGGACCTGGCGGCGTTGTGCGAGGATGTTGCAGCCCAGTGTTCGCCACGGCAGCCCGGTGTCAATGTTGCAGTCGAGTCGGGCGAACTGCAGGTGCGAGCCAGCCGCGATGGCCTGGCGACGGTCCTGGGTCACGTGGTCCGCAATGCACAGGATGCCGCCGGCCCCGGCGGCAAGGTGACGATACGGCTCTACCAGCGCGACGATAGCGCGATCGTGGAAGTCGTGGATAATGGACCGGGCATGGATGATCATTTCATTCGTGAACGCCTGTTCCGGCCTTTCGAATCGACGAAAGGCAGCAAGGGAATGGGCATCGGCGCCTACCAGGCGCGTGAATTCGTGCGATCAGCCGGCGGAGATGTCGAGGTCGAGAGCGGTGCCGGCGACGGCACACGGTTTCGACTGGTGCTTCCCCTGGCAGTTGCCGACGACGGCGTAGTACAGCAAACAGGAGCAGTCTAGTGAGCGAGGAAAAGAAAACGCTACTGGTGGTCGAAGACGATCCCGGGCTGCAGAGCCAGCTAAAGTGGTGTTTCGAAGGTTACGAAGTCGTCATTGCCGAGGACCGAAAGTCGGCCATCACTGAATTAAGGCGGTGCGAGCCCAAGGTCGTTCTGCAGGACCTCGGTCTTCCACCCGATGCCGAGGGTGTCAGCGAAGGAATGGCTACGCTGCAGCAGATGCTGGCGATCGCTCCCGACATCAAGGTCATCGTGGTAACCGGCAATGCCGACACCGATAACGCCGTGCGTGCGGTCGGTCACGGTGCCTACGACTTTTACCAAAAACCGCTGGATACCGAAGTGCTGCAGCTGATCGTCCAGCGCGCCTTCAACATGTGGGAGCTCGAGGAAGAAAATCGCCAGCTGCTCGCGCGCAAGACGGCTTCGCCGCTGGAAGGTTTCATCGCTACCAGCGACAAGATGCTGCAGGTTTGCCGGCTTATCGAGAAAGTCGCGCCGACCACCGCAACGACATTGCTGCTGGGTGAGAGCGGCACGGGCAAGGAGCTGCTGGCGCGTGCGCTGCATAACCTGAGTCCACGCAAGTCCGAGGCATTTGTTGCGATCAACTGCGCGGCAATTCCCGAGAACCTGCTGGAAAGCGAATTGTTCGGCTACGAGAAAGGCGCTTTTACCGGCGCCACGAAGACGACGCCGGGCAAGATCGAGTACGCCAGTGGCGGCACCCTCTTTCTTGACGAGTTGGGCGATATGCCTCTCGCGCTGCAGGCCAAGCTGTTGCGCTTCCTGCAGGAGCGCGTCGTTGAGCGTGTCGGCGGGCGTAAGGAGCTGCCGGTCGATGTTCGGGTCGTGTGTGCAACGAACCAGGATCTCAAGGAAGCCATTGCCGGGAACCGTTTCCGCGAAGACCTCTATTACCGCATCAGCGAAGTTACCGCTGCTATTCCGCCATTGCGTGAGAGGCCCGGCGATGCCGTTGTGCTCGCGCGAGCGTTCCTGCAGGAGTTTGCCAGGCAGCAGGGACGACCGTTGCGTAACTTCACCCATGATGCCCTGCAGGCAATCGAAAGCTACGACTGGCCCGGGAACGTTCGCGAGTTGGAGAACAAGGTCAAGTCCGCAGTGATTATGGCCGAGGGTAAAACCGTTACTGCAGAGGACCTGGCTCTCGAACCGGTGGGTACCGGCTCGTACCCGATCAACCTGCGCGCGGTCAGGCTCGAAGCCGAGCGAAAGGCCCTGAAGCAGGTACTGAGTATTACCGACGGCAATATTTCCAAGGCTGCCGAGATGCTTGGAATAAGCCGTCCGACTTTTTACGATTTAATGCAAAAGCATGAGATGAGCGAGACGGTTTGACTAGCGTTGAATCATGTTCAAACATCAACGACCGCTCCTCGGGGGAAAGCCAGGCATGAAGTTAATTAAGAAATTGTTTTTGGTGGTCGCGGCGCTTGCCGTGGTCTCAGGTTGTGACTTCGCGGCGGACAACGCCACCCGGGTGGCGCAGGCGGAGCAGGCGCTGGAGCGTGAGGATTATCGCGAAGCCGTCATCGAGCTGAAGAACGTCCTCCGCTCGGACCCGTCCAACATCGAAGCCAGGGTTTTACTGGGCCGCGTGTCCCTCGCGGCCGGCGATCCCGCCTCAGCGGCCAAGGAACTGCAGCGTGCCCGCGAGCTGGGAGCCGAAGCGCGCGATTACGTCGTGCCGCTGGCACGGGCGTTGCTGGGCGTTGGCCGATTTGACGATGTAATGGAGTTTGCTCCGGATCAACTCGATACACCCGGTGAACGGGCGAGTCTGAATGCGATCCTGGGCAATGCCCACCTGCGCAAGTCCGAGCTCGGGCAGGCGCAGACGCGCTTCGAGGCCGCGTTGGCCGAACAGAATGATCATGCCGACGCCCTCGTGGGCATGGCGAGAATCCATCTCGAGAGTGACGATGTGCAGGAGGCCAGCCGTGCGCTGGAACGGGTGATCGCCTCCAACCCGGACGCCCACGCCGCGCATGCGGTGCTCGGGCGGCTTCACCTGAACAACGGCGAATATTCAGATTCCGAAGCCAGCTTTCGCAAGGCGATTGCCAGCGCTCAGAAACCTGCGCTGATGCGTGAGCGGATGACGTACCTTGCCGGCCTCGTCGATGCCCTGCTGGTACAGCGTAAGTCCGGTGAAGCCCAGGACGTGGCGGCGCAAATGCTCGATCTCGCGCCCGAGCACCCTTACGGCCTGTTCCAGGCGGCCCGTGCGGATTTCGAATCCGGTGAGCTCGACAACGCTATCGACAAATCGCAGCGCGTGATCTCTGCGTTCCCCGACTACCAGCCGGCCCGGCTGTTGCTCGCCGCCGCGGCGATGTCGAAGGAGAACTTCGCGCTTGCCGAAGTACACCTTCAGTCACTGGTCAATGCCAATCCCAATGACGCCCAGGTACGCCGGCTGCTGGCCCAGGCCAAGATGAGTCTCGGCAGCCCGGAGGAAGCTTTCAACGCGCTCGAACCGCTGATCGAGGCGGGTGCTACCGATCCGCAGCTCCTGACGATGGCCGGTTCGGCCGGTGTACGCAGTGGCCGCACGGAAGAAGGCCTGGCCTACCTGCAGCGTGGCGCCGAAGCCGGCAGCGGTGATCCCGCGGTGCAGATACAGGCTGCATCCAGCTATATCGCCGTCGGCGAAATAGACAAGGCTATCGAGCTGCTGGACGGTCTGCCGGCCGAAATGCACGGGAAGCAGCGAGACTTCCTGATCGTCCTGGCGCGGCTGCGGGACGGAAATATCGACAGCGCACGCGACTATGCAACAAGCCTGGTGGAGAAAAAACCCGATGATTCCGCCAGTCACCGGATTCTCGGCGGCTTTTACATGGCCGTACGGGAAAGCGAAGCCGCGCGCGCCAGTTTCGAGCGGGCACTGGAACTTGCGCCAGACGACCCCAGTATCCTGATCAGCCTGGCCAGGCTGGATGTCGCCGAGGGTCAGCCCGATGCGGCGCGCCGACGTTACGAAGCGATGCTGGAGAAAGATCCCGCCAACATGCTGGCACTGATGTCGCTTTCGCACCTGGCCGAGCAGGGTGGAGACCCGGCCCGCGCCGTTGAGCTTCTGGAAACCGCGCGCGAAAAGAACCCTGACGCTGCGGAACCGGTCATGTTGCTGGCGCGTTACTACCTGCGCAAGGGCCAGGAAGACCTCGCTCTCGAGCGGGCGAACGAGGCCGTTGCCCGTGCGCCGGCCAGCGCGGTGACGCTGAACCTGCTCGGCAGCGTGCAATATGACTCCAACCGCCACAGCGAGGCGCTGGGAACCTTCGAACGGGCGCTGCAGCAGGGCCCGAACAACGTGGATGTCAACTTCAATCTGTCGCGGGCGCAGCTCAAGCTGGGAATGAACGATGCCGCAAGACGATCGTTGAAAAAAACCCTGGAAATCGATCCTTCGCACCTTGGCGCGCGGGTTGCCCTGGCGCGTATGGAAGCGCTGCTGGGTAACTACGCCGCAGCGCTCGAGATCACCGACGGGCTGAAGGAGGAGTACCCCTCACGCGCCGAACCGAATGCGCTGGAAGGCGACATTCACATCATGCGCGGTCACTACAATGACGCCATTGCAGCCTACGACAGTGCGGGCGAGAAATTCAGCAACGACATCGTGACGATCAAGCGTTTCGAGGCCCGCAAGCGGGCCGGGCGCGCGGACTCACACAAGGTGCTCGAGGAATGGCTGGCTCGCGAAGACGACAATGCCCGTGTCCGACTCGCGCTGGCGCAGGCTTACCAGGACAACGGTCTCGAAGACCAGGCAATTACCGAGTACGAGCGCGTGCTCGATAGCGATGCCGACAGCATTGTCGCCCTGAACAATCTCGCCTGGATCTACTCTGAAAAAGGCGGCGCCGAAAACCTGCGCAAGGGCGTGGCCTATGCCAAGACGGCGACCGAAATGATGCCGGACCTCGGCCAGGTCACAGACACTTACGGCTGGTTGCTGTTGAAGCAGGGCAAGGTCGATGAGGCAATGCGCGTGCTGCGCACGGCCGCGCGTCAGGCGCCGGACGACCCGGAGATTCGCTACCACCTCGCAGTTGCCCTGCATCGCAGTGGCTCGTCAGCCGAGGCACGGGACCTGCTGGATGCGATCCTGGCGGACGGCAGCGGATTCAGCAGCCGCGACGAGGCGCGGGCTTTACGGGAAAGTCTCTAGCGCTTTGTCGCATAGCCGCACATGAGTGTGCGGCTGTCTGTCAGAGCGAGTTCTCGAGCATTTTCCGAACGCTCTCGTCGCCCGGGTGAGCTGCCAGCCATTGCTGCAGTAAGCGGGTCGGTTCGCTGGACCCGGACTCGCGCGCTGCGATAAAGGTTTTCAGCAGGGTGATCGTGTCGCTGGAGTGCGGCAGCGCCGACTCGTAGGCTGCCAGCGCTTCGCCGAAACGGCGCTCGGCCATGTGCAGGTCGCCGGCCGCCGTATAACCATGCGGCAGGTTCTCGCCCACGGTCTGCAGGTGCCCGGCCAGTTCCAGCGCCTGCTCACGATGATCTCTCGCCAGGTCCAGTACCAGGCCGACGGCTCTCGGCATGAGTCCGCTTTCGAGTTCGACGGCATGGCCGAGGTGCTCTTTGGCGGTATCGATGTCGTCCGCCACGATGGCGGCCTTTGCAAGCACGAGATACGCCTCGCCGGATTCCGGTGCAGCCCGCAACGCTTCCTCGAGGGTGGCCTGTGCCAGCGCCGTCTGACCCAACTCGAGCTTCTGGCGGGCCAGCGCGATCAGTGCGTCACCCTGGTGTGGCCGAATCTGTACTGCCTCGAGCGCGATTTCATGCGCTTTCTCGTGATTGTCTCGCTCGGCGTAGTAGCGAACCAGGAGCAGCCTCGGTTCGATCGACGTGGGGTTGCGGCTGCGCGCCATCTCCAGCCACTCGATGGCGCGCACCGGATCGCCACGCGATTCGGCCAGCTCGGCCAGCGCCAGCATGGCATGCAGGTTGGTGGGTGCTGCCTGCCGGAGTTGTTTGGCATAGAGCATCGCACGCTCACTTTCTGCCTTGCGCATCAACAGCACCAGGCCGAGCAGCGAGCGTGCCCGCCGCATTTCCTCGGTGTCGGGCAGAGCGGCAAGGCGGCGTTCGGCCTGGTCGATCTGTCCCGAGCCTATCAGCGCGACGATATAACTGGTTTCGATTTCATCGTCTTCCGGATCGCGGTCGATGGCGCGCTCGAGATAGTCGGCAGCGGCCCGGGCATCGCCACTGTGCAGGCTGGCTTTGCCCAGCAGCGCGAGGAACTCGGCATCGTCGGGTGCGAGTTCTACGACCGGCAGCAGGGCGGCGAGGGCGCCGGTGGGGTTACCCATCCGCAGATGCGTTCGCGCCAGCAGCCGGCGCATCGGAATGTCGTTCGGTTGTGCCCCGAGATACTCGCGCAGCAGCAGTTCCGTGCTGCTGTAGTTGCCGAGTTCGAACTCGCAGGCCGCGAGCAGCTGCGCGGACGCATGGTGACCGGGAACCGACAGCCTGACTTCCCGTAAATAGTCCGCCGCAAGCCGGAATTCGCCGGCGTCAAATGCCAGGAGTGCACGCAGGTAACGTGGCAACGGGTGCCAGGGGTAGGCATCGAGCAGGTCCTTGACGTTGCCGAGAGCGTTGCCCTTATGGCCCTGGCGCCACTGCGATTCGGCCAGGCCGACACGGGCCAGCAGGAGTTCGTTGGCGGCAGGCCGCACCGCGGTCGCCTCGACGGCGCTGGTGAATGCCTGCTCGGCTTCCTCGTAGCGACCCTGGCTGTGGCGCAGTGCTCCGAGTGCGCGGAAGGTCGAAACCGAGAACGGGTCGCGCTCGAGCGCTTCATCGATCAGCGCTTCGGCTTCATGCTGGTCGCCCCGGATCATCGCAATACGGGCCAGGCCACCCAGTCCGGCCGCCGCAGTTGCCGCGTGCTCGCTGGCGCGTCGGTAGCTGTCCTGCGCATCGGCGAGCCTGCCGAGTCCAACCAGCGCCTCGCCACGGAGCAGGTGACCGTTACCCTGCCGGGCAGCCGGCAGCGCGTCGATGCTGACGGTATCGAGCAGTCGCTCGAATTCGCCCTGCGCGAGGAGGGCGTGTGCGAGGTTTTCGAGCACAGCCGGGTCGCGACTGCCCAGGTCCCGGGCCCGGGTCAGGAACTCGATGGCTTCACTCGACTGGCCAACTTCCACTGACAGCCGCCCTACGGTGGCCAGCGCCTGCAGGTGATCGGGCTGGGTCTGGAGTATGTTTTTCAGTTCGAGTATTGCCGCAATCGGCTCGCCGCGACGCTCGTTGTCGAGGGCGACCTGGAGACGGGTTTCAGCGTCGATCGGCGGCGTGCATCCGGCTGCGCCGAGCAGGGCCAGCAGGGTGATTGCGAACGGGAAAAAAGAGTAACGGAACATCAGGCTCTTATAGTCGGTCTGTTAAAGAGTGAACAGTACTATAGACAGGTCGCCCCTATCGGGCCAATTTGACGGAATATTCAGCGAAGACAGTGACGTAGGGCCGCGACTGCCCCTAATCGATATGCTAGAGTCTGGGCCGTTTTATGTGAGGTACCCGCGGTTACCCAATGAATAAGCTGCTTAAAACCTGTTTAATCCTGTCGATTCTCGTGGTGCAGGCGGGCTGTGCCCCGACCCCGCTGGCACCGGTCAATGGTGGCGCCCGCGAGGTGCCGGCCAGTGCACCGGCCCCGGAGGGCGCGCCGGAGCAGCCCGGGCTGGAATACCAGATCGGCCCTGGCGACCAGCTGGATATATTCGTCTGGCGTCATCCCGATGTTTCTTCCGCTGTGCCGGTTCGCCCCGACGGTAAGATCTCTACCCCGCTGGTCGAAGACATGCAGGCGGCAGGAAAAACCCCCACCGAGCTGGCCCGCGACATCGAGTCTGTGCTGGCCGAATACATCAAGTCGCCGGTCGTCACGGTCATTGTTACCGGCTTTGTCGGGGACCTGACCGAACAGGTGAGAGTCGTTGGCCAGGCGATGCAGCCGCGGTCTTTGCCTTACCGGCAGAATCTGACGCTGCTCGATGTTTTGATCGAGGTTGGCGGGCTGACCGACCTGGCCGCCGGGCGGCGGGCAAAAATCATTCGCCGGCAGGGCGCCGAGATGATCGAAATCAATGTCCGGCCGGATATCCTGCTCGACAAGGGCGACCTGCGCGCCAACGTACAGATGAGGCCTGGCGACGTCCTGATCATCCCCGAAGCCCGGTTTTGAGCGCTTCGTCCCACGGTTTCGTCAAACTGTGACACGAGTCACGATGCGGACGTGTCCGGAAGGGCGAAGATGGGGTCCGGAAGTGTATAATTCAAAGACTTAGCAATGCACGACCTCATCACACAAGTATTAAGTCATGCCCGGGGCATGTGGCGCTATCGCTGGCGGGCGATGATTGTCGCGTGGGCGATATCCATGGTCGGCTGGGGCGCGGTGTATTCGCTGCCGAACGTCTACGAAGCGAGCACCCGGGTGTTTGTGGACACTGACTCGGTGCTGCGCCCGTTGCTGCGTGGCCTGGCGACCGAAACCAACGTGATGAACGAGATCAACATGATGACCCGCGCGTTGCTCAGCCGCCCGCACCTCGAGGAGGTGGCGCGGGAAACTGACCTCGACCTGCGCGCGGGCACGCCACGCGAAATGGAAAAGTTGATCGAAAAGCTGCAGGCGAGCATCGAGATACGGGCCGCGCGAGACCAGCTCTATACCATCTCGTTCCAGGATCGCGATCCGCGTACCGCGCACGCTGTCGTGCAGACGCTGCTGTCGAATTTCGTGGGTGACACGCTGTCGACGAACCGCTCCGATTCTGAAGTGGCTATGCGATTCCTCAACGAGCAGATCACCGAGCACGAAGCCCGCCTGGTAGAGGCGGAGGAAAAACTCGCCGAATTCAAGAAACGCAACGTGGGTGTCATGCCCGACTCGACCGGCGACTATTACTCGAGGCTGCAGTCGGCAACCAGCGGGCTGGCGCAACTGCAGTCACAGCTCAGCCTCGCACAGCGCAAGCGGCTGGAATTGCTGCGTCAGCTGGAAACCGAGGAGCCGGTACTGCGTACCGAGAGCCTGACCGCCGAGTACGACGCCAAGATACTGGCCGCCGAAAACCAGCTGCGCGACCTGAGCCTGCAGTACACAGACCGGCACCCCGACATCATTGCGCTCAAGGATTCACTGGAGCGCATGCGGGAACAACGCGACGAGTCCATTGCCGACGGCAGCGCATCGACCGCCAGTGATCCGATGGATCTCAACCCGGTATACCAGAGCATGAAGATCGAGCTCAATAATACCGAGGTGCTGATAGCAGAAATCCGGGCGCGGATCGAACAGCAGAGGCTGGTTGTTGCCGAACTGCAGAAATCTGTCGATACCATCCCGGTTGTCGAGGCGGAGCTTTCCAAGCTCAACCGCGACTATGAAGTTACCAAGGCGCGCTACGAGGCGTTGCTGGATCGATTCGAGTCCGCGCGGCTGACCGAGGATGCCGAGCAAAGCAGTGAAGACGTGAAGTTCCGGGTTATCGACCCACCGACCATTCCGCTCGAGCCTATCGGTCCGAACCGTCCCCTGTTCCTGTCGATGGCGCTCATCTTCGGCCTGGCCGGTGGCGGCATGTTCGCTTATGCGATGAACCAGGTGAATCCTGTGTTTGTCGGCCGCAGCAGCCTGACGAAGATCGCCGGCGCTAACGTCCTCGGGACGATCAGCGTTATCCTCACCCCCGGACAGAGAATGGCCAGTCGCCTGCAAATGGGTGTGTTCCTGACAGGCCTTGCTCTATTGATGTCTGCCTTCGTGGCAGCAATCGTCTTTACTGCCCCGGCAGTGCAGCTCGCTTCGCGTATCGTGGCAAGGGTGACCGCATGAGTATCGTAGAAAAAGCGGTCGACAAGCATCGCAAGACAGACAAACTCATGCCGGTGAAGGACCGGCGGGTCGTCAACGATGCCCGCATCGGGCGCGGTGGCCGCACCGAGCCACCCAAGACCTCTGCCACGGTTGACATCGAGCTGAACCACGAAAAACTTTCTAAAGAGGGCGTCACACCCTTTGGAGAGTCGGCAGACAAGATTGTCGACGAGTTTCGGCGCATCAAGCGCCCCATCCTCAGCCAGGCGTTCGAGCAGGCCGAGGAGGGCGCACATCGCAAGAATCTCGTGCTGATTGCCAGCGCGCTGGCAACCGAAGGCAAGACCTTCACGGCCATGAATCTCGCAATGTGTATTGCTCTGGAACGGGACCGCACGGTGGTGCTGGTCGATTCCGACGTGGCCAAGCCGCACATCAGCCGAATCCTCGATGTGCATAGCCGACCGGGTTTGCTCGACCTGCTGCAGGATCACTCGATGGACATCGGCGACGTGCTGCTGCAAACCGATATGCCGTCACTCAAGATCATTCCGGCAGGACAGCGTCACCGGCACGCGACCGAGCTGCTTTCGAGCCACCGCATGGAGGCCATCGCCGAAGAGCTCGCGACCCGTTACTCCGACCGGATCATCCTTTTCGATTCGCCACCGGTACTGCAAACCAGCGAGGCACAGGCGCTGGCTGCCCTGATGGGCCAGATCGTACTGGTGGTCCACGCCGGGGCGACCCCGCAGCGTGCCGTTATGAGCGCGCTCGAGTTGTTCGGCGAGCGCGAGGTGCAAGTTGTGCTTAACAAGTGCCGCGTCAATCGGCATTCGGGATATTACGGCGGCTACTATGGTTCGGAATAGCATCCTTGCCGGGCTGGTGGCGGCTGTCGCCTGCCTGCCCGCGGCTGCAGTCGAGTGGGAGGTCGAGCCTTCCATCGATCTCGCGGAATCTTATACCGACAATCTCAGCCTGCAGCCCGATGGGCAGGAGGTCGATGAGTTTGTGACCGAGGTGTTGCCCGCGATACGGATCAACGGCATCGGCAAGCAGTTCGAAGTGGATTTCGAGTACCGGCTGCAGGGGTTGTTTTTCTCCCGCCAGGATGAACTCGACGAGGTCCTGGATTATTCACGAACCCGGGGTCGGGCGACGCTGCTGGGCGAATCGCTGTTTATCGATTTCGCCGGTTCACTCAACCAGCAGATCATCAATCCGGACGGCCGTATCGGCATCAGCGCCGTGTCGCAGACCGGCAATCGCAGCGAAGTCGGAAATTTCTCGGTGAACCCGTATTTCCAGCGTACGATTGGCAGCGCGACTACCGTGCAGTTTGGCTACAACTACGGGCTGGTCGAATATGATGACGTTTCGTTGTCCGACAGTGAATCTAACGGCTACTTCGCCACCATTGCCGGAGGGCCGCCACGCTCGGCCTGGTCCTGGAAGCTGACCGGCACCGATGCGACTATCGACTACGATAGTGGCGCCGAAGTCCAGCTGCAGCGGGTAGGCGCCGAGATCGCCTGGAAGCCGGGCGGCAAGACCGCGATATTTGTCGGCGGTGGCGACGAGAATAACGAGTTCAACCAGCTGATCGGCGCACGCAAGATCGATGGTGCCTACTGGAACGTGGGTCTGCGCGGCCAGCTCGACAAGCTGACCACATTCAGTATTTCGGCGGGTGAGGAGCACTTTGGCGACTCCTACCAGTTCAAGCTCCTGCGCGAGGCAGGTCAGCTGACGACCGATATTTCCTACCTCGAGGAAACCACCACGATCGGACGCCAGCAGCAGGGTTACGAGGCTTTGTTCCAGTTTCTCACCAACATCACCGGTGTCGAGCTGCCCTCATCGGGTGCCGAGGTCTATGTTCGTAAGCGGCTGTCCGGCGTTGCCACGCTGCAGCTGGCCCGCAGCAAGCTGCGGCTGAACGTCTACGACGAAAATCGTGACTACCTGACGACGGCAGCCGGCGACTCGGATGGCGTCAGCGGCGCCGCGGTTTCGTGGACCTGGACCACCAAGCCGCGCAACGAGTTCAGTGTCGACCTGGGCTGGCAGCGATTCGAGTTGAGGACCAACAGCAACAATCCCGAGGACGTCAGGTTCCAGGTTCGCTTCAGGCGCGAAATCCGCGATGGACTCTACGTCAACTTCAGAGCGTGGGCGAACAGCCGTTTCGGTACTGTTGCTCGCAGCGAATACGATGAGCGTGCCGTCAGTATCGGCATCGGGAAGGTGTTCTGAGTGTATCTCGAGACCTACAACTTCAGCTCGAGACCTTTTCAGCTAACCCCCGACCTGCGTTTCCTGTTTCCGAGCCGCAGCCACAAGCGCGCCCTGAGCTACCTGCGCTTCGGCATGGAGCAGTCGGAGGGTTTCGTGGTGATCACCGGTCATATCGGTACGGGCAAGACCATGCTGATCCAGACACTGCTGGCCGAGATGGCGGACCAGGAGGTAGCTACGGCAAAGATTGCGGCGGCCAACCTGAACGAAGAAAACATCCTCTCGGCGGTCGCGTCAGCGCTGAACCTGCCCTATGAAGGTCGCAGTAAGGTTGCGATCATGACCAACCTGGAAAAGTCATTGCGTCACGCCCGCGATCGCCTTTCGGGTGTCCTGCTGATCGTGGACGAGGCCCAGACGCTGACCCCCGAGGCGCTGGAGGAGCTGCGTATCCTGTCGAACCTGGAATGCCAGGGCCGGGCCCTGATGCAGATTTTCCTGGTGGGCCAGACCGAGCTGCGCGTCACCCTGCAGGCGCGGCGAATGGAGCAGTTGCGCCAGCGCATCGTCGCCTCGTATCACCTCGAGCCCATGTCGCCGGAAGAAACCAAGCGCTATATCGGGTTTCGCCTCGTGGCAGTAGGCTGGAACGGTGATCCGTCCTTTTCAGCCGAAGTCTATGAATCGATTTACAAGTCGACCGGCGGAATCCCGCGCAAGGTCAATATCGTGATGGACCGGCTGCTTTTGTTTGGATATCTGGAAGATATTCGTGACTTTGAAGGCGAGCATATCGAGCAGGTCATCACCGAAATGAAGCAAGAGCTTTCCGGCGATCTCGTCACCGTGGTCGAAGACAAGGTCGAGACGGAAGGACAACCCAGGAGTCGCAGCGAGCTGGAGGAGCGGCTGCGGCAGCTGGAATCCCGGCTCGAAGATCTCGTCGGCGCCACCGGCGCCGGCTGAT
>JAHEKH010000065.1:13483-15942 GCA_024638445.1 Gammaproteobacteria bacterium | reverse complement strand
GCGAGGCCGAGTTCGCGATCATCGCCGGGCACGAGCTCACGCACTATCTCAACCGGCATTCGCTCAGCGAGACCCGCAACGCCGCCAACCAGGAAAAGTGGGCGGTGTTCGGCACCGCGGTTTTGGCCGGGATCGGCGCGGCGCTCGGCGGCCAGGCCGGCGCCAACGCGATGGGCTCAATGAGCCAGCTCAGCATGATGACCTGGCAGATGGCCGCCATCAGCGGCTACTCGCAGGAGCTCGAATGGGAGGCCGATAACGAGGGACTCGACCTTGTCGTCAACGCCGGTTACGACGCCAGCGTGGCACCGCTGATATTCGAACGGCTCAAGGTTGATGCAGATCCGGAAGAAGGTGCGGCCGCTTATTATTCCTCGCACCCGCGGCTGACCGAGCGGCAGGCACACTACCAGTCGGTCGTCGCGTCGAACGATTACTCGGACCATCCGCTGGGCCAGGGTTCGGCCGACTATCGCAGTCGCGTCGAAGTGCTGGCGATGAACGTGGTTCGTCACCGGATCGACATGCGCGACCTGGAGGAAGCCGGCAAGGCCCTCGGCCGCTACCTCGAACGAAACCCGGGACATGGTGAAGGTTTGTTTCTAAAAGCCGAGATCGCGCGTCGCGAGGGAACCGCAACGGGCGAACTCGTGTCCCTGTATGAGGCGGCAACACAAACGGCCGATCCGTGGCCGGAAGCCTGGCGGGAACTGGGCCTGGCACTGCGCGCCGAGCAGCGTTACCCGGAATCGGCGCGTGCGCTGCGCCGCTACCTGGCCGAGAAGCCGGAATCGATCGAAGCCCCCCTGTTCGAAAAGTACATTGAAGAGATGAGTCGCTAATGAAGAAGCTATTGTTGATTGCGGTCGCCATGCTGTTCGGCAGCCAGGCGCTGGCGGAGGAGCAGACGGAGGATCGTGGCTGGTACCACGACCGGGACGAGGCGCTGGCCTCGATTCAGACCATTGCCATCCTGCCGGCCGATATCGCCGTCGATACCCCACACGCCGAGCGGGCCGCTGAGCTGATCGAGGCGCAGCTGGCAGAGAGGCTCGCCGGGCTGGGTGTCGAGGTGCTGCCGGCCTCGGTGTTTCGTGGCCTCAACTACGAGACCAAGGTTGCGCTCGGTGGCTATTACGACCCGTTCACCGGCGATGTGATCGAGGAAAAGCTCAAGAGCATCACCGATCTCACCTTTCGCGAGTTCGAGCGCCTGCATGATTTCCAGGCCTATTTCCGGCCAGTCGTGAGCGTTGGCGCGGCGCCCTTCAGCTACAACACGGCAAGCTGGCATGGCATCGAGGAATCGGTCACCGGCAAGACCGGTTTCTGGGCCGGCACCGACGGCTATGGGGCGGTACCGGCAATCTCGTTGTACGGCATTCTCTTCACCCGTGACGAGACTACCTATTTTGCACACCCGGGCGGTATCCAGCTCGCCCGGCTGATCAGCGGCAATCGCTTCAACCCGGTTGCCCCGGAGCTGCTGCTGGCCGACGACGCGAAACTGATCAATGCCGTCGATATCGTCACCGCACCGCTGCTGGAACCCATGCTGCAGCCAGAGGCGCAGCGCGAGCTGGAGAAGCAGCAGCGCAAGGAGGCCCGCAAGGCCAAGCGGCGCAACAGCATCAGCAGCCGTGCTGATCGAAACAAGGATGCTGCCGACGAGGAAGAAGAAGCGGAAGCAGAAGCAGATGACGAGGACAAGCAATGAGAACAGCAATGGTTGCCGTTGCGCTGGCCGGCGCACTGTTCGCGGGTGGCTGGGCCGATGCGGCTGAAAAGAAACTCAAGCCCAAAGAGCATAACGCCCGCCGCGATGCTTTCTTTGCCGAGGTCAAGACCGTTGCGCTGGTTCCGCTGAAGGGTGCGCAGGTCAAGGGTCGTGAGGACGTACCCCGGATCATCGAGGAAATGCTGGCCGACAAGCTGTCGCGTTACGAGATCACCACGGTTCCGGACGAGCTCTACGAGACGCTGTGGAACGAGAAGATGCACGAGCTGGGCGGGATCTACGACCCGATAACCGGCAAGCGACTCGAAGACAATGTCGAGCAGGTTCGCAGACACGCCCGCGAGGGCGTCGAAGCGGCTCACCCGATTGACGCCTACCTGGTGCCGACGCTGTCGGTCAAAGAGGTCAGCTACGCGGCGGATATCGCGAGCTGGGACGGGGTTCGTGAAAAAATCTACTTGCCGAAGGGTCGCGGTTTGTTTGGCGGCAGCGCTGCCGACGCCGGCATCATGACCGGTCTGTCGCTGAACCTGAGGTTCGAACGGCCCGATGGCACCGAGATTTATTCCGCGGACGGTGGCTGGCAGCTGGTGGAGAAATTTACCAGGGAAGGCCGCGAACAGATCCTGCCGCCAGACCTGTTCAACGACGAGTTTCGCAACCGCATGGCCGTGCACTTTGCGCTGCGGCCTTTGCTGCTCGACTACCAGACGTTCGTGCG
>JAHEKH010000065.1:0-13383 GCA_024638445.1 Gammaproteobacteria bacterium | reverse complement strand
GCAACAAACTGCAGCGGCGCCCAGGCACGTTGCCAGCCGGTGGCTGGCGCGTCGATGGCGTCCCCGGTTTTGACGGTGCACAGCTGCAGTTCGGCAAAAGTGACGCCGTTAAGGTAGGGCCACGCAACCACGGCGGCCCACGGAATGAGAGCCAGCAGGGGCAGCGCGAAAAAGCGAAAGGTCCGCTCCATGCCGGGGGTGCGGTGACCATAGGGCGCTGCTATCGCGGCGCCCACCGCCAGCAGCCCCGTGAGGAAACTCATCTTCCACGGTGCCGTGTCGCCACCGGGGCACTGCGACAGGGTGACAATCCAGAGCGCCAGCAGGTGCAGGTAAACCAGCAACCACGAGACGAAGGTCACGCCCAGGCGCAGGACGATTTCGGCAAATGACACGACTCTCTCCACCGGGTAGCCCGGCCACCGCACGTCGGTGCGGTAGCGTACAATCGCAGCCTATCGATGATGGTGCCGGCACTCAATCCTGACCCACACCTGGCAACCGCCCCGGCGGGAGTCGCGGAGTGAGCGACGGCAGCCAGTTCGGCCTGCTGCGGCAGCGGCGCTTCGGTCCGTTCTTTACCACCCAGTTCCTCGGTGCGTTCAACGACAATCTTTACAAGAACGCGCTGGTTATCATGCTGGCGTTCCAGGGCACCATGCTGTCGTCGGACCACAGCAACACGCTGATCAACCTGAGCGCCGGGCTTTTCATACTTCCGTTCTTTCTGTTTTCGGCAATGGCCGGCCAGTTTGCCGACAAGTTCGAGAAGAGCCTGCTGATCCGCCGCATCAAGCTGCTCGAGATCGGCATCATGTTGGCGGCGCTGGTCGCGCTGCTGACCAACAGCACGGCGATGCTGATCGGGCTGCTGTTCCTGCTGGGCCTGCAGTCGACGCTGTTCGGCCCGGTCAAGTACGGCATCCTGCCGCAGGTCCTGCGCGACGAGGAACTCACCGGTGGTAACGGGCTGGTGGAAATGGGCACCTTTCTCGCCATCCTGCTGGGCACGATCGCGGGCGGCACCCTGATCGGGCTGGAGCCCGGCCGGATCGCGGTCGGCGTAACCGTGCTGGTCGTTGCCATCGCCGGCTACTTCGCCAGCCGGCGGATACCGGCCTGCCTGCCACCCGATCCCGAGCTGGTGATTCGCTGGAACCCGCTGTCGGAAACCTGGCGCATCATGAAACTGGTGCACGGCAACCGGACCGTGTTCCTGTCGATCCTCGGGATTTCCTGGTTCTGGCTGGCCGGCGCCACCTATCTCACCCAGTTGCCCAACTACACCCGGCTGTTCCTGGGCGGTAATGAGCAGGTCGTCACCCTCCTGCTGGCGACCTTCTCGATCGGGATCGGGCTGGGTTCGCTGCTGTGCGAGAAACTCTCCGCCCGCCGGGTCGAGCTGGGGCTGGTGCCGTTCGGATCGATCGGGCTGACCGTGTTCGGGATCGACCTGTATTTTGCCACCCCCGCTGCCGCCGCCGTGCCGCTGGCGGGTGCCGCCGGCTTCCTGGGGCTGCCGGGCGGGATACGGCTTGTCGCAGACCTGTTCCTGCTCGGACTGTTTGGCGGCTTCTACATCGTTCCGCTGTACGCCCTGGTGCAGCAGCGCAGCGCCGCGCGACACCGGTCGAGAATCATCGCCGGCAACAACATACTCAATGCGCTGTTCATGGTCATTTCCGCGCTGGCGTCGATCCTGCTGTTGAAGACGCTGACGATTCCACAGCTGTTCCTGGTGCTGGCGCTGTGCAACGCCGCGGTGGCGATCTATATCTACACCCTGGTGCCCGAATTCCTGATGCGCTTTATCGTGTGGCTGCTGATTCACACGATTTACCGCGTCGACAAGAAGAACCTCGAAGCAATTCCGGAGGAAGGCCCGGTGGTCCTGGTGTGTAACCACGTCAGCTTCGTCGACGCGTTGATTATCGGCGGCTGTGTGCGCAGACCGGTTCGCTTCGTCATGTACTACAAGATTTTCCGTATCCCGGTACTCAGCTTTGTTTTTCGCACCGCCAAAGCCATTCCCATCGCCGGGCGCAGGGAAGACCCGGAGATGCTCGAGGCCGCCTTCGAACGTATTGCGGAGTACCTGGATGCGGGTGAAGTGGTGTGTGTCTTCCCGGAGGGACAAATTACGCGTGACGGCGAACTCAACGAGTTTCGCCGCGGCGTCGAGAGAATCATCGAGCGATCCCCGGTGCCGGTGGTGCCGATGGCGCTGCAGAATCTCTGGGGCAGTTTTTTCAGCCGCTACAGTGGCCGGGCGTTCCTGACCTGGCCCCGCAAGCTGTGGTCGCGTATCGGCCTGGTCGCCGGCGAGCCTGTGCCACCGGAAATGGCGAAAGCCGCGTTACTGCAGGAAAGAGTGGCCGCCCTGAGGGGCGAGCGGCGCTGATCAGCCGACTGTTCCCAGCGCCTTGATTTGCCGGTCCTTCGGCATGTACTCGTCGACAAAGAACCTGGCGTGATAAATCGTGACCGTTTTTTCTACCGCCAGGAAGATACCGAAAATAATTACCGCAACGAAACTCTCGCTGTTGCCACCTGCCCATTCGAGCACGGAAACGACCAATGCGGCGATGATCAACAGTTCGACCAGTGCATCGCTGATTCCCAGGAACCAGTGCCCGGTATAAAAATAGCCGCCACCGGGAATCAGCATCGACAGCTTCGTGGCCGTCGATTTGCTTTTGAAGGCCAGGCGGCACTGTGGGCACTCATAGCGATCGGGTTCGAGCGGCGCCGTGCAGCGTGGACACAGGTGGGTGCGAAACCGCGCTGACGATGCGCCTTCGCCGCCGACGGGCAGTGTCTCGATCAGCGCCTTGATCTTGCGGCGTTCGCGCCGCGCCACGTACAGAAACTTCTCGACATGCCGTTTTTCAAATCCGGCCTTCAGCACGGAGCCCTTCATCGTCAGCCACTGCATGTCCGCGTAATTCAGTTCGGCGATCGACTGACGGTAGCGGTAGCTCATCGTCGTAGGCAGGTGCAGGATGCGCTGATTGGTAAACACCAGCAGACAGCGCTTGATGTACACAAAAACCGCGCCGGTCGTCAGCTGCTCGAGCAACGGGGTGGGAGACAATGCGTGGGTGACGAGCAGTATCTGCTCGTCATCCCTCATGAAGTCATGCAGTGCGTCCAGGCGGCCCAGCAGCTTGCGCTGACGCTTTTCTATTCTCGGTTTTCGGGTGCCTCGGAAATCGCTGAAGATGACGTCGTCATCGATGGGGAGGCTTCGTTCCTGTCCGAGGGTGTTCACACGGGGGCTTTACTGAGCCGCGTCGACCATGAAATCGACCGCCGCCTTCACCTCGTCATCGCTGAGGTCGAGGCGACCGCCCTTCGCGGGCATGATGCCGGCCTCGCCCTGGTAGCCGTTGATCGCATTGGCATACAGCGTGTCGATGCCCCTTGCGATGCGTGGGGCCCAGGCCTCGACATCTTCATGCTTCGGCGCGCCGGCGACACCCAGCGTGTGGCAGGCCATGCAGGCCGAGTTGTAAACGGCTTCGGCGTCGACAGCTGCGGTTACGGCAGCCGGTGCGGGTTCAGCCGGAACCGGCGCGGGTGCTGTGGCGGGCGCCGGTGCCATGGGCACGGCTGCCGGGGCAGCCATGGGTTCCGCGGCAGCCGTCACGGGCGCCAGCCGGGCCGCAATCTGCTCGGCCTTGAGCGGGTTTTCCTCGATGTAGGCGCCCTGGGTCCGGGCGTGAATCGCATTCGCCAGGAAATAGACGAGAAGTGTGAAGGCGACCAGCGCCCCGAGAACGATCATGAAAGTATCGAAAAACTGCCGGTCGTGTTCAGCGCTCACTGTGCTCTCCATAGGTATAGCCCTGCGATCGTCGCGCAGTATACTGGCAGCGCCGGTTTAGCCACAATCGAACAAGGACAGCCATGCAGGGCACGGCTGGGGGTCCCGCCGATGGAAGAACGCGGGTACCGGCACGGGGAATCCGGTGCTGTCGCAACGCATCATCATTCGCGGTGCGCAACCGGGAAGCATTCGCTCAGGGCGGCATGACAGGAAAGGAGGCACGCATCTTCCTGTTCTTCTTCAATTTTCACCGGCACCACGGCTGCCGGACCCGGGGCCATGGCCGGTGGTTGGCCTGTATCGTGCCGGTTCCGCAGGAATTGCCGGGCCGTCCATGATCTCGAGCAACGAGATAACCCGGGAATCGCTGGTGCGAATCCTGGAGATTATGCATCGGCTTGCCGCTCCGGAGGCGATGCCCGAGCTGCTGCGGGAAATCATCGAAGTGGGCAAGGTTGCCATCGTTGCGGAGGCGGGCGTGCTGTGGCTGCTGGAGCGAAAGAGCGGCGAGCTGGTCAGGGTGGTGCCATCCGACGATCAGCCCGAGCGCTTACGTCTCGGTGAGGGGTGGGCCGGACAATGCGCGGCAAGCCGTGAGATCAGCAACCTGCACGAGACCGCTGGCGATGCTTTGTTTGAGGAGCATCCGGTGCAGGTGGCCGGTCTCGAAACCCGCTCATTGCTCAACGTGCCTATCGTCGGCCAGGACGACACGCTGCTCGGCGTCATGCAGTGGCTGGGCGCAGAAGTCGGCCAGTTCGATGAGCATGACGAGTGGATTGGACCGGCCCTGGCCGCACAGGCCGCGGTAGCCATCCAGCACTCTTACATGACCGATGAACTGCTGGCTAACGCGATCCTCGAGCAGGAGGTGGCGGTGGCCCGCGAGATACAGATGAGCACGTTGCCCCGGACAATGCCCGAGGTGGCCGGCTACGACCTCCACGGCCTGTTCCTGCCGACCGATCACACCGGTGGTGATCTTTACGACCTGGTAGTGCTCGACGATCGCCTGTTCATGCTGCTGGGCGATGCTACCGGTCATGGTTTTGGTCCGGCGTTGTCCGCGACGCAGATGCAGGCGATGCTCCGGGTCGCGTTCCGGCTCGGCGCCGGTCTCGATGAGGCCTACCGGCAGGTCAACAACCAGCTCAACGAAGATCTGCCCGACGATCGCTTCATCACTGCCTTTATCGGTTTCCTGGATCCCGCGGCCCACGAGGTCGAGTTTCATTCCGGCGGGCAGGGTCCGATCCTGCACTACCGCGCCGCGAGCGATGAATGCGAGTGGCACAAGCCGACCAGTTTTCCGGTCGGCATCATGGAGCTCGATGGCAGCGACCGGGCACAGCAGCTGTCGCTCGATCCCGGCGACATACTCGCGTTGATTTCCGATGGCGTTTACGAATACACCGCCGCTGACGGTTCGCAGTTCGGCGAGGAGCGGGTCGCGGCTGTCGTTCGCGCCTTGCACAGGAAATCCATGGCCGAGCTGGGCCAGGGGCTGGTCGACGCGGCATTCGATTTTGGCGGCGAGGCGCCGCAGGCCGACGACATCACCCTGGTGCTCGTGCGGCGACTGCCGGACTGATCCGGCGAGGAGCAAGCGATGAAACGCAAGTTTTCCCGGAGTTTCGACGAGCTGGCCAGGATCGTTGCGTGTACGGAAGAGTTCTTCAGCGATCACGGCATCGATAGCTCCCTGCGCCATGTCGTTGACCTGTGTGTCGAAGAGCTGTTCGTCAACATGGTTACCTATGACACCGAGACCGATGCAGACATACTCATCGAAATGGCACCTCACGAGCGCGGGGTCGAGGTCAGCATGACCGACTACGATGTCGAGCGTTTCGATCCGCGCAGCCGGGGCGACGTCGATATTGACGCGCCGCTCGAACAACGGACGCCGGGGGGGCTGGGGTTGTACCTGGTTCTAAAGATGGTCGATTCGATTCACTATGAATACCGGGATCGCAACAGCAGGATTACCTTTGTGGCAGGCAGGAAATAATGTTCACGATCGGTTTTGACGAATCAGGCAACGTAGCGCTGGCGGGCCGGCTGGACGCCGCGAAGGCACCCGAGGCCCAGGATTTTCTCGACCAGGTCAGCGGCAGCTGCAGCCTCGACCTCGCCGCACTCGAGTACATCTCCAGTGCCGGGCTGGGAGTTTTGCTGCGGACGCATAAAAGACTGATGGGGGGCGGGGAAGGCCTGAAAATGGTCAATGTCAGTAATCATATCAATGACATATTCATGTATTCAGGCTTCGACAAGCTCTTCGACATCGAGGTAGCGGGCAACGGATCTGCCGGCTGATGCAGCACTTCATCCGTCAATCGCCAACTTTTTGCTGCCCCGGCGGTAGTTATGCATAAGGAGATCGAATTCAAACTGGTGGAGGCCTGCAAGCAAGGTGATCGGCGAGCGATGGACAAATTGGTCAGGGAGTACGAGCGGCCGGTTTACAACGCCGCCTACCGGATGCTCGGCAATCCCGACGATGCAGCCGATATTGCACAGACCACCTTTATCAAGGCATTCGAAAAACTCGACAGCTTCAACCCACGGTATCGTTTCTTCAGCTGGATCTACCGCATCACGGTCAATGAGTCGATCAACCTCCTCAAGCGCAACCAGCGTTCCGGCCCCCTGGCGGGAAACGAAGCCGCGGCCGGCCCGGGGCCGGCTGACATTGCAAGCGCCGGCGAAACGAGCCGCGAAGTGCAGGCGGCCCTGATGGCGCTGCAGGAAGACTACCGCGCAGTGATTGTGCTGAAGTATTTCACCGGCTGCAGCTACCGGGAGATGGGCGATGTGCTGCAGATTCCCGAAAAGACCGTCAAGTCCCGGTTGTTTACGGCCCGGCAGCAGATGAAAGAGCTGCTGCAGGCCGACGGTTTATTGCAGGGATGATCGAAGAGCGTACAAAAGAACTGATTCACGCTGCCATGGACGGCGAACTGAGCGGCGCGGAAATGGCGGAGCTCGAGGAACGCCTCGAAGAATCAGGGGAAGCCCGCCGCTACCAGGCCGGCATGAGGGAGCTCGACAGCTTCCTGGGGCAGCTGCCGCCCGAAGTAATGCCGGACGGTATGCATGAAAAGCTGACCCGCGCTGTAACCCTGCCGGATCGGCTGGCGGCACGCCCACAAGCCGCCGGCTGGCCGGGTTTTCTCCGTTACGGATTTGCAGCCGCCGCAGGTCTCCTGCTGGCGGTCGGTATTTACCGGTTTGGGTGGGAAGCGACAGCGCCGGGCGACCTGGACCAGATGGTTGGCACCATGGCGCCCGGCAATGTCGTAGAGCTCGATTCTTTTTCATTCGTTTCCGACTCGGTTGGCAGCAGCGCCACGCTGGAACGGCGCGCCGGGTCATTGGTGCTCAATGTCGCCATCGACTCCGATGAAGCTGTCGAGATTGCCATTGACTTTTCCGGCACCGCGCTCGACTTCGAGGTGCTGGCCAAGACCGACAATGACCTGGAGTCGTTCGAATACACCAGCCAGGCCATCCGCGTCCGCAGCCGCGGGCGCCAGAAATTTGCCGTGCTGTTGCACCCCGACGGCACGGAACCCGATAGGGATGGGGCCATCAGTCTCGAATACTCGAGTGATGGCCGTTTGATACAACAAGGCACGCTCGTCCCCCGTTGGTGAAAGAGCGTCAGTCGAGTCACAACAGGAGAAAGCGATGAGTGAACAAACCAAATCCAGGATGCCTATGCTGATAGCGGCATTCGTAGCGGTAATCGCCGTTATTGCCTACTTTGGGATGAAGTTTCCCGTGGGCGAAGACGAGTCGGCAGGCACGATCGCGCCGGCCGACCGCTATCGTGGCGACCAGATCTCGGCCGGTGATGTCACGCTGGGCGACCAGGCAGTTGCGCAGGTCATGCAGACCGACATCTACCAGAAAATTACTACGGACGCGGCTCTCGCCGATGCGCTGCAGAGCGATGCTTTCCAGTCACTGCTGGCCAACGATGCCTTCCGCAGCCTGATGTCCAACGACGCCATGCGCAGCGCCTTGTCGAACGATGCGATGGCCTCCATGATGTCCAATGACGCCATGCGCAGCGCTCTTTCCAGCGATGCCCTCTCGTCATTGATGTCGAACGACGCCATGCGCAGCGCCATGTCGAATGACGCGCTGGCGTCAATGATGTCCAACGACGCCCTGCGCAGCGCACTCGGCAGCGACGCATTCCGCGGCCTGATGTCGAATGACGCGATGCGCAGTGCGCTCTCTAACGATGCCCTGGCGAGCCTGTTGGCCAATGACGCCTTCCGCAGCGCTTTGGGTAGCGAAGCCATGGCAGGGGCCCTGCAGTCGAACGATGCCCTGTCGAGCGCCCTGCGGGCCAACGATGCGTTGTCGAATGCCCTGCAGTCGAACGATGCCCTGCGCAGCGCGTTCAGCAGCGACGCCTTCCGCTCGCTGGCGGCCAGCGATGCGTTCCGCAGCGCGCTGTCGAACGACGCCCTGCGCAGCGCCCTTGCCAGCGATGCGTTCGCTTCGATGCTGTCGAACGATGCGATGCGCTCGGCAATGTCCAGCGACGCGTTTCGCAGCGCCATGGGTAGCGATGCATTTCGCAGCGCCTTGTCCAGCGACGCAATGTCCAGCCTGATGTCCAACGATGCCTTCCGCAGCGCACTGGGCAACGACGCTTTCCGCAGCATGATGGCCAGCGATGCCCTGGGCAGTGATGCCTTCCGCTCGGTGATGAGCAACGATGCCTTGCGCAGCGCTTTGGGCAGCGATGCCTTCCGCAGTGCGATGAGCAGCGATGCCTTCCGCAGCGCCCTCAGCAACGATGCGTTCCGCAGCGCATTGTCCAGTGACGCGTTCCGCAGCGCGCTGTCAAACGACGCCATGCGCAGCGCCATGGGTAACGACGCGAACTGACGCCATCGAAAACTGTGAGGGTGCGACGTCAACTCTCGAAGGCCGCCTGCTCCCGGCAGGCGGCCTCTTTTTATGCACTAGCCGCCAGCGGCGAGTTATGATTGCAGCGGGTCTGACCGGGCCCGCCCCGCCCGGCCCGCGTGCCGGGGAAGGATGAGCGATCACTAGCACAAGGCTCGTTTTGCTCCTGTCGGCCCTGTTTGCCTGCTCTGTGGCATGTGCCGAGAAGTTTCAGCTCGACGTCGTCGAAACGGACCAGCTGAAGTTGCTCTATCTCGATCCCTTCCAGACCTACCTGGTTCCGCACGTGGTACGGAACTATCACAACTCGCTCGAATTTCAGAAAGAGATCTTCGGCTGGAGGCCACACGAAGACCCGGTGGTGATCCTGACCGACCTCAGCGATTACGGCAACGCCGGTGCCGGCGCCTCGCCCTACAATGGCGTATCCGTTTACATTGCGCCGGCCAGCCGGACGCTGGAAACCATGCCCAGCAGCGAGCGGATTTTCATGCTGATGAACCACGAGCTGGTGCACATCGCCAATATGGATGTCACCAATCGCCAGGATCGTCGGTGGCGCAACTTCTTCGGCGGCAAGCCGCGTCAGAACGATACCCACCCGGAGTCGATTCTCTATAACTTTCTCACGGTTCCCAGGCTCACCGCGCCGCGCTGGTACCTCGAAGGCGCAGCCACGTTCATGGAGACCTGGATGTCGGGCGGCCTCGGCCGTGCCCAGGGTGCCTACGACGAAATGGTGTTTCGCGCCAAGGTGCGCGACGGGTCGCATTTCTATTCCAGCCTGGGAATCGTTTCCGAGGGCGTCGCGGTCGATTTCCAGACCGGGGTCAACGCCTACCTCTACGGCACGCGATTCATCAGCTACCTGTCGCTGGAATACTCCCCGCAACACGTCATCGACTGGCTGCGCCGCGATGAGGACAGCGAGCGCTATTACTCGAAGCAATTCCTGAAGGTTTTTGGCAAGCCACTCGATACGGCATGGAACGACTGGATTGCCTGGGAGAAGGCATTCCAGGCCGATAACCTGCAGCGGGTACGCGAGCATCCGCTCACGCCGGTGCAGCCGTTAACCCAAACCCCGCTGGGGTCTATCTCGCGCAGCTACATCGACGCGGAAAACAACACGATGATCGGCGCGTTTCGCTATCCCGGTGTGGTGGCGCACGTCGGCGTGTTGTCGCTGGACGATGGCAGGGTCCGTCGGGTCACCGACATCAAGGGGCCGATGAAATACCGGGTGGCATCGACCGCCTGGGATCCGCAGAGCCGCACACTGTTCTTTGCCGAAGACAACATTGCCTATCGCGACCTGATGGCGGTCAACATCGACACGGGCAAAAAACGCATGTTGCTGAAGGACGCCCGCATCGGCGACATCGTGTTCAATCCGTCGGACCGGTCGATCTGGGGCCTGCGTCACCTGAACGGCTTCGTGTCGCTGGTGCGGATCCCCTACCCCTACGAGGAATGGAACCTGGTGCACGCCTTCGAGTATGGCGAGGTGCCCTACGAGATGGACCTTTCGCCGGACGGCAGCCTGCTGTCCACCTCGATCGGCGAAATCGACGGCAGCCAGTACCTGCGTATCTACCGCACCAGCGAACTGCTGGCGGGCAGCGTGAACGCAATTGCCCAGTTCGACTTCAGTCCCGCCATACCCGAAGGCTTCGTGTTTTCGCCCGACGGCCGCTACCTGTACGGCAGCTCTTTCTACACCGGTGTGTCGAATATCTTTCGCTACGAGATCGCGACGAAGGAAATCGAGGCCGTCAGCAATGCCGAGACGGGATTTTTCCGGCCAATGCCGATGCCCGACGGGCGGCTGATGGTGTTCGAATACACCGGCGATGGCTTCGTGCCGACCCTGATCGATCCGGTGCCGCTGGAAAATGTCAGCGCCATACGATTCCTAGGTGCCGAGATCGCCGGCCGTCACCCGGTGGTACGTGACTGGAATGTCATTCACTCGCTCAAGGACATCGACTACGAATCTCTGGTGACTCACCAGGGCAAGTACCAGCCCGCAAAAGAGCTGAAATACGATTCGGGCTACCCGGTCATCGAAGGCTACAAAGACTCGACGGCGCTGGGCTGGCATTTCCAGTTCCGCGATCCCGGGCAGCTCAACAACCTGCAGGTCACGGCCGGTTACAGCATCGACGACAGCGTCCGCAGCAGCGAACGCCTGCATTTCAATGCTGAGTATCACTGGCTGAATACCTACATTCGCTACTGGCACAACGATGCGGATTTTTATGACCTGGCCGGACCGACCAAGCGCAGCCGTAAGGGCGATGCGTTTATCATCGGCTACAACAAGACGCTGGTCTACGATGACCCGCGGGAGCTCGGTTTTTCGGCCAGGGCGGCCTACTACACCGGGCTCGACACGCTGCCGGGTAACCAGAACGTGCAGACCTTTGCCTTCGACGAGATCCTGGCGCTGGATGCCGGACTGCACTTCTCCGACACCCGCAAGTCGCTGGGTGCGGTGGATCACGAAAAGGGCTGGCGCTGGAACATCGATCTGTCCATTGACGATTCGCAGTTCGATACGTTTTTCAAACCGCGGGGTGGCATCGATTTCGGCTTTGCCCTGCCGTGGAAACATTCGTCGGTGTGGTTTTACAGCGCGGCGGGCAGCGCCAACGGCAACCGCGCGGACCCGCTGGCCAGTCATTACTTCGGCGGCTTCAAAAACAACTATGTCGATGACGGCGAGGTCAAGCGCTATCGCGAGTACGACAGCTTCCCGGGTTTCGAGATCGACGAGCTGGGCGGCCAGGCCTTCGTAAAGACGGTGGCTGAGTGGAACCTGCCGCCGGTGCGGTTTCGTCGTGTCGGGGTGCCGAGCTTTTTCCTTGGGCACCTGCGTCCTGCCGTATTCTTTGGCGCGCTGCAGACGGATCCGGGCAAGGCATTCGAGCGGACGGTCACGACGGCGGGATTGCAGGTCGACCTGGCCTTTACGGTGGCCCATCGGTTACCGATGACGTTGTCTTTCGGGTATGCCGCCGGTTTCGAGGACGGCGACGAGCACGATAACGAGTGGCTGTTGTCCCTTAAGATCCTCTGAGCCCTGCAGGAGCGGCTTGTAGCCGCGATACCTGGGGTGTTGTTGCGAGATTGGGCGAGAGATCTGCCGGCACTTCCCTTTGGTGCCGAGGATCTGACGTCACCAAAGGAAAGCACCGACAGCTCTCTCGCTGGTGGCTGTCGCAAGCCCGGGGAGATTCCTCGTTGGAGCGGCTTCCAGGTGCGATCCCTTGGGTGTTGTTCCCGGATTGGGCGAGAGATCTGCCGGCACTTCCCTTTGGTGCCGAGGATCTGACGTCACCAAAGGAAAGCACCGACAGCTCTCTCGCTGTGGCTGTCGCAAGCCCGGGGAGATTCCTCGTTGGAGCGGCTTCCAGGTGCGATCCCTTGGGTGTTGTTCCCAGATTGGGCGAGAGATCTGCCGGCACTTCCCTTTGGTGCCGAGGATCTGACGTCACCAAAGGAAAGCACCGGCAGCTCTCTCGCTGAGGTTGTCGCAAGCCCGGGGGGATACCACGTAGGTGCGGCTTCCGGTCGCGGGGGTCTGTAGAAGCGTGGGGTGGTTTGCGTGATACTGGCCCGATGGAGCTCGACCTGGACGATTACCGCGGACGGCTGCTGGCGTTGCGCGACGAGCTGGAATCGATCGCGGATACGGGCGACGCAGCGGCTTCGACGGTTGAGCTGGACCAGACCCGGGTCGGGCGCCTGTCGCGGATGGATGCAATGCGGGCGCAGGCGATGTCGGTCGAGGCGCGCAATCGTCGCGAAGCGACATTGCGACAGATTGCCGCTGCACTGCGGCGTATCGAGTCGGGTGATTACGGCGACTGTCTCGCCTGCGGGGAGTTGATCGATCCGCGACGCCTCGCCGCCAATCCCGCGGCAACGCACTGCGTAGAATGTGCGGGGAAGCTCGACGGGTCCGCCGGGAGAGGATGATGACGATGGCCAGGCTGTTGCTGATTGCGCTGCTAACGTGTCTCCAGGCAGCCGTCGCCGCACCGCCGCTGGTGCGGCCCGCCGGTATCGCGGCCGCGGACGAGCCTCACATCGTCGCGGGATACCGCGCTTTGTTTACCTGCTCGGCGCATTTTTTTGCCGGCAGACCGCTGGATGATATCCGCCGGATCGAGCTGGTCGATGTCGGGAAATTCGGCTACCCGGATCCGGTCATCGACGAGCGACACCGGCTGGTTCGGGCGTCCACGCCTGATGGCAGCATCGAGATGATTGCCGCTTTCCGCGACAGCATGGGCTGCACGCTGTTGCCGCCGCACTGGGGAATTACGGACGTACCGCGCCTGCCCTACGTCGCATACCCGCCCGCGCCGGACATGAACGCTGTCGATTTTCCCGCCGGCGACCGGGCCCGGCTCCCGCGCAGCGGTATCGATCGCCGCTACCGGCGGCTGGCCGGCGTGGTCGACCGGGCATTCGAACCCGGGTTCAACTCAAAGCCGGGTGGCCTCACTGTGGCCGTGCTGATCGTCCGGGACGGGGAACTGATCGTCGAGCGTTACCGGCCCGGGTTCGGAATTCATACCGGATACCGAACCTGGTCTACCGCCAAGAGCATC
>JAHEKH010000174.1 GCA_024638445.1 Gammaproteobacteria bacterium | reverse complement strand
GCTGACACGCAGCATGGCGGCGGAGTGGGCCGGCCACAATATCCAGGTCAACGGTATCGGGCCTGGGTACGTTGCCACCGACCAGACCCGGCCGTTACGGGAAGTCAACCCGGCATTCGATCGTTTCGTCATCGATCGCACGCCCGCCGGACGGTGGGGCAGACCGGAGGACCTGCACGGCGCCATCGTATTTCTTGCGTCCGCGGCGAGCGATTTCGTCAACGGGCAGATTCTGTATGTCGACGGCGGAATCCTGGCGACACTCGGCAAGCCGCCGGCCGCCTGATGACCGTAATTCTCAAACCGGTGATCGCGGCGATTGGCGTGATGGCCTTTTGCGTGGCGTGTTCCGTGCCTCAGAAGCGAGGCGAGCAGCAGCGCACTTCATCCTGGCTGCTGGTCGACGATTTCGAAGCTGCGACCGGCCTGCCGGGCTGGACCAATATCGACGCACAAAACGACACCGATCCTTTTGTGCCTGATCCCCAGGTCTCGGAAATTCGTCGTGAGGCAGAGACCGGTAACGGCTACATGCTGCGAAAGCCGGCCACCGACGGCGTTATCGGCAACCGCAAGGCAATCGGTTTCAGGGCGCTGCCGGTGCCGGTCGGGGTCGGTGAAACCTATACCTTTTATGCCCGTATCAACGTGGAGTATTTCCCCAATAACCAGTCTTTCGGACTGAGCAACGTGCCGGCAGAGGATATACCCCGACTACATTACGATTCATTCGAACCGATGATCCGCATAACAGACAAGCGCGAATCGGACGGGTACAAGAATGACGGCACGCTGATGGTGCTCAGCGGCGAGAAGACATACAGCAAAATCGTCAATCCACTGACTGGCCAGGCCGCGCAACCACTCGAGCCGGGCACCTGGTACGAACTGTGGTTCGTTGTAAACAACGCGAAGCGCGCAGCCGGCGGGCAACGCTACGATCTCTACGTACGCGGCGGCGAGTTCGCCACCCAGCAGCGGGTATTCACCGGCGCCGATTTCCGGATGCAACGGGCACAACCCCTGGCCTGGTTCATGATTCTGTCCAATACCGGCCCGCACAAAGCACCCTACGGCAATGGCGGCGTGCGTTATGACGACATTTACATGGTAAGCGGCCGGGTATTGGTAACTCCGTGACTTGAGACTTCGGCATCTACGTATCAGATAAAACATGGTGTTATGAGACACTGAGCGGATTGTGCTGTTTTTCCGGGTATTGACGTGAGTTACATAAACAAGACCGCTGACCAGACCAACCCATCCGATTCCGGGGACGAAGTTTCGCATTCGGAGCTGGCCAAGACCCGCAGCAGGGTCGATACTGAGCCGGGCCCGGTTGAAAAGGCACGCCGGATCAAGCAGCAGTCGAGGCAGCGCAAGAAAACCGCCAATCAAGGCCCGCGCAATACGGCAGTCTCCCGCAAGAAAGACAATGCTGCACACATCTTCGGCGAGATGCGCCATGACCCGGCGCGAATTCGTGAGTTGTTTCAAAGTGGGACCTACCCCTACAAGACGCGTGTTCGCCGCAAAGTTTACGAGTTGCACAAGGCAGAGCTGCAGGTTGAATTGCTCAAGGTTCAGAACTGGGTGAAACAGACCGGTCAACGCATCGTGGTGTTGTTTGAAGGTCGCGACGCGGCCGGCAAGGGCGGCACGATCAAGCGGTTCATGGAACACCTCAATCCGCGTGCGGCCCGCGTGGTCGCCCTGGAGAAACCTACCGCCACAGAGCGTGGGCAGTGGTACTACCAGCGTTATATCAAGCATATGCCGACACGCGGCGAAATGGTCTTTTTCGACCGCTCCTGGTACAACCGGGCCGGCGTCGAGCGAGTCATGGATTTTTGCACTCCGGCCGAATACCTCGAATTCATGCGCCAGACGCCTGAAATGGAACGTATGCTCGTGCGGTCGGGTATTCAGCTGTTCAAATACTGGTTCTCGGTAACACAGGAAGAGCAGCAGCGGCGCTTCACATCACGTGCGAAGGATCCGTTGAAGCAATGGAAGCTGAGCCCGATCGACGAGAAATCCAGAACGATGTGGAAGGAATACACCGAGGCCAAGAAGGCGATGTTTTTCTACACTGATACCGCCGATGCACGCTGGACCGTGGTCAAGTCGGATGACAAGAAACGTGCCCGCGTCAACTGTATGCAGGATTTCCTGTCGAGACTCGAATACCCGGATAAAAACGAGCACGTGCTGCACGGGCCGGACCCACTCATAGTAGGTTCACCGTCGCAGGTTCTCGAAAAGGATGTGCACCTCTAACAACCGCGTCCTTTTATCGTGAAGCGTAGTAGTTGGCGACGACCGGGTCGCTCGCGACGCGCTGCTGGTGTTCGGCCAGGCTCGGCGCGAGTCGGTCGACCAGGTCGGTCGGCACGTGATCAAGGGTGCCCCGGCGTAGCGAGCGGACCTGCATGTAGACCTTGAGATCGGCCACCGTGAGACGGTTGTCGGCGAAATACTCCCCGCCCCCACGCGCCAGAATGTCGGCAAAACCCCTGATGAAGGTGGTCATCCAGCCATCGACCAGCGCCTCGCGGGCCTTTTTGAGTTCGTCGCCTTCGAGACCAAAGGTGCGAACCACGTGGTGCAGCAGGTCCTCGACAGCCTCCATCGTCTCGTCGCAGTAAAGCGCCTCAGTTGCATCGCTGGGGTACAGGCCAGCCAGCCTGCCCACGTAGCGCAGCATCGCATTGGACTGGGTGACCTCGACGCCATCGATCTCAAGCGTCGGCGAGCAGCGAAAACGCATGCCGTCCCGGGTCCTGCCAAACGCTTCGAACGAAATCCGGTGATCTTCGAAGTCGATACCGGCGGTGTGAAAGGCGATCCGGACCGGTTCGCCGCGTCCGCCGTCGAAGTCGAAGTAGGTCAGCTTGTAGCGCGACATGAGGGTTACTCCGTTGGGTGTGAGCCGATGAAAGCCTCATCATTCTAGCAACGCTCCGGGCCGCTGGTGACAGGGCGGCTGCTGGCGGCGGGCAGGCCGGTGCCGGGCGTTGCGTTACGTTAGAATGTCCAACCTTCCGGCCCCGACAGGGAGAGCGAAACCGTGGAACCCGTGAAAATCCTGATGTCGCAGCTGCGGGAAATGGCCCGTGGCCTGATCGAAATGCTGCCGCAGCTGGCGGTAGCCGTCATCGTTATCCTGATCACCGTAATCGTGGCCTGGGTGGCCAAGCGGGCTGTAGGCCGGGCAACCGGCAAGCGCATTCGACCCTCGCTCAGGAATCTTTTCGTCAACCTGACAGGTATCGGCGTGTGGCTGATCGGCCTGATGGTCGCAGCCATTGTGGTGTTCCCCAACCTGACGCCGGCCAGCGTACTCGCCGGGCTCGGTATCGGTTCGGTCGCCATCGGCTTTGCTTTCAAGGATGTATTCGAGAACTTCCTCGCGGGTATTATCATCCTGTTTCGCAAGGAAATGCGGATCGGCGACTTTGTCGAGTGCGACGGTATCGAAGGGAAAGTCGAGGAAATCTCGATTCGCGAGACGCACATCCGGCGCACGGATGGCCAGCTCGTCATCGTGCCCAACGCCATGCTGTTCAAGAGCCCGTTGACGATTCAGACAGATCTCGACCAGCGGCGGACTACCGTCATTTGCGGTGTGGGTTACGGCGAGGATGTCGATGCCGCACGCGAAGTCATTCGCGAAGCCGTGGAAGGCTGCAAGACAGTCAGCAAGAGCGGGCGCCCGATCCAGATCTTCGCGCGCGAGTTCAATTCATCGAGCATCGATTTCGAGGTAACCTGGTGGTGCGGGTCGAAACCGGTCGATGTCCGCAAGTCACGTGACGAGGTCATCGCGGCTGTGAAACGCGCCCTCGACGACGCCAGGATCGAGATACCGTTCCCCTACCGGACGCTCACCTTTCCCGAGCCGCTGACCGTGAAGCAACACTCCGAGGCCAGCTAACCCGATGGTGCTGAGGTCGCCCT
>JAHEKH010000173.1 GCA_024638445.1 Gammaproteobacteria bacterium | reverse complement strand
ACGCGCACTTGCGGCGGCTGCAGCATGCCTGGTCTGGCTGGTATCGGGGTCCGTCGCGCTCGCTGCCGCCGAGATCGAAGCCGAGCTTCTCGAGCAACTGGAAAGCAAGAACGAGGCCACTGGCTGGATCCTGCTGAACGAACGCGCTGATCTCAGCGGTGCCTATGCCATCGAAGACTGGAACAAGCGTGGTCAGTACGTTTACGACCAGCTGACTGAAACCGCGAACCGCAGCCAGGCCGCCTTGCGCTCCACGCTTCGCAGCCGCAGTCTCGACTACCGTCCCTACTGGCTGGTCAACACCATTCGTGTCACCGCCGATCGGGCTACGTTCGAAGCGCTGGCCAAGCGCGACGACGTGGCCGCCATCATGGCGCCAAGGACTTACACGATCCCTGAACCCAAACGCAACAAGGAGCGCACCGGGCTCGATGCGATCGAGTGGGGCGTGTCCCGAATTAATGCACCGGACGTATGGACCAGCTTCGGCGTGCGGGGTGAAGGCATCGTTGTTGCTAATATCGATACCGGGGTGCAGTTCGATCATCCCGCGCTGGTGCAGCAATATCGCGGCAACCTGGGCGGAGGATCTTTCGATCACAACTACAG
This sequence comes from Gammaproteobacteria bacterium, assembly GCA_024638445.1. Taxonomy (GTDB): domain Bacteria; phylum Pseudomonadota; class Gammaproteobacteria; order Steroidobacterales; family JABDKV01; genus JABDJB01. Next base: position 3,366 of record JAHEKH010000173.1, on the reverse strand, counting down.
CTGGCATGACCCGTCGTCCATTTGCGGCAACCCGTCGCTGGCGCCCTGTGACAATAACGATCATGGCAGCCACACGATGGGCACCATGATTGGTGATGACGGCGGCAGCAACCAGATCGGCGTTGCCCCCGGGGCGCGCTGGATCGCCGCCAAAGGCTGTGAATCAGGTTCCTGCTCCGATGCAGCCCTTTTGTCTTCCGGACAGTGGATGCTGGCGCCGACCGACCTGGCCGGCCAGAATCCACGCGCCGACCTGCGGCCCCACGTGGTCAACAACTCCTGGGGAAATTCCAACGGCAGCGATCTTTTCTATGACGCCACCGTGACGGCCTGGGTGGCTTCCGGAATCTTTCCGGCATTTTCCAACGGCAATAGCGGCGCATCCTGCAACACCACGGGCTCGCCGGGCAGCTACCCGCAGAGCTACGGCGTCGGTGCTTTTGACATCAACAACAACATCGCCAGCTTCTCCAGCCGGGGTCCGTCACCAATTGACGGCATGGTCAAACCCAACATCTCGGCGCCGGGCGTCAACGTCCGCAGCTCAGTCGTGTCGAACAGTTATGCCAATTTCGACGGCACGTCGATGGCCTCGCCGCACCTTGCCGGCACCGTTGCGCTGATGATGTCGGCTGCGCCGGCGTTGATCGGCGACGTAGACACGACCCGCTCGCTGCTGGACCAGACCGCGATCGATACCTCCGACCTGTCCTGTGGCGGCACTGCCGCGGCAAATAACGTCTGGGGTGAGGGCCGGCTCGATGCGTTCGCGGCGGTTGACGTATCGCCGCGCGGACCAACGGGCACGCTGCAGGGGACGGTGACTGATTCGTCCAGCGGCGCGCCAATCGAAGGCGCAAATGTTGCCGCCAACGGACCGAGTAACCGCACCGACCTGACCGATTCGGCGGGTGACTACGACTTCCTGCTGCCCATCGGCAGCTACGATGTCGAGGCAAGTGCCTTCGGATACGCGACAGCCAGCGCCCTCGGTCTGGCGGTCACCGAGAACGCGACGACGGTCCAGAATTTCGCGCTCTTGGCGGTTGCCTCGCACGCGGTTTCTGGCGTGGTGCGCGACTCCAGCGGTTCGCCGGTTGCTAACGCGACAGTGTCGATTGACGGAACGCCGATCGCGCCGACCACTACCGACTCGGGCGGCAACTACAGCTTCCCCTCGGTGCCGGAAGGGTCGTACGATGTCTCGGCCTCGGCCGGTCGCTGCACGTCCAGCGAGACGCTGCCGCTGATCGTTGACGGCGCAGAGACGCTCGATTTCTCGCTGGCAGCACGGACCGATGGATTCGGCTATTCCTGTCGCGTTCTCGCCAGCCCGCCGTACGTCAATACGCCGTATGCACTGCCGCTGTCGGGTGACGATTCGTCGCAGACGCTGACGCTGCCGTTCCCGTTCCCGTTCTACGGACAGACCTATACGACGGCGTATATCTCGACCAACGGCAACCTCAACTTTGCCGCTGCCAACACGACGTATACGAACTCTTCGATACCGAGTGCAGGGGCGCCGAATGCGGCCATCTATCCCTACTGGGACGACATGGTGGTTGACGGCTCGACTACGGTTGGGGCGCTGATCTTCGGCTCGGCACCCAATCGAGCTCTCGTGCTCGAGTGGCGCAACGCGACCTACTATGCGGACAGCTCGCGCCGGGTCTCGTTCGAGCTGGTGCTGTTCGAGAGCGGCCACATTGCTGCGCTCTACAAGGACATCGCCGCCGACAGCCGCGAGCAGGGCAGCTCCGCAACCCTGGGGCTGGAAGCACCGGGTGGCACGGATGCCTTCCAGTACTCGTTCAACGAGGTAGTGCTGGACAGCCCGAACTTCGGAATCCTGTACCGCCCGCCGGGTGCACGTGAGCCCGAGCTCAAGTTCGACCTCGACTAAACGTCAATCCTGCCGGCCGGCCCGCGATTTTCGTCGCGGGCCGGCCAATCGGGACCTGACCGGTATTTCCGGATTCCTTTCCTGATGAAAACGGGGTCAGACCGGGTTTCCAGGCATCTGACCCGGGTTCTTCGACAACAGAACATCGGTGCAGAAGTCTGCTGACAGCGACCATTCGCGAAAGCCTCGATGTCACAACCGTGTAATGGTGAAACCGCCGAACACAGCGGGCCCTCCATCGAGGTACACCGTATCCAAGGTTTTTATCAGCAGTTTCAGTCCGGTTGATTCATGCAGGGTCAACAGCGCTGCGACGCCTTCGACGTATTGATCGGGCGTGTCCGGATTCTGCATAAGGCTCTTCGGCGAAACCTGCCGCATGGTCTCTCCTGACGCGCCTGTTTCATAGACGTAAATTCTGACCCAAAAGGCATTGGACTTCGGCATCCGCATCTGCACGACCAGCGAATAGGTACCTGGGCCGGGGTGGACGGCTGATGACCAGTGGATATTCGAGCCCTTGGCATGCAGGTACAATTGATCGGCTTCATAAAGCTGGCCTAGCGACTTGTTGCCCGGCAGGTACATGCCATCGACGACCAGCTGCCCCCATCGGTTACGCGGCGTAAACTGAACCCCGGCTTCCCAGTCCAGCTCGATCAACTCCAGCGGGCCGGGACCGGCGGGCGGCGTCTGCGGCGCAGCCCCGATCGTCTCACCCGCCAGACTGGTTGCCGCGAGACCAGCGACGTCGCGATTTCTCTCAGCCGCCACGTCGTGCAGTCGTTCCGCGGTGGCGGGATGGGCCAGCAACGCATCGATGACGGTCGCGCGGGACACCGGTCCCCTGGCCATACCGGCGGTTGACACGTCCGGCGTGACTTCCGCGAAAGTCGCGGTGTCGGGCGGCGCAGTTTCTTCCAGTTTAACGCCAGACACGCAACAATCTGACCGGGTTGCCGGCGGCACGCCCTCTTTCAGCCAGCAGCGCGCCGGGCCCCCGCGGCGGCGCGGTTTGACGTAGGTAAACGCCGCGCAGCGAGCGTCCTCGATACAGGCTTTGCGGCACAGTTGCGGATCCGGATCGGGTAGAACGATATTACGGTAGTCCATGCCGATACGGTTGACGCCGGGTTCAAGCGGAACATCTGCTGCCCGCGTGCCCGGCGCAAGAGCTGTCAGCAGGAGAAGCAGGTACAATCCAGGTCTCATCGCGCACCTCTCAAAACCGTATCCACGGATTTTTGACCCACTGTTCATTTAGCGACCCGCCGCGTCCGTCACACAATCCGGACATACCGAGGGTTGCTTTGGGGTCGGACCATCAATCACGCTGTAATGGCAGCGCCAAATTCTCCTGGAATCTGCTTTGCAGGCCTTAGAGCGCGTTTTTGGCATCAAAATCGCATTCTAAGTTCCCTTGACTTTGGTATCGAAGAAGCAGGCGCAGCCCGCGTTTC
>JAHEKH010000172.1 GCA_024638445.1 Gammaproteobacteria bacterium | reverse complement strand
GCAGGCTTGTCGATCGAGTCGTCGACCGCGACGATCCGGCCGTCATCGCACAGCACATCGGCACGCCGGGTCTTGCCCGCCGTCACCACTGTTCCGCCCTTGATTAATACCGCCATGACTACTTACCCCCGCGGACAGACCGAGTCATTAAATAATAGATGATCCCGCCGAGGATCGAGCCGGTAAACCAGCCATAATCATAAAACCAGCTCATAAACCCGGTGGTTATGGCCACCAGGGTCAGCGCCACCGGCACCCCGAAAGCAACGAAACCCGGCACGTGCCAGGCCGGGTATCCGGCGTTGTCCTGGTACAGCGCCAGCACATCGTACTGCTGGTTCCGCACCAGGAAGTAATCGACCACCATGATGCCGGCGATCGGGCCGAGCAGGCTCGAGTAACCAATGAGCCAGTTCGAGTACAGGCTCTCGATGCTGACGTCCGTTTCCAGCCAGCCCAGCTTCTTCAGCAGCTCCCAGCTCATCAGCAGGATGCCGATCAGGCCGGTCAGCAGCACGCCCTTGTTTTCGTCGATGTACTTCGGCGCGAGGTTCTGGAATACATTCGTCGGCGACACGACGTTCGCCGCGGTGTTGGTCGAAATCGTCGCCAGGATGATCATCAACATCGCCAGCACGACCCAGAACGGGCTGTCGATCCGGCCGATCAGGTTGATGGGATCGGAAATCGTCTCACCCACCAGCCCGGTCGAGGCCGCGGTAAGAATGACGCCGAGACCGGCAAACAGAAACATCGTCAGCGGCAGGCCGATAATCTGGCCGACGACCTGGGCCCGCTGCGAACGTGCGTAGCGGCTGAAATCGGGAATGTTCAGCGACAGCGTCGCCCAGAAACCGACCATCGCCGTCAACGCACCGCCGAACAGCGGCCAGAACGAGGCGCCTTCGGGCCGGTTGGCGGGCGTGGCCAGGACTTCCGGGATCGACACCTTCGGTGCCGCCCATATCACCAGGCCGACCGCCACGGCCAGCAGCATTGGCGCGGCCAGGGTTTCGAGATGCTTGATCGACTCCGAGCCGCGCAACACGACGACGATGTTGGCCAGCCAGAAAATAAAGAAGCCAACTACCTCACCGGTCGATCCGAGCGCCGCCCAGCCGTCGAATAACGCCGAAAACAGGATATGGATGGCATAGCCACCGAGCAGCGTCTGGATCCCGAACCAGCCACAGGCCACCAATGCACGCACCAGTGACGGCACGTTGGAACCGATGATGCCGAACGAGGCCCGCAGCACCACCGGACACGGCAGGCCGTAACGGGTGCCGGGAAAGGCATTGAGCGTCAGCGGGATCAGCACGATGACGTTGGCGATGAAGATCGTCCACAGCGCCTCGGAAACCGACAACCCGAAGGCAGCCGTCAGGATTCCGCCGAGCATGTAGGTGGGCACGCACACCGCCATCCCGACCCACAGTGCCGCAACGTTCCATTGGCTCCAGGTACGCTGATCGGCCCGGGTCGGCGCGATGTCGTCATTGTAGCGCGGGCTGGTGGCAAGATCCTGACCGAGCACCAGCTCGACGTGCTCACCGACATTTTTCAGCGTACTGACTGCGGGCAGCTCAGACATGTTGCAGGCTCCGGCTGTTTCAGGAATTGTCGGTCAGCGGTCCGTAGGTCTCGGGACGACGGTCCCGGAAAAACTGCCAGGTGTTGCGAACCTCGCGCACCATACCGAGATCGATCTCGTGCACCAGCAGCTCGTCGTCACCGTAGCTGGCCTGCGCCTCGATCTGGCCACGCGGATTGACGATATAGCTGGAACCGTAGAACTCGCCCATCTTGTCGGCCCAGGGTTCTTCCTTGCCGATGCGGTTGATGGCGCCGATGAACACACCGTTGGCCGCCGCCGAAGCCGGCTGCTCCAGTTCCCACAGGTACTTGCTCAGGCCCGCCACGGTCGCCGAGGGATTGAGTATGTACTCCGCGCCGTTGAGCGCCAGCGCCCGCCAGCCCTCCGGGAAGTGGCGGTCGTAGCAGATGTAAACGCCGAGCTTGATGTAAGCGGTGTTGAATACCGGGTAACCGAGGTCGCCCGGCTTGAAGAAAAACTTCTCATAAAAACCCGGGTCGACCTGCGGGATATGGGTCTTGCGGTACTTGCCGAGATACTGGCCGTCAGCATCGATCACCGCCGCGGTGTTGTAATAAACCCCGGTCATGGCTTCTTCGTAAATCGGCACGACGATGACCATGTTGTGCTTCCTGGCATACTCCTGCATCAGCCGGGTGGTGTAGCCGTCGGGAATCGGTTCCGCCGCCGCGTACCACTTTCGATCCTGCCCGGGGCAGAAATAGGGCTGGGTAAAGACCTCCTGAAAGCACAGCACCTGCACGCCCTGGTCGGCGGCATCCTTGATGTACGGGATATGCGCCTCGATCATGCGGTCACGGATCTGTTCCGGCGCCATCGAGGTGTCGCCTTTCAGCGACATCTGGATCAGGCCACATTTCACTTTCTGCATTGTCGACCCCTGGCATTTTTTCGATGACTCATTCTGGCAAATGGGCTTTTACCAATCAATAGCTTAGCGCCATTATTTCCCGGTGTGGTTAATACCCGGAACGGGGTTTAAACTGCCATTAACAGCGTATGAACAAAACGGAAAACGTATGAGCCTGAGCAACAGGCAGCTTGAAGCCTACTGGCTGCCGTTTACCGCCAATCGTGACTTCAAGAAAAAACCGCGAGTCATCACGGGTGCCAGCGGCCATTACTACACGACCAGCGACGGGCGTCGTGTTTACGACGCTTTCTCCGGCCTGTGGACCTCTGGTCTCGGTCACTGCCATCCAAAAATTGTCGAGGCGGTGCAGGCACAGGTCGCCCGGATGGATTACTGCATGGGCTTCCAGGCGACCAGCGACAAGGCCATCGAGCTGGCCGGCAGCCTGGTCGAGATGGCGCCCGACGGCTTCAACCACTGCTTTTTCACCAATTCGGGGTCCGAGGCAGTCGATACGGCACTCAAGATATCGCTGGGCTATCACCGGACCCGTAGCGAGGGTCACCGCACCCGGCTGATCGGCCGCGAGCGCGGCTATCATGGCGTGAATTTCGGCGGCATCTCGGTCGGCGGCATGGCGCCAAACCGCAAGGCGTTCTCGGCCAACCTGATTCCGGGTGTCGACCACCTGCCGCACACCCACGATCCCGAACACAACGCGTTCAGCCGTGGCCAGCCGGAGCACGGCGCACATCTCGCCGAAGAGCTGGAACGTCTGGCGGCATTGCACGACGGCGGCAACATTGCCGCGGTCATCGTCGAGCCGGTCGCCGGCTCAACGGGCATCCTGCCGCCACCGGTCGGTTATCTCGAAAAGCTGCGAGAGATCTGCGACCGTCACGGCATCCTGCTGGTGTTCGACGAAGTCATTACCGCGTTCGGCCGGATCGGCGCACCGTTCGGTGCCGACCGGTTCGGCGTCATGCCCGACATCATTACGACCGCGAAGGGACTGACCAACGGCGTGATCCCGATGGGCGCGGTGCTGGTGCGTGACGAAATCTACGACGCCTTTATGCAAGGGCCGGAACACATGATTGAGCTGTTTCACGGTTACACGTATTCCGGTCACCCGGTTGCCGCGGCCGCCGGCATCGCGGCGCTGCAGGTCTACGGCGACGAGGGAATTTTCGAGCAGGCGCTCGCGCTCGAGGGTCACTTCGCCGATGCCCTGCACAGCCTGGCCGATCACGAGCACGTCATCGATGTGCGCAACTTCGGGCTGATGGGTGCCGTGGAAATGGCACCACGGCCCGGTGCGCCAGGCGCCCGCGGCATCGAGGCGCACAAGCGCTGTTTCTGGGACGAAGACCTGGTGGTCCGTAACGGCATGGACACACTGCAGTTCTCGCCCTTCCTCAATTCGAAACCCGGCGACATCACGAAGACTTTCGAGACCGTCCGCCGGGTCATCGACACACTCGACTAGAGTTACGGAGCCGTCATGACAGTACAGGCGA
>JAHEKH010000008.1 GCA_024638445.1 Gammaproteobacteria bacterium | reverse complement strand
GTGATGATCCGCAATGGGTAGAACCGGGATGAACCTTCGTGGCTGAGCAAGATTCCCAACTCGCGGCCATCGAGCCACCCGGCAGCCTCGGCGATCGAGTCGTAGCGGGGACGGTCGATCGGGCTGAGCGTCTCGTTGCCTTGCGCACCCGCGAACTCGAGCAGGCCGAAGCCGAAGCCCGGTCGCAGGCGGTTCGGCTCGCCAACGAAGTCACGCGCACGAACCAGGTCATTGCCTCGATTCCCTCGATCCTGATAGGCGTGGACAACCAGGGTGTGATCACCATGTGGAACCGGGCGACAAAGCGGGCCAGCGGCATTCCCTACGCAGACGCCCGCGACAAGCGCGTTGCGGACTGTGGCTGGAGCGGCGATACGCTGCTGCTGGCAGATGCCATCGATCAGTGTCTCGAAGACTGCGAGGCCAGGCGACTGGACAACCTGCAGTTTGCAGGCCATGACGGCACCGAAGCCACGATCGGAATGACGGTCATCCCGGTCCGCGACAGCGAAGAGCGCCTGAACGGTTGCCTGGTGATCGGGGCCGACATTACCGAACGGAACAAGATGGAGGTCCAGCTGCGCGAGTCACAGCGTCTCGAGGCCGTGGGCCGCCTGGCCGCCGGTATCGCTCATGAAGTGAACACACCCGCACAGTTCGTGTCCGATAACACGACATTTCTCAAAGAAGCCTTCGATGACCTCCTGCAGCTGGAAAACGTTTACAGCGAGTTGCTCGAGGGGGGCAGCCTGAGCGATGAACAGCGGTCCCGTTTAAACGAGGCCCGTGACGCTGCCGACCGGGAATTCCTGGTGGACGAAGTTCCCCAGGCGCTGGCGCAGTCGATGGACGGGATACGCCGCATTGCCGACATCGTGCGCGCCATGAAAGAGTTCTCCCATCCGGGCGGAGGCGGCCAGAAAGAACAGGTCGATTTCAATCGCCTGATCACCAACGCCGTTACCGTTGCCGCCAACGAGTGGAAATACCACGCTGAGATCGAGACCAGTCTCGATCCGGAGCTGCCACCGGTCTCCTGCTTCCCCCGCGAGCTCAACCAGGTCGTGCTGAACCTGCTGATTAACGCGGCGCACTCAATTGCCGATGCAAAAGGCGATTCGGGCGAGCGCGGCAAGATCACCATTTCCACGGCCGCCGGCAGTGAGAGCGTCGAACTGCGGCTGACGGATACGGGTACCGGTATTCCGGAACACGTCCGCGGCAAGATTTTTGAGCCCTTTTTTACAACCAAGGAAGTAGGCCGTGGCAGCGGGCAGGGGCTGGCCCTGGCCTATTCCGCCGTGGTTGAAAAGCACGGTGGCGAGCTGTCGTTCGAAACCGAGTCGGGAGTGGGTACCACTTTTATCGTCAGCTTGCCGCTGGCGGCACAAGACCGAAAAACCGGGGAAATTGCATGAAGAGAATCCTTTTTGTCGACGATGAGCCCATGGTGCTTACCGGCCTGCGCCGGATGCTGCGAGGCTTGCGCAACGAGTGGGACATGACGTTCCTGCCGAGCGGCGAGGCCGCGCTCGGGGAGCTCGAGGATTCGCCGTGCGATGTCATCGTCAGCGACATGCGCATGCCGGGTATGGATGGCGTGCAGCTGCTGACGAAAATCAAGAAGAGTCACCCGAACACGGTAAGAATCGCATTATCCGGTCACGCGGACATGGAAATGGTGCTGGAATGCATCGGCGCGACCCACCAGTACCTGGCCAAACCCTGTGATGCGGAGACCGTCAAGGCCACAATCGACCGGGCCTGCACCCTCCGTGACCTGCTGAACGACGAAACCCTGCAGTCCCTGGTTACAGAAATGGGATCGCTGCCGAGCCTGCCGACCCTTTACACGGAAGTGATGGAGGCCGTGCGGGACGAGAAGCCACTGACCGATATCGGCGAGATCATCGGTAAGGACGTTGCGATGACGGCAAAAGTCCTCAAGGTGGTCAACTCGGCGTTTTTCGGTCTGAGCCGTCACGTCGAAAGCCCGGCCCAGGCCGCTGCGATCCTCGGCATCGATGCCGTGCGCAGCCTGGTGCTGTCGGCCAAGGTGTTTTCCAGTGTCGATACGGGAGCTGCGCTGGATATCGAGCAGCTGTGGGATCACAGCGCCCGGGTTGCGGCGCTGGCCAAGGCGCTGGCGAAAGACAACGGCCAGCCACGCAAAATTATCGACTACTCGCAAATGGCCGGGATGCTGCACGACATCGGCCGCCTCGTGCTGGCTTCGCAGTTCGACGACAAGTACGCGCAGGTGCTCCAACTCGAGAAAGACAGCGGCAGGCCTAACTGGGAGTGCGAGAACGAGGTGTTCGGTCAGACCCACAACGAGGTTGGCGCCTACCTGCTCGGGTTATGGGGCCTGCCCAACCCGATTGTCGAAGCTGCGGCGTTTCACCATGCCCCTGCGCGGGGTGCGGGCGAGACGTTTTCGCCGCTTACCGCGGTCTATCTTGCCAACGAGCTGAGTCATGCGGTTCGTGCGCGAACGGGGCTCGAGGACACGAGCTTCGATACTGAGTATCTCGAGCGCGTCGGCCTGAAGCCCTGCCAGCGCTGGTTCGATCAGGCGCAGGAGATCATGGGATGAACCCGAAAGTGTTGTTTGTCGACGACGAAAAACCGGTCCTCGACGCCTGCCGTCGCGCCCTGCGTAAAAAGCTCGCTATCGACACCGCGCTGGGGCCCACCGAAGCCCTGAAACAGATCGACGACGGCGGCGACTACGCCGTTATTGTCAGCGACATGCGCATGCCGGAAATGACGGGTGTCCAGCTGCTCGCGGAGGTCAAGCAGCGTAGCCCGGAAACCGTGCGAATGATGTTAACGGGTAACTCGGATCAGCAAACGGCAATCGATGCCGTCAACGAGGGCGATATCTTCCGGTTTCTCAACAAGCCGTGCCCGCCCGACAAGCTGTGGAGCTCGGTCGAAGCGGCGCTCGAGCAGCACCGGCTGATCATCGCCGAGCGCGATCTGCTCGAAAATACGCTGCAGGGCGCAATCCAGGTGCTGGCCGACGTGCTGGCGCTGGTCAATCCGGGCGCTTTTGGCCGGACCACCCGGATTCGTACCCACGTCGCAGCAATAGCCAGCCAGCTTGGCTTGCCGGACCTGTGGCGATTTGAAACCATGGCGACGTTGTCGCAGATAGGCTGCGTCACGGTGCCCGACGAGGTACTCAATTCGGTGATCGCCGGTGAGAAACTCGCGGATCCGGACCAGGCGCTGTTCGACCAGCACCCGGCCGTTGCCGCCGACCTGCTGTGCAGGATCCCGAGGCTCGAGGAAATCTCCGAAGCTGTCCGGCACCAGAACGTGACTTTCGCCGACCAGCCCGACGCACCAGTCGGTGCACGAATCCTTAAGGCCGTGCTCGATTTCGAGCGTCTCGAAGTGGCGGGCGTTGCCAGCAGCAAGGCTTTCGAAGAACTGCGGCTGCGAACGAATCGCTACGATCCCGAGGTGCTGACTGCATTCGAAGCCGTCCTGGGTAGCGAGGCTCAGCGCGAAGCTCGCGAAATCGACGTAAATCAACTCGTCGACGGCATGGTGCTGGCGGTCGATGTAACCAACGGCCAGGGCGCGCTGGTGTTGTGCAAGGGACAGGAGACCAACGGCACGGTTCGTTCGCGCCTGGTCAATTTTGCCCGCAACGGGGTGATCGAACAAAAAGTCATGGTCTGGATGGAGGCTGCTGCGTGAGCAGCAACCCGGGCCTGACAGCAGGCCGGGCACTGGCGCTGGCCTGCGCCTTCGAAGCGGCCTTGCTGGTAATCGCTTATGCGGCCGGATGGCTGGCTGGCATCGACCCGCTGGCAAGCCTTGCGCCCGGCTCCGGGTCGACCGCCATCGGGTTACTCGCCGTGATGCCCATGGTGGGATTGCTCTGGTGGGGGCTGCAGCACCCGCAGCATCCGCTGGGACGCCCGACCGCCGAGGCGCGGGAGTTTGTCGCTAATTTTTTCAGGGATACCGGCTGGGCGGGCTTTGCGCTGGTGGCGTTCCTCGCAGGCCTCTGCGAGGAGGCACTGTTTCGCGGTTTCCTGCAGGTATTCATTGCCGGGTTCGCCGGTGAGTTCCAGGCCCTGCTGGCGGCATCGGTGCTGTTCGGACTCGCCCACGCGGTCTCGCTGGCTTATGCGGTCGTCGCGACGATCATCGGACTCTATCTCGGCGCCCTGTTTCTCCTCACGGACGGGCTGCTGGCGCCGGTCGTCTGTCACGCCGTCTACGATTTCATCGCCCTGGTCTGGCTGAGCCGGTCGGTCCGCTAACCCCCGGGCCGTCTTGCCGTTACAATGGCTGCGCCGGTGAGAATGGAGTGGCCAGTGGCAGACAATAACGAGGCAGGGGGAGCGCCGCCCGTCGCGCGGTGGATGAGTCCAGGGGCCCAGTGCATCTTGAGTTCTGTTCCTGTTGCCGATGTCGCGGCGCAAATGGCATCGAAACGTCATTCGTGCGTTGTGGTCATCGACGATGGACGCCCGGTTGGCCTGGTCAGCGAGCGTGACCTGGTCCGCGAGCTTGCTGCAGGAAAAACCGGTGCGACTGCCGGCGACATCATGTCTGCCCCGCTGATCAGTATCGAAGAAGACCGCGGTATCGATACCGCGTCGCAGCTGATGTCCGAGCGACAGATTCGCCGGCTCGTTGTCGTCGACGACGAAGGCGGCGTATCGGGCGTGGTGACGCAAACCGACATGATGCGGGCCCACATCGACCAGATCGAGCGCTACCAGCGCAGCCTGGAAGCACAGGTGGCGGAACGCACTGCCGAGCTGGAGGCGACGGTCGAGCAACTGGAGGCGCTGTCCAGGACGGATCCGCTCACCGGTATCGGTAACCGCCGCGCGATGGAAGAGGCGATGGCGATTGCTCACCAGCGTTCGTCGCGTTACAAGCGCACCTATTCGGTGATCCTGCTCGATGTCGACCGGTTCAAGGCATACAACGACACCTATGGCCACCCGCGTGGCGACCGGGCCCTCAGGGACATTGCCGGCGAAGTAACGGGCAGCATCCGCGTGATCGACAAGGCGTTTCGCTATGGCGGCGAGGAGATACTCGTATTGCTGCCGGAAACGGGTGCCGACGGTGCTCTGGCGGTTGCTGAGCGGATTCGGCGTTCCGTCGCGTCGCGGGCCATCGAGCACCGCAGCGCATCCCAGGGTGTGCTGACGATCAGCGCCGGCATCGCCACCTCGGTGCCGCGCCCGGATGGCAGTATTCCCGGCGTGCTGGAACTGCTGGGAGCAGCCGACGATTCCCTCTACCAGGCCAAGGAGAACGGCCGAAACCGGATCGGTCCGGTCGGTAACCCGGACTAGCGGCTAGTTTTCAGCAGGCTCACTCAATTCCCCGGCGGTCGCGAGACTGCCGAAGCGGGCGTTGGCCAGCGCCGACTGGGTGGCGCTCAGTAGCGATGCCAGGTTGTCGAAACTGTGATCCTCGTCCATCGCGGCAACCCCGAGAGCGAGCGATACCTGGACGTTATTTTCTCCCGAGAATCGCTCCAGCACGCTGCGGAACTCGCGCAGGATCCGTCGCCCCGCCAGGCGCGTTGCCTCGTGATTGCAGTTCTCCAGCAACACGATGATCTCGTTGCGGCTGTACTGGCCCACTACCCGCGAGCCACGCTGCGCCAGCATGACACGCGCAGCCTCGCGCAGCAGCCGGTCGGCGGTGTCGGTGCCGTGCTTCTCGATCACGTGATCCAGGCTGTCGATGCCTGCCATGACGACCCCCACGGGGACGCCGGCGGCACGCGCGGTCTGGAACTCCTTGAGCAGGATTTCATTCAGCTCGGTGCGGTGCTGCAGGCGCAGCAGTGTTACCGGGGCGTGGGTTTGCTCGCCGACGGCCCTTTCGTTATTCGCCGGGAATACGCTGCGTTCCATGACCAGCTCGCGGGCTTCCTCCAGCGCGGCGAAACCGGTCTCGGGGTGCAACAGGTCCTTTTCGAACATGGATTCGGTTTCCGGGATCCGGCTGCGCAGGCTGTCGAGGACGATACAGAGCTGGGTGTCATCGAGTCCGAGCCGGTCGACCGCCATCGAGACCAGCTGGCGAAAGGAATGGTTCCAGTCGCTGGCCAGCCAGACATCGGCAAGCGGACCGGACAGGGCCACACAGCGGGCGAATTCGTCGTCCGCAAACACCCGCCGGTCATGGCTGCTGATGACAGCTTCGACCAGCTCCTGCGGCAGCTTCCAGCGATCGAGCAGCCAGCCACCGACATCGGCATGGTCGCAGCCCAGCTGCCCGACCTCGAATTCCGACAGCGCCAGGTGGTCCCGCTGCAGGTCACCCGCTCCGGAATAGACCGAGGGTTCGCACTTGTCGAGCGCGAGCATCCCGATATCCTGGAGCAGCGCGGCGAGAAACAGCGCCTCGCCGTCGGTGCGCTTCAAAGCGTTGGCCAGGGCCGCAGCCGCCGTCGCGGCCATCAGGGAGCGGCGCCAGAAATAATCGTGGTCCAGTCCTGCGCTCTTGTCGCGTTTCAGCGAAATTACCAGCGAAAAGCTCAGGGCAACAATCAGCGTTGCATCGAGGCCCAGGGTCAGCAGGGCGCGGCGCAGCGTCGTGCAGTTGCCCCGGGTCGTGTAGGCCGCGGAATTGGCCATGCGCATGATCTTGGCGCTGATAACCGGGTCGGCGGTCACGACCTCGGCCACCTTGGCCAGGCTGATGTCAGGATCGCGGGCCGCCTCGATGATCCGCATCGCCACCCGTGGCGGGCTGGGCAGCCCCTTTACCCGTGCCAGCTTTGCTGCAAGCCTCGAATCTATGCTCATGACTTCGCCTCCATGCGTCGTCGTGGTGTTCAGTGTCAGCCCGTAACAGGCTCCTCTGCTTCTTCCGCCTCGGCCGCTACCCGCCGCGCGCGCAACATCGCGAGCTCCCGGCTCATCGTGTACTTCACCAGGAGTTCCCGGTGCTGGTCTGAGATCAGCGTAAAGTCGACCGCGATGCGGTAGCGAAAGCCGTCGCGCGGATTTCGCATGGGTTCGCTGCGGATAACCTTTGCGTAGGCGGCTACGTAGTAGTAATCGGGAGCGAGCACCAGCCGCAGGTACAGGTAGGCTCCTTCCTCCAGCGCTTCCTCGTTTACGAAGGCGATGCCCGTTGCGCTGACGTTGGTCTTGCGCATCGGTTGTTCGAGTATATTTTCCTCTTGTTCCTGTAGCAGGGGCATCAGGTTTATCAGTGCATTGAGCTTGTTGTTCAGCAGCTCGAGAGACTGAGCAACTTCGACCGACTTGCGGCGCACCCGGTTAATTCGTCCCTTGAGTTCGGCTTCCATGCCAAACAGGGTTGCCGATACGCCGCCCGGCAGGAAGCCCCCGTCCTGGATGTTGGCGGCATTGCGTTTCACGTCCTGTTCGGAAACCACCTGGTACACCAGGGCCACCGGGTTATCGATACGAAAACTCTGGCGCCTGTCTCGGTTCATGACTCTGCTCCTGTGGACTCATCGCTCGTGTCCAATTCCGTGTGGCGGTCCGCTTCACCGCGGATCACGGTTATCTCGACACGCCGGTTCCGGGCCCGGTTTTCCACCGTGTCGTTGTCGGCGCGGGGAATCGTGTCGGCGTGCCCGGTAATTACCATGCGCTCCGGCGCTATCGAGCCACCGGTCATCAGCTCGTGGGCCACCGACACGGCGCGAGCCGCCGACAGCTCCCAGTTGGATCGAAATCGTGCCGTGCGTATCGGCACGTCGTCCGTATGTCCCGCCACCATGACCACGCCGTCCAGCGTGCCGAGCAGGCCGCGTATCTTCTCCAGGACCGGCACGAAGGGTGACTTGACCTGCGCCGAACCGGACGCGAATGAGGCCTGCTCGTTGATCCGGATGACGATACGCGAACCTTCCAGGTCGACATCGAGCTGGCGGTCCTGGATTTCCTGGTCCAGCGTTGCCCGGATCCGTTCCACGTCCCGCTTGAGGTCCTCGATGCTGGGACCTTCGCCGTCGCCTTCGCCTTTGCCCAGGATATCGAGCGTATTGCGGTTTGAATTGACCGTGAACTGGCGCACCGTGCGCAGTGGCGTAGGCTGCGGCCGGCCGGGCCTGAATTCCTTGGTGATGATGCTGGTCCCCTTGGGCATCATCTTGGCCTCGATCTCCGCCTGCACGCCGAAGGCGTCGCGCATGGAGCCCGACAGCAGCTTGAATCGCTGGGCATCCATCTCGGAGAAGGCGAGCATGAGCACGAAAAAGCACATGAGCAGCGACATGAGGTCGGCGAAGGTCATTACCCATGCCGGCGCACCTGCTTCTGCCTCTTCCTGTGGAAGTTCGTCGTCCATCAGCCTGCTGCTGCTGCCGCTTCAGCTTCCAGCGTGCGTTTCGAGCGCGGCAGGTAGTTCTGCAGCATGCCCTCGATGACCTTGGGATTCTGACCCTCCAGAATAGCCATCAGCGCGTCGATGACCAGCGACTTCGAGCGCCGCTCTTCCTCGCTGCGCAATCCCAGCTTGTCGGCAACCGGAATGGCCAGGACGTTGGCGAGTATGGCGCCATACAACGTGGTCAGCAGGGCCACGGCCATGGCCGGACCGATCTGTTTCGGGTCATCCATGACCGAGAGCATCTGCACCAGGCCGATCAGCGTGCCGATCATCCCCATTGCCGGGCCGACGTCGCCAATCGCCTTGAAGATGTTGCGTCCGGTGGTGTGCCGCTCGACCGTCAGCGTCAGGTCCTTTGCGAGGACTGCGCGCACCATGTCCGGCTCATGGCCGTCGACTATCAGGTTGATGCCGGTCTTCATGAAGGGATCCGGAACCTCGGCGTTCTCGAGCGAGAGCAGGCCGCCCTGACGGGACGTCTGGGCAAGCTCCACGGCTTTATCGATGAGTTCTACCGGGTCGGATGCCTTGTGAATGAAAGCCTTGACCGCAATGACGCCGGCACCGAGAAACTGCTTCAGGCTGAACTTCATCATGACGACGAGAATCGTCCCCACCAGCACGATCAGCAGGGAGGGAACATTGATGAAAACCATCGCTGCGCCGCCCAGCGCGATGGTTACGACAATGATGCCGACCGCCCCGACCAGACCAATCAGCGTCGCTAGATCCACGTGTTATTCCTCATTCGCCCGAATCTGTTTCAGTGCGTCGCGGCTGGACATAATCCGGCGTCGCGACGGAAAGTCGTCAAGCGAAATATCGGCCCGGTGCGTGAAAACTGAAGCGGATCAGATCTCGGCGTGAACGTGGTTGCCGGAGGTTTCGTCAACTTCACCGTCATCGCCGTAAACTGCGTTGTTAGCAGGTTCGCCACGCAGAATACCGAGTGCATCCGTCACGCGGCCCTTCTGCAGCCGCACCAGGCTTCCGTTCTCTGTGTTGACGCTGCGGCAGGCCTCCAGCTGGCTGAGCAAAAGCTGCCAGCGGTTCGCCAGGCTGCCCTCCGGGTCTGCCTGCAGCAGCAGGCGTTCCATCCCGGCGCGGTCCGGTGCCAGTCCCAGCGCGGAACACATGTGGCGCCGTTCGGCGTCGATATCGTCGAGGTGTTCGACGCATTTCTGTTTCCAGGCGGTTGCCCGGTCGAGGGCGATCGGATCGACGACTTCCAGCGCATCGCGTTCGCCGGCCAGGGCCTGGCCCAGCTGAACGGTGAGGTCGAGTTCGCGATCGATCAGGTCACTGAGCGTGTGAGAGCAAACAGTCCAGTCCATTTTTTTTACACCCTGTTGAGGTCCATCTCCATTCGAATGACTTCTGCCGCGACCTTTTCGGCGTTGACCGAATAGGTGCCGTCGGCGATTGCGCGCTTGATGGTTTCGACGCGCTCTCGGTCGACCGTCGGCAGGTCCGACAAGATCTTTTCCAGCCGGACCATCAGCTGGCCCGAGCCGGTTAGGCTGACCTGGTCGGCCGCCGGCTTTGCCGCTGAGTCCGTACCGGATTGGCGCACCTCGGTTGACCGCTGGCCGCTTTCGACCCGCGGTGAATTACCCGATACGCCGTTTATTTTCGGATTCATTGGGTTCCCACTCCGGTTACTCCCTTCTATCAGGACTCATAACGGCAGGTGAGCGGAAACCTTTAGCGCATCAGCACCTCGACCTGCTCCGCGGAGCGTACGATGCCTTCAACTACCCGTCCCGACGAGAGATTTTCGACCCGTATTCGTTGTTGCACCGCACCATCCATGAGCGCCCGCCCGGGGGCCTGGATGCGGATGCCAGGGTCGCTGGCGACCAGCGTGACCGTCTGGCCCCGTCGAACGGTGCGCGCCCGGCCCAGCATGGGCGGGATGATGACCGCGCCGGCCGCGACAGGGCGCTTGAGCACCTGGCCGGTGGCCAGTGCCGGATCGGTGAAATAGCCATAAGGCAGCCGGTCGAGATTGGTTTCGAGCGACGCCAGGTCGCCAGGTCCGATACGGTGTCCGCGTGGCAACGGTTTACGGCTGACCAGCACGTGGCCGGTCAGCGTCGAACGCACCGGCACGAACACTTTCCACGGCGCGCTCCCGGCACAGCGAACGCCAACGGTCAGGTTATTGCCCGGGCGGCTGCCCGGCGGCAGAAAAGCTTCGAGGGCTGCATCGCAGGCTTTCAGTTTCAGCCGGTCATCCAGCGCTCCGGCACGGTAGTCCCGCGCTGAACCGGGCTGTTTTGACCGGGCAAACGACTCCGCTGCCTCGCGGATATCGTCCAACGGCTGCCAGACTGTGGCACCTGCCGTCAACGGCAGGATCAACAGGATCAGGAGCGCGGTGCGCACTGCTTTACCGGTGATTCTGAGCAACGCGACAGGCCGCGGGGCTGAGAGGTAAGCGGCGGCGGGGTCTTGCGCCGGTTCTTTGCGTTGGCTGCTGGCCGGGTTGTCTTCATTGCGTGTTCCTTCGCGCTGGTCCGGGAATTTCGATGCAACAGCCATGCCAAGACTATTTGTCCCGGATTATTGCGGTTTGGCCGGCGAACCGGCGCCGGTTTACCGCATCGGGCGGCGAGGACTTGCCGCTTTTCCGCACTCGCGTCGTGCTTTTTGCCGGTTTTTATGCTGGCACGCTTCTTGCTGAATGCCGGGTGACTGCACGGAGGCACGAACGAACATGGCATTCAGTTTTGACAACGCACTGGGACTGCACCCGCAGGCAGTGGCGGTACGCAGCCGGCGAATCCAGGTGATCGCCTCGAATCTCGCCAACGCCGACACCCCGGGTTACAAGGCCCGCGATATCGATTTTCGCGAGGCGCTGCGCCAGGAGCAGGGCGGTTCTATCAGGACCTATCGCACCAATCCACGTCACCTGCAGGGAGTGGCGTCGGCAGTGTCACCGGACCTGAAGTACCGCACGCCGCTGCAGCCAACGCTCGACGGCAACACCGTCGAACCCCAGTTCGAACAGGCCGCCTTCGCGGATAACGCGATTCGTTTCCAGGCGAGCCTGATGTTCCTGGACGGGAAGATTCGCGGCCTGTCCGATGCCATCACCGGAGGATTACGCTGATGTCGATGTTCAAGGTTTTTGAGATAGCCGGGTCCGGGATTGCGGCCCAGTCGGTGCGGCTCAACGTTACCGCCAGCAACCTGGCCAACGCCGATGCCGTCGCCGACAGCCCCGACAAGGTTTACCGGGCCCGTCAGCCGGTATTCAGCACCTGGATGAAGCCTTTCGAGGACGACGCCGCGTCGGCTCGGGTACGCGTGTCGCAGATCACGACCAGCGGCGCGGAACCACTGAAACACTATGACCCCGGCCACCCGAGCGCCAATCCCGAGGGCTATGTCTTCCGGTCAAACGTCAACTCCGTCGAGGAGATGGTGAACATGATGTCGGCATCCCGTTCGTACCAGAACAACCTGGAGATCCTCAATACCACCAAGGAACTCCTGCTGCGTACGCTCAATGTCGGCCGCTAACGAGTAACAGGTTAAAGGTTAAACCATGGCAATCAGCAACGACGTCGATCTGAGCTCCCTGGGCCTGACACTGGATTCGTCCGGTTCGTCACGCACCAGCACCACAGAGTCAGAAGATACTTTCCTGACCCTGATGATGACGCAGCTCCAGTACCAGGACCCTTTCCAGCCCATGGAAAGCGGTGAATTTCTTTCGCAGCTCGCCCAGTTCGAAACTGCCGAGGGCGTCAGCGGGCTGCAGTCGTCGCTGGACAGCCTGGCGGAATCGATGTTCTCCAGCCAGGTGCTCGAGTCGGCTTCGCTGGTGGGTCAGACGGTGTTTGCCGAGCTGCCTTCGGCCAGTCTCGAAACTGGCGGGACGGTTGAGGGCGCCATCGATGTGCCGGCAGGTGCCACCGGTGTCGTGCTCGAAGTGCGCGATTCCGCGAACCAGCTCGTGAGACGCATCGACTACGGCGCGATGGCCGCCGGTCGCCAGTCCTTCATCTGGGACGGTGTCGATGAGACCGGCCATCCGGCGCCTGCAGGCGAATATTCAATCAGCGCCAACATCGCTATCGACGGCGAAGGCCAGGCCGGTCGCGTGCTGCTGGCCGACCAGGTGCGCAGCGTCACCCTCGGTGGCGGCGGTCAGCTCCCGGTGCTCAACCTGGCAGGTGGCGGCCAGATCAGTTTTTCCCAGATTCTCGAAATTCGATAAGGCAGGAGACTAAGCAATGCCATTTCGTATCGCACTGAGCGGCCTGAATGCCGCATCCGCAGACCTCAGCGTCACGGCCCACAACATTGCCAACGCCTCGACGCTGGGCTTCAAGCAGTTTCGCTCGGAATTTTCCGATGTCCTGAGTGACGGCGTGCAGCTTGCAGCCGAAACTCAGCGCTTCGGCCAGGGCGCCATCGACTTCACCGGCAGCCCCCTGGACCTGTCGATTACCGGCGACGGTTTTTTCACCCTGAGTGACGGCGGGGGTCTGGTTTATTCCCGCGCCGGGGCCTTTGGCGTCGATAGCGAAGGCTACGTGATCAACAGCGCCAACCAGCGTCTGCAGGTTTATCCGGATGCCGGTTCGGGCATCTTCGACGTCGGCGCGCTGGAAGACCTGCGCCTGGTAACGTCGGCCAGCCAGCCGACGCCGACGACCGGCGTCGAGGTGGGCGTCAACTTGCCGACCGAAAACGACGTTCCTGTAGGGCCATTCGATCCCGACGACCCGTCGACCTTCAACCACACGACTTCGGTTACGATTTACGATTCGCTAGGCACCGAGCACACCGCCACCCTTTACTTTGGCCGCACCGCGACGCCGAATTTCTGGGATGCCCGGCTTTATGTCGATGACAATCCTGTCGGTGGCGCGAACACGCTGGAATTTTCCAGTAACGGCACGTTGCTGAATCCAGCCGCCGGCTCCATCAGCATGCCCAGCTACGATCCTGGCAACGGCGCCGATCCGCTGGTGATGGACTACGATTTTTCCTTGTCGACGCAGTACGGCGGCGAGTTCGTGGTCAACACACTGACCCAGGACGGTCTGAACGTCGGCCGGCTCACCGGCGTCGACATTGATGGCTCCGGCCGGGTGCTGGCGCGTTACACCAATGGCCGCACCCAGTCGCTCGGCCAGATCGCGCTGACCAACTTCTCGAACTTCCAGGGCCTGCAGAGTCTCGGCGACAGCACCTGGAGCGAAACCTTTTCTTCGGGTCCGCCCCTGCGCGGCGAGGCTGGCAAGGGTTCGATGGGCCTTATTCAGTCTGGCTCCCTGGAACAGTCGAATGTCGATCTCACCGCCCAGCTGGTGCAGATGATCACGGCGCAGCGCAACTTCCAGGCGAACGCGCAGATGATCTCGACGGCCGACACGGTCACTCAAACCATCATCAACCTCCGGTAAGCGTTTAAACGATGGATAAAATGCTTTACGTGGCCATGACCGGCGCCAAGCAGGCGATGCTGGCACAGACGGTCAACGCCCATAACCTCGCCAATGCCGGCACCCACGGCTTTCGTGCCGACCTGACTGCGGTGGAAAGCATGCCGGTCCGCGGTCCGGGCTATAGCAGCCGCGTCAACGCGGTGAAGGAATCCGGTGGATTCAATGCGGAGCCTGGCCCGATGGAACAAACCGGACGTCAGCTCGACGTTGCGGTACAGGGTAACGGCTGGATCGCAGTGCAGGACGCCAACGGCGGTGAAGCCTATACGCGGGCGGGCGACCTGCGCCTGGGCGCTGGCGGTGTGCTCACCAACGGTGCAGGGCAGGTGATCATGGGCGAAGGCGGCCCGGTTGCGGTGCCGCCATTCCAGAAGCTGGAGATCGGCGACGACGGCAGCATTTCCATCGTGCCGCTCGGCCAGACCGCCAATACGCTGGCCACGGTCGACCGGATCCGGCTGGTAAACCCCGACCCGGCGCTGATGCGCAAGGACGATGATGGGCTGATACGCATGCGTGACGGCTCCGCGCCGGAGAGCGATGCCTCGGTAAGACTGATGTCCGGGGTATTGGAAGGCAGCAACGTCAATGGCGTCGAATCGCTGATCTCCATGCTCGAGTTGACCCGCAGCTTCGAGATGCAGGTCAAGCTCATGGAAACCGCAGACACCAACGCCGCGACTGCGGCACGGCTGATGCAGCTAAGCTGATCACAGGAGTAAGGACACAATGAATACCGCGCTATGGGCCGCCAAGACCGGACTCGATGCCCAGCAGACCAAGATATCGGTGATTTCGAACAACCTGGCCAATGCCAGCACCACCGGTTTCAAGACCGGGCGGGCGATGTTCGAGGATCTCGTCTACCAGAATGTCCGCCAGGCCGGCGGCCAGAGCAGCGAGCAGACGCAGCTGCCGTCGGGGCTGATGCTAGGTACCGGTGTACGGATCGTCGCCACCGCCAAGACATTCGCCCAGGGTGCCATCTCCCAGACCGACAATGCCCTGGACGTGGCGATTACCGGGCGCGGCTTCTTCCAGGTACTGTTGCCGGACGGCACCGTGTCCTACTCCCGGGACGGCGCCTTCCAGGTCAATGCCGACGGTCAGCTTGTTACCTCGAGCGGTTACCCGGTCCAGCCCGGCATTAATATTCCGGCTGACGCACAGACCGTAACCATCGGTGACGACGGCGTGGTCTCGGCTTCACTGGCCGGCCAGCCCGACCCGATCCAGGTGGGATCCATTCAGCTGTCCGATTTCGTCAACCCGTCCGGGCTGCAGTCCCGCGGGCAGAACATGTACCTGGAGACTGCCGCCAGCGGGCCGGCCCAGACCGGCACCCCGGGACTGAACGGCCTGGGCACGCTGCAGCAGAACGCCCTGGAAAGCTCCAACGTCAACGTCGTTGCCGAACTGGTGAACATGATCGAGACGCAGCGGGCCTACGAGCTCAACTCCCGCGCCGTCGCGACCAGCGACGAGATGCTCCAGTACCTCACCAATAACGTCTAGGTCATGAGCATGTCGATATTCATCAGAAACACTGCCGTGCTCCTGTCGATTTCGCTGCTGGCGGGTTGCTCGCTGTTGCCCGCACCGAAATCGGACACGGTTGTCTGGCAGCCGGCCGAACCGGTGCTGCCGTCCGACCAGCCGCGAACGCCCGGGGCAATCGTGAGTCTCGGTCAGCAGGTCGAACTGTTTTCCGATGTCACCGCCCGGCGGGTGGGCGACATTATTACCATTCGGCTGGTCGAGAAGACCGCCGCGCGCAAGAGCTCGAGCACGAGCACCAGCAAGGACACGTCGGTCGACAACCAGAACCCGACCCTGTTCGGTGTCGAGCTGACCAGCAGCGGTATTCCGCTGCTGCAGCAGGATGTCGACGGCAGCCACAGTTTTTCCGGCGCCGGCGACAGCAGCCAGAGCAACGAGCTGGAAGGCAGTATCACCGTCACGGTGGCGCAGCGCCTGCCCAACGGCAATCTCTACGTCCGTGGGCAGAAGCAGCTGACCCTGAACCAGGGCGTCGAATACGTGCGCATCTCCGGGATCGTGCGGCCCTACGATATCGGCCCCGACAACACCATCGCCTCCAGCAAGGTAGCCGACGCCGTGATCGTCTACAGCGGCAAAGGCGCAATTGCCGACGCCAACCAGCAGGGCTGGCTGGCGCGGTTCTTCAACCGGCCGATCATGCCTTACTGAGGACCCGGTATGACTATCAAACGCTTCTTTGTCATCGCCCTGATGCTGGCCGCCACGCTGCCCGCACAGGCGGAACGCATCAAGGATCTCGCGGCAGTCGCCGGTGTCCGCTCCAACCAGCTGGTCGGCTACGGCCTCGTGGTCGGTCTCGAAGGCACTGGCGACCAGACCAGCCAGGCGCCGTTTACCGTGCAGAGCATGCGGAACTTCCTGCAGCAGTTCGGCGTTACCGTGCCGGAAAACGTCAATCCCCAGCTCAAGAACGTCGCCGCGGTATCGCTGCACGCGGCGTTGCCGCCTTTTGCCAAGCCCGGCCAGGCGATCGACGTGACGGTGTCTTCGATCGGCAATTCGCAAAGCCTGCGTGGCGGCAGCCTGCTGATGGCGCCGTTGCGTGGTGCCGACGGCGAGGTCTATGCCATAGCCCAGGGTAATGTCGTGGTCAGTGGGTTTGGCGCCTCGGGCAACGACGGTTCGCGGGTGACGGTCAACACGACCAGCGCGGGGCGAATTCCCAACGGTGCGACGGTGGAGCGCTCGGTGCCGTCCAGCTTCGCCACGCTGCCGGCCGTCTTCCTCAACCTGCACACTCCGGATTTCACGACCGCAAACCGGCTCAGCGAAGCCGTCAATGCGACGCTCGGTGCCGGAACGGCGCAGGCCATGGATCCGACCTCGATCAGGATTGCCGCGCCGGTCGATACGGCGCAGCGCATTAGCTTTGTGTCGGTGCTGGAGAACATCGAGGTAAAACCCGGCGATGCGCCGGCACGGGTCATCGTCAATTCCCGCACCGGGACCGTGGTCATCGGTTCACATGTCCGCGTTTCCCCGGCAGCCGTGTCGCATGGCTCGCTGACGGTCTCGATTACCGAGAGTCCGGGTGTCAGCCAGCCGGGACCCTTCAGCGAGGGCAACACCGTCACCGTGAACCGTTCCGACATCGAGATCATCGAGGAGCGGCAGCGCATGTTCCTGTTCGAGCCCGGCGTGACGCTGAATGAGATCGTCACGGCCGTAAACCAGGTCGGTGCAGCCCCCGGTGACCTCGTCGCGATACTCGAGGCCCTCAAGCAGGCCGGGTCGCTGCACGCGGAACTGATTGTCATCTGATGAGCGCTTACGCCGGCATCTATACCGATATGCAGGGCCTGGCCGACTTGCGCGGACAGGCCCGCCGGCGTCCCGGCTCCGCCCTGCACGAGGCGGCCGGCCAGTTCGAGGCGCTGTTCACCAAGATGATGCTGAAGACGATGCGCGAGTCGAGCATGAAGAGCTCACTGTTCGACAGCAACCAGCAGTCGCAGTACATGGAAATGTTCGACGACCAGGTCTCGCTGGAAATTTCCCGGGGTCGCGGCCTCGGTATCAAGGAAATGCTGGTTCGCCAGCTGGGCGGTAACGAGGCGACTGCGCCCGTTGCGCCAACGGCCAAATCGCCGGCACCGGATTTTTACCCGCGCAGCAAGCGTGAGTTCGTCGATGCACTGATGCCCTTCGCGCGCCAGGTCGAGAAAGAGCTGGGCGTATCGCACAAGGTTGTCATTGCGCAGGCTGCACTCGAGAGCGGATGGGGCCGGCATACCATGAAGCGGTCGGATGGCAGCAGCGCCAACAGCCTGTTCGGTATCAAGGCCGACGCCGGCTGGCGCGGCGACCGGGTCGCGCAGCGCACACTCGAATTTACCGATGGCGCGGCCGAACGGGTGACCGCACGGTTCCGGGCCTACGATTCGATTGGCGATTCGGTGCGTGATTATGGCGACTTCATTCGCAGCAACCCGCGCTACCGGGAGGCGATTCGCGCCGGCGCCGACCCGCATGCCTACGCGCGCGAGCTGCAGCGGGCCGGTTATGCCACCGATCCGGCCTACGCGGAAAAAATTGGAGAGATCCTCGACAGCGACATCCTGCGCGCGCAGGGCTGACTGTCGGGGAATAGCGAGGGAGTAACGCAATGACCGATTTTCTCAACACCGGCGTTTCCGGACTGATCGCGTTCCAGCGCGCGCTGGCAACGACCAGCCACAACATCACCAACTCGAATACGGTCGGCTTCAGCCGGCAGCAGGCCCTGTTGACGGCGCGAGTTGGGCTGGGCGTCGGTTTCAGCGGCCAGGGCACGGAAGTTACCAGCGTGCGCCGGGTGTACGACCAGCACCTGGTTGGCCAGGTGCAGTCGCAGACGTCGTCGTTCAATCGACTGGATACATTTCACCGGCTGTCGGGCCAGGTCGATGACCTGCTCGCCAGTGGCGGCACCAGTGTGGGGGTGATGCTGCAGGATTTCTTCAATGCACTGGATACCGTTGCTGACGATCCCTCCGCGTTGATAACCCGGGAGGCCTTTCTCGGCCAGGCGGAGGCCCTGGCGCAGCGATTCGGGCAGGCGGACGGGCGGCTGAATGCCCTGGACCGCGACGTTAACAGCCGCCTAAGCGAATCAGTTTCCGAAATCAATGCGTTGGCCGAGTCCCTCGCACAGGTCAATCGCCAGATAGTCGCTGCAGGCAGTAACGCCCAGGGCGCAACCGACCTGCTGGACCAGCGCGACCTGCTGCTCACCCAGCTGAACGAACATGTTTCGGTGACTTCTGTGCCCCAGGACGACGGTGCATTGAACGTGTTTATCGGCAACGGCCTTGTTCTCGTACGGGGTGCAACGTCGGAGTCTCTGTCCACGGTGCCCAATGAATTCGAACCGACCCGTCTGGGCGTACGCTTCACCGACAATAACGTGGATATTTCCTCACGCCTGTCTGGTGGCAATATCGGCGGCGCGCTCGATTTTCGCCGCGAGGTGCTGGACCCGACCCGCAATGCGCTGGGACGACTGGCTAACGGGATTGCCGAAACGCTCAACGCCCAGCATCGCGCAGGCATCGACCTGCTCGGCAACCTGGGAGGCGATCTGTTCGCAGCCGGGTCGCCGGTAATGCAGGCTGCCGCTTCGAATACCGGCACCGGAACGGTTAACGTCAGCATCGATGACATTGCAACGCTGACCACCGATGACTACGTGCTGCGCTATGACGGAGCTGCCTGGTCGCTGGAGAATTCCGAGACCAGGGCCGCTGTACCGATGAGCGGGTCCGGCACGGCAGCCGATCCTTTCCTGGTTAACGGTATTGCGATCGAAGTGGGTGGCACGCCGGCGGCGGGCGACAAGTACCTGCTGCGTCCGAACGCCGGAGCCGCCGCAGGCATGGAGCTGCGGATCGACGACCCGGCCCGGGTGGCGGCTGCTGCCGCCGTTATTGGTTCGACATCGATCGACAACCTCGGCGACGCATCGATTTCACCGGGTACCGTCGAGGACAGCAGTCATCCCAACCTGCTCAACACCGTCACGATATCGTTCATCGACGCGAACACCTACATGGTCGGAGCCACCGGCCCGCTTCCCTATACCAGCGGCGATCCAATCAACTTCAACGGCTGGGCCGTGGAGATCAGCGGCAGTCCCCAGGCCGGCGATACGTTCACCGTGAGTGCAAATACCGCGGGAAGTGCCGATAACCGTAATGCGCTGCTGCTCAGCGAGCTGCAGTCGCTGGCGGTGCTCGACAACGGCACCTCCAGCCTCAACGACAGCTTTGGAACGCTGGTGGCCAGCGTTGGCACCGTCACTCAGCACGCGGGGATCAACCGCGACGCCGAGGAGATCCTGCTGCAGAACGCCGAGCAGGCGCGGCTGGCGGTGTCCGGCGTCAACCTGGATGAGGAGGCGGCCAACCTGCTGCGCTTCGAACAGGCTTACCAGGCAGCGGCGCAGGTGGTCAGCGTGGCCGACCAGCTGTTTCAGACCCTGATAGGGGCGGTGGCACGATGAGCGGCAGAATTTCGACCCAGGGCATTTACCAGCAGGCGCTGGCGGCGATGCTCGCCCAGCAGGCACGGCTGGCGGACACCCAGCAGCAGGTCTCCACCGGCCGTCGCTTTGCCACCGCTGCGGACGATCCGGTGGCGGCCTCGCGCGAACTCGACCTCACCCGGTCGATGGACCGGATTGACCAGCTGCAGCGCAACATCAGTGTCGCCAGTCACCGTCTCGGGCTGGAAGACAATGCCCTGGCCGAGGTCACCGACACGCTGCAGCGGGTTCGCGAGCTGGCGATTATGGCCAACAGCGATTCGAACGACGGCTCGCGGGATATCGTGGTCCAGGAGCTGGACGAGCTCCTCAATCACCTGGTGCAGACGGCCAACGCCAGCGACGGCGAAGGTGGATACCT
Organism: Gammaproteobacteria bacterium; assembly: GCA_024638445.1. Taxonomy (GTDB): domain Bacteria; phylum Pseudomonadota; class Gammaproteobacteria; order Steroidobacterales; family JABDKV01; genus JABDJB01. The sequence continues at coordinate 32,339 of JAHEKH010000008.1, read as the reverse complement.
GTTTTCGGGCTTTGCTTCGAACGGGCAGCCCTTCCTGCGCGACAACACGGAAGTCAACTACCGCGGAGACCAGGGCCAGCGCTTCCTGCAGATCGGGCCGGAACGGCGCGTTGCCGACGGTGACTCGGGGGCCGAGGTCTTTCGTTTTATTCGTAATGGTAACGGCACTTTTTCAACTTCAGCCGCAGCCGCCAACACCGGTAACGTCATAATCGACAATGGCGTGCTCAGCGATTCTTCGGCGTGGATACCGGATGACTACTCGATCGAGTTCATCACCGCCAACGACTACGAGGTACGTGACAGTGGTGGCGCGCTGGTCCAGGCAGGGACTTACGATGACGGTGGCGTGATCGGTTTCCTGGGTATCGAGGTCGGGCTGGAGGGCGAGGCCGCTGCCGGCGATCGCTTCGATATTTCAGCCAGCCGCAACCAGGACATCTTTGCCACGCTCCAGAATTTTCTCGAGGCGGCCGAGGGCAGCCCGGGCGACAATGCCTCGCGCGCGGTCTTTCATTCGGACATGAACAGCGTCCTCGCAGATCTCGACCGGGCGTTGGAGCATATCTCGACAACCCGGACACGGGTCGGTACCCGCCTGGCGGCCATCGACGACCAGGAGCGGATAAACGCGGACGCGAGAATTTCGGTCGAGGCCACGCTGTCGGACGTTCGCGATGTCGACTTGATCGCGGCCGCCAGCCGGCTGGACCTGGAGCGGGTGAGCCTGCAGGCAGCACAGCAGTCCTTCCTGCGGGTGCAGAACCTGTCGTTGTTCCGTCTGCTGGGCTGACCTGAAGGCCTGAAACTGCAGGACCCGGCTTTACAGAATCCGGGCTCTTCTCAAGAAACACAGACTATTGACGATACAGGTGCCTGAGGGGGTCGACGCCGCGAGGCGGGGACGCCAGTTCCGAACAGCAGGCCATTGGCCGGCTTGGGATTTTTAACCAGGAGGGGAGCAATGGCTCTGACCATCAACACCAACGTCATGTCACTGAACGCCCAGCGAAATTTGTCCACTTCGGACAATCAACTCGCTCAGGCTTTGCAGCGGCTTTCGACCGGCCTGCGTATCAACAGCGCCAAGGACGACGCCGCTGGACTCGCGATTACCGACCGTTTCACCACGCAGATTCGTGGTCTGAACCAGGCGGTTCGTAATGCCAACGACGGTATTTCACTGGCGCAAACGGCAGAGAGCGCGCTCAGCGAGGTATCGAACAACCTGCAGCGTATTCGTGAACTGGCCGTGCAGTCGGCTAACGCCACGAACTCGGCTTCGGACCGCCAGGCGCTGGACGCAGAAGTCCAGCAGCGTCTTGCGGAAATCGACCGGATCGCTTCGCAGACTACGTTCAACAACCGCAAGGTACTCGACGGCAGCTTCGGCGACGCCGTGTTCCAGGTCGGGGCGAACGTTGCCGAGACTATCCAGGTCAACCTGAACGCCGGCGTGCGTATCAACCAGATGGGCCAGATCGCCACGCTGGAAGGTAATGCCGTCACCAGCGCCGCGCTGACCGAGGGTGGCTTCACCATCAAGGTTGGCGATAACGAGGCGGTTGTGGTCGGCCAGAGTGTCGCCGGCGCCGAGGCCACCGGCCAGGCCGCCGACAGTGCGTACGCGAAGAAATTCGCTATCGACGCGGCCGGCGTGACTGGTCTCACCGTGCAGGCCAGCTCGACTCTGTCGACGTCGTTTTCATCGGTGACGAACGGCGGCGCCACGGACCTGTACTCGCTGTCGATCAACGATGTCGCGATCTACGCGGATTTCGATCTCGATCAGCCAGGCGCCTCGCCGCTGACTTTGGCCACCGTCGTTGACGCGATCAACGTGCAGGCCGCCAACACCGGCGTTCGTGCGTCGGTTGACGGCAGCGGAAACCTGGTGCTGGATTCGGCCGAGGGCCGCAACATCAAGGTGGTCGAATCCGCCGATGTCGGTGACGGCATCACCGGGACGATCGACGGAACCAACTATGCGTTGGATACCCGGACCACGGCAGCCGACACCACGACTCGCGGTACCCTGACGATGAGCGCCTCCGAGGCAATCACGCTGGCGGGCGCCGACGTGGCCAAGATCGGTTACACCAACGGTCAGACCATCACCGTCGATTCGACGACCCTGGCTACGGTCAACATCAACACCGTTGCCAACTCCAACGACGTGATCCAGCGTGTCGACGCGGCGCTGACCTCGGTCAGCAACTTCCGCAGCACGCTCGGTGCCATCCAGAACCGTTTCGAGTCCACGATCGTGAACCTCCAGACGGTTTCGGAAAACCTGTCTGCCTCGCGTAGCCGTATCCTCGATGCCGATTTCGCTGCCGAAACTGCCGCCCTGACAAAGGCACAGATTCTGCAGCAGGCCGGCGTGGCCGTTCTCTCGCAGGCAAACGCAGTACCGCAGGCGGTACTGGGATTGCTGCAGTAAGCGGTTAGTTAATCGGGGTAGCCCGGGGCCAGTCCCCGGGCTACCCCGGGTGTAGAGCAGGAGGACGAAGATGTCCAATCCGATAACACTTCTCGCCACCGAACCGGTGCGATCGCTCCCGGAGCGTCCGCGTGGAACCGCTGGAGCGACGGAGCTTGTTGGTGGGCAAAAAGTCAAAGGTGCGGAGAAACCGACCCCAACCATCAGCGAAACACCCGAGCCGGTCGATGCCGAGGCGCCCGAAATCAAAGAAGCAGTGGAAACCATCCGGAATTTCGTCACCGACATGCAGCGTGAGCTGCAGTTCAGTGTCGACGAGGACAGCGGCAGGACGATCATAACGGTTATCGACAGCGATAGCGGCAAGATCATTCGCCAGATTCCGCCGGAGGAGATACTGCAGATTGCCAAGTCGGTCGCCGGTGGCGGCAACCTGAACCTTATTGATAGCCGGGCCTGACGGCCCGGCTTTCTTCGTTCGAGAGTAAGTCTTAATGCCGTCTATTACTTCACCGGGAATCGGCTCCGGGCTGGATATCGAATCGCTGGTTACCGAGCTGGTGGCTTTCGAAGGCCAGCCCACGATTGACCGTCTCAACCTGCGCGAGGCGGAGTTCCAGGCGGAACTGTCTGGTCTCGGGACCTTCCGGGCCACCCTGGACTCTTTCCGGTCCACGCTGGAACCGCTGATGGACCTGAGCGGTTTTGGCACGAGGACGGCCAGCAGCAGCGACGAGGAGCTGTTCACGGTTTCGGCCGACAGCACCGTCGCGCCTGGCGACTACGACATCGAAGTCGTCAGTCTCGCCCAGTCCAACAAGCTGAGTTCGGGTGCCTTTGTCTCGCCCGAATCACTGCTGGGTACCGGAACGCTCACGATAGAACTCGATCCGACCGCCGAAGACGGCGGACTCATGACCCTTGATTTCGATGTCCTCGCCGACGCCTCACTCGCGAATATCCGCGATGCCATCAATGAGGCCGACGACAACCCTGGCGTCGTCGCCAGCATCATTAACGCCGAAGACGGCGCGCACCTTGTGCTCACGAGCACCAAGACAGGTAAGGACAAGGACATCATCGTCAAGGCCAGTGGCGGAGACGGTGGCCTCGAGGCGCTGGTTTACGATCCGGCCGGCGGGACCACCAACCTCACCGAGACCCAGGCCGCGACCGACGCCGAGATTCGGATTGATTCTTTTACCCATTTCAGCTCCACCAATTCCGTTACGACGCTGATAGATGGACTCACCATTACCCTCGAGGGTGCCGATCCCGGAACAACGGCAACGTTGTCGGTGGGTCTGGACCTCGACCAGGCACGCGGGCTGGTCGACGATTTCGTCGATGGCTACAACTCGCTGATCAAGACCGCCGGTGAACTGACAAGCTACGACCCGGAAACCCTGGTGACCGGGTTGCTGCAGGGCGATTCCATCGTGCCGTCGCTGACCGACCGGCTGTATTCGGAGTTCAACGAGACCATCTCGGGCGGCACCTTCAGCTCGTTACGCGATCTCGGCATGAGTATCAACGTCGACGGAGAAATAGAGCTCGACGACGACGTGCTGACGGAAGCGCTCAGCAACAATTTCAACGAAGTCGGCAAGCTTTTTGCCGATGAGATAGACGGCGTGGCTGTACGCATGGACGCGCTGCTCGACACCTACCTGAAGGCCGACGGCCTCCTCGATGTGCGCGAGGAAGGCCTGGAAGCAAGCATCGAGGACATCGACGATGAGCGTGAGCAGCTGGACACCCACCTTATCGCGGTCGAGGAACGTTACCGTTCGCAGTTTCTCGCCCTGGATCAGCTGATTGCCGAACTGAACAGTACCAGCAATTTCCTGACCACCCAGCTTGCGGCTCTGCCGAGTCCGGGCGCCCTGGTTGGCGGAAGCTGAGCGAATAACTAACACGAGGGAGAGTTATGACGAGAGAGGATCTCAGCCAGTACCAGCAGGTGTGCGCCCACGGCGGCGTGGCCGCATCGGACCCGCACCAGCTGATTCTCCTGCTGATGAATGGCGCGCTGGACGCTATCGCGGTCGCCAAGGGGCACATGCGCCGCGGCGAGATTGCCGAAAAAGGCATGAACATCAGCCGGGCGATTTCCATTATTGATGGCCTGCGCGGTTCCCTCGACCACGAGGTTGGCGGCACCCTGGTCGTGCAGCTTGACGAGCTGTACCGCTACATGGGGCAGCGGCTGCTGCAGGCGAACATCAAGGAAAACCCGGAGTGGCTGGACGAGGTTTCGTCGCTGTTGCGGGAAATCAAGGAAGCCTGGGAGCAGATCCCGCCCGAATACCGCCAGGTGTCACGCGAAGAGGAGCCGGCAAAGGCCGAGGTCTTCGACGCGGCCACGGGTAAGAAAGTTGCAGTTTGACTCCCGGCAGCCGGTGAGCCAGGCGGCAGAGCTTCTGGATCGCAGCGAACGTCTCGCCGAGATCTCCCGCCTTTGCGCGAAGATCGGGCATGCCGTCGAGCGGTCGGACTGGGATGACGCCATGCAGATGCTGTCGCGTCGTCACCAGATGCTCGAAAAGGAATTCGCGCAACAGCCGGAGACCGTGGAAGAAGCCGAGCAGCTGCGAATGCTGGCGGAACAGGTCATGGCCTTCGACCGCGACCTGATGCCCCACGCCGACGCCATGCGCGGCGAAACCCTGCAGGAACTGAAAAAACTGCGGCTGGGCCGCGAGGCGACCCAGGTTTACGCACAGAACGCCGGCTGAACCGGGCCGCACCATGTTGCCGCCCGTAGCCGCAAACGCACGTCCGACCTCTGGCGTACTGACAACCGCTGCAGTCAGCAACGCGTGGCGGCTGGGCACCATACTCGATGCTTTGGCGGTCGCCGACAGTGCCAATGGCCGGGTCCGGCTGCAGGTCGGTGCACGCCAGGTCGAGGCCAGCACCAGCCTGCCGCTACGGGCCGGCAATCGCCTGCGTCTGCAGGTGGTGGAAACCGGGCGGCAGGTGGTCCTGAAGACGGTCGACAACGCGCGCAGCGCGAACCCGGTGCGAAGCGCCATTCGCCAGGCGATTCCCCAGCAGGGGTCACAGGTGCAGTTGCTGGCCAACCTTGCGGCTGCGTCGCGCAGCGAACGCGTGCCTCCGCAGGTACAGGCCGCCGTCAGCCAGCTGTCGCGAATCGTTCAGCCCGCGGACAATTTACGCAACGCAGAAGGCCTGCGTCGCGCGGTGCGTGACTCGGGACTGTTTCTCGAGCACAAGCTGGCTTCAGGCCGACCCGTGCGGGCTGTACAGCCGGACTGGAAAGCCGCGCTGCTGCGATTCCGTCAGCAGCTGGTCAATGTCCAGCAGCAACAGCCCGCCACAACGCAGGCTACCAGGAGCCCGTCGGCGGCGACCCAGGGCGGTCCGCCCGCGCAACAGGGACCGTCACCGGTACTGCCGCAGCCGCCATCGGTGCAGCCACAACAGCCGTCCCTGCCGGGGCAATCCGCCCGGGCGGTAACCGTTTCGACTGCCGGCAGTCAGCCGATCGCACAAACCGGGGCTGCCAATACGCAACAGGGCCGGACAGACATTCCGGTACGAACCGGAGAAGTACCGCCACCGTTGCGACACGCCAGCCCCGCGGCGCAGCCGGTGAGGGCGCCTGCAGCGCTGCCGACCGATCCACTGAGCCTGGTTGGCGAACTGGTCAGGCACACGGAAGCCGCATTGTCACGTATCCGTCTCGACCAGCTGGGGTCGATCACGCCGGAGCAGGGTGGCCGCCAGGTCTGGCTGCTGGAGCTGCCGGTGCAACACCCGGACAGGCGCAGCGAAATTGTCACGCTGCGCGTCGAGCGCGACGACAATGGCAACAGTGAACGACACAACGCGTCGTGGGCTGTCGATCTCGCCTTCGATCTCGGGCCGCGCGGCGAACTGCGTGCGCGGGTTGCTCTCCATGCCGGCAAGGTCACGGCATCTTTCTGGGCCGATCAGGACAAGACCCGGGCCGATGTGCAGGCAGGCCTGGCCGCGCTGCGCGAAAATCTCGAAGAACGGGACCTCGATATCGGCTTGCTCAGCTGTGGCGTGGAAAAGCCGGCGAACGAACCGGCTGCACCGAGCAGCCTGCTGGAGACCACGGCTTGAAAAATAACGATGCGCCACCAGTTGCCGTAGCGCTGAGCTATTCCGGATCCGGTGCGCCGACCGTCAGCGCCAAGGGCCGCGGCACCGTTGCCGACCGCATCCTGGAACTCGCGCAGGAACACGACATTCCGCTGTGGCAGGACGCGGGTCTTGCCGGCGTGCTGGCCCAGGTCGACCTGGGCGATGAAATCCCGCAGGACCTGTATACCGCTGTAGCCGAAGTCATCGCGTTTGCATGGAAGCTGCGGGATCCTGACTTGACATAACTCCCCAATTTGGCCAGCCCCGGGCAATGGCCTATTCTTGGCGTTACATAACTTAAATAACGTCCGTTTCCGGGGGATCAAGAACATGAAACGAATCCTGGTTTCCGCCAGCCTGGCGGCCATCCTCGCGTTGCCCGCGTTCGCCAACGCCGGCAGCACCGTCGTTGCTTTCGACATGGTCGACAGCGGCAGCATGAACCTGCTCAGTTACACCAACGTCTGGACCGACGCTTTCGGCTCGCCGGGCGACGGTTTCCAGAAGTACCGGCGCGGCGTATCGCCGTCGATCCCGTTCTCGGTGCTGGACGACAGTCTTTTTTCGTTTCCGAGCGACACGCTCGGGATCATTGATGACAACAACACCCACGAGTTTTTCGGCGCCGTCGACACGGTGAATTCCGATACGGATGGCCTGCCGTCGGTATCAGCCACCTGGGTTTTCGATATCGCAGGTTTCAGCGACCTGTATATGTCGATCGATGCCGGTGCGATGGGTGATTTCGAGGACAGCGATATTTTCAGCTGGGAATACTCGATTGACGGTGGTTCGGCAATGACTGCGTTCTCCAGCAGCGTCGATACCGCGGGAGCACTGGACTACACGCTCGCCGGTGGCGCCATCGTAAACCTCGCCGACCCGATCCTGATGAATGGCGTGATGCTCAACAACCAGCTTGCCACCTTCCTGGTGCCGCTGGTCGGCGATGGCGACGAGCTCACCCTGACGTTGACGATGACATTGAACGGTGGTTCCGAAGCAGTCGCCTTCCAGAACCTGGTGATCGAGGGCACGGCCGCGGTGGTGCCGGTACCGGCAGCACTATGGCTGTTCGTCACCGCACTCGGCGGACTCGGCTTCCTCCGCCGCAAGTAACCATCAGGGACAATCATCAGGGACAGTGACCTAACTTGGAAAGTTAGGTCACTGTCCCCAATCTATTAGGTCACTGTCCCCTACGCACGCAGGCGCTGAAATAGCTCCGCCTCGGCACGGGACATTCCGCAGCGTTCCACCAGCTGCTCAGTGCTTGCGCCGTTCTCGATCAGTTCGCCCGCCAGGCGGTAGTCGCTGCCGCCGGCCTGGCTGAGCTGCAGCTGGTCGAGCCGGCTGACCAGCGCCTGCAGGTGCTGGTCGACCCGGCACAGCCGGGCGTCGATATCGTCGATCCGGTCGTCACGCAGCACCTGGTCCCACGGCCGGTACCGCCAGCAGACCCAGCCGGCAATCGCCAGCGCCAGCCCGGTCAGCACCCAGCCGGCCAGCCCGGGCCCCGGCGTTGCCATTTCCAGGCCGAGTGGAATGTCGATCATTCGGGTCATTTCCATTACGCGTACTCGTCTATCGTGTGTTCGTTGTCATCGTCATCATCGCGCGGGTTGTCTGCATCCTCGCGATCGTTGGCTGAACCCTTTGGCGGTTGGTCCGACTGACGCTTGCGCCTGTCGCGGTGCGCGGGCGGAACCCGCGGAACCGGTGAAGGCGCATTGACCGGGTTCATTTTCTCCATGACTTACTCCCGGGCGGTCCAGTCGGTCAGTCGCGAGCGCAGACGCGCCAGTGCCTGGCCGTGTATCTGGCAAACGCGCGATTCGCTGACCTCGAGGATCACGCCGATCTCCCGCAGGTTCAGCTCGTCGTCGTAGTACAGCGACATCACCAGCTTCTCGCGTTCCGGCAGGGACTCGATTTCCGACGCCAGGCTCTGCACGAAGCCGGATTGCTCCAGCACCTGCAGCGGATCGGGGTCGGGATTGCGCGGTGCGTCGTGAGTGCCGTCTTCGCTGCTGATCTGGTCGAAGCTGCATAGCCGCGCCGAAGCCGCGTCGCGCACCGTCTTGTGATAATCGTCAAGCGAAATACCCAGCTCGGCAGCTACCTCGCGGTCGCGGGCATCGTGACCGGTGCGGTTTTCGATCAGGCTGATGGCCTGGCTGAGTTCACGGACCTTGCGGTGCACCGAGCGTGGCGTCCAGTCGAGACGGCGGATTTCGTCGAGCATCGCGCCACGGATGCGGATGCCGGCATAGGTACGAAAGTTCGCGCCACCGTCCGGGCTGTAGCCGCTGGCGGCTTCCAGCAGGCCGATCATGCCGGCCTGGATCAGGTCTTCCACGTCGACCGACGGCGGCAACCTGCTTACCAGGTGATAGGCAATCCGTTTGACCAGTTCGCCGTTTTCCAGCACCAGCGTGTCGCGGTCCGGCGCCTCAACGGCCTGGTATTCCTGGGTCGCGGTGCTCATGCCGTCGCCACCATTTGTGACTGGATCAGCCGTTCGGCAAAAAATTCCAGTCGTCCGCGAGAGCCGCCCACGGCCTCCCAGCCCAGCACCTTGTCCGCGAGACCACGGAACGCCAGGCTGGTCGTTGCCGACGGAAACACGCCGGCTACCGGCTGCTGGCGTTGCACCGCGCGACGCTGGAACTCGTCGAAGGCGACGTTGCCGAAATGCTCCATCCTGACGTCGAGAAAGCGCTCGGTGGCACGGGACAGCTTTTCGTGCAGCAGCCGGCCCTCGGCGGCACCACCGGTCATGCTGGTCAATACCTGGAACTGGCGCACCTCGTAGTCGCTGCTCAGCACCTTGATCAGCGCATACGCGTCGGTAATCGATGCCGGTTCATCACAAACGACCACCACCACCTTTTGCGAGGCCTGGGCAAAACTGATCACGCTGTTGGCGATACCGGCGGCGGTATCGATGACCAGCGCATCGAAATCGATCGCCAGCTCGCTGAAGGCGCTGATCAGCCCGGCATGCTCGGCGGGGCACAGGTCAGCCATCTGCCGCCGTCCGGACGCGGCGGGCACCACGCGTACGCCTTCGGGCGCCTCGCAGACGATGTCCTCCAGCGCGCACTCGGCGCTGAGCACATGCGAGAGGTTGTAGCGCGGATGCAGCCCGAGCAGCACATCGACGTTGGCGAGACCGAGATCGGCATCCAGCAGCAGCACCCGCTGCCCGGCATGCGCCAGCGCAACCGACAGGTTGATAGATGCACAGGTCTTGCCGACACCGCCCTTGCCACCGGTAACCGCAATGACCTTGACGGGTGCGGCGCCCGTGAGATGACGCAGTCCCTGCGCCTGGTCTGTCGTGCGCTCAGCCATGGGCCACCTCCGGGTAGTGATCCTCGGCATCGCGTTTCAGCTCCAGCGCCCGTTCGACCAGGTTGCAGCGTTTGCCGCCGGCCCGGTGCAGGTCCTCCGGTACCGCCTGGCCGTCGGTGATGTAGGCCAGGGGCAGCTCGTTGGCGATCAGCGTCGAAATGGCGCCACCCAGGCTTGCGGCTTCGTCGACCTTCGTCAGCACGCAGCCGGCCGGGTCGAGAGCGCGAAAGGCCGCGACGGTTTCCTGCAGCACGCCGCGCTGTGCGGTCGCCGACAGCGTCAACAGTACCCGGACCGCATCGCCATTTTCGATAATCGCGGCCAGCTCTGCGTGTATACGACGGTCGCGCTGGCCCATGCCGGCGGAATCGATCAGCACCAACCGCTTGTCGCCCATTGCCGCCAGCGTGTCGGTCAGCTCGGCGCCGTCCCGCACCAGTTTTACCGGCACACCCAGGATGCGGCCGAAGGTCAGCAGCTGTTCCTGTGCACCGATCCGGAAACCGTCTGTCGTCACCAGTCCGAGCTGTCCCGCACCGTGCTTGAGCGCAAAACGGGCGGCCAGCTTGGCTATCGTGGTGGTTTTGCCGACACCCGTCGGGCCGACCAGCGCCACGGCACCCGGTTCATCGACAATTTCCCTTTGCATGACCGGCAGCCGGTCCTGAAGGTCGCGCAGGGCCGCCGACACGGGCGCGGTCTGGTCGGCCGCCGTTTCTGCAATCTCGGCGGCCAGCGCCGGCGAAATGCCGAGCGACTCCATTTCCTGGGCGATCGCCGGGCGAGCCGGCTGTACGCGCAAAGTTTCATTGTCGGTCAGCGAACCCAGCTGCGACTCGAGCAGTTTCCGCAGCGATGCGACTTCCTGCTTCATGTCGACCAGGCTCGGCTCGCGCGACCAGTCACTGCGTTCGCGCGGCGGGGCAACCTCGGGCTTTGGCTGCTGCCGTCCGGCTGAGCAACGCGGCGCCGCGTCCAGCAGGCTGGCGTCATAGTCGATCGCGGCAACCACCTCGATCTCGTCGCCGACCCGCCGGCTGGACAGGATGACCGCATCGGGACCCTGCTGTTCCCGCACCTGGCGCATGGCCCGGCGCATATCGGGAGCTAAATAACGTTTAATTTTCACTGTGTAGTCTTCATCCCTGAATGGAGTGGGGCGCTAGGCGCCAGCGATTGCCCTCCGCTGGCCGGTCTCCTGTTGTTGACCGACGGCTGCTACCAGCCGCAGTTTTTTACTGTCCGGAACCTCGTTGTAGGCGAGCACGTGCAGGCGCGGAACGCTGTGACGCGCCAGCCTCGCCAGCCACGGCCGCAGGGCCGGTGCGACGAGCAAGACTGCCGGTTCACCGGCAACTTCTTGCCGCTCTGCCGCTTCGCTCATCGCTTTTTGCACTCTTTCCGCCAATCCGGGCTCCAGTCCGGGGCCTTCTCCGGCCCCTTGCATGGAGTCATGCAAGATGCGTTCCAGCGCGGCGTCGAGGGTGAATACCGGCAGCTCCTCGCCGGCATCGACGATGCCCTGGACGATGCTGCGGCCCAGCCCGATCCGCACGGCGGCGACCAGCGCGGCCGGGTCCTGTGTGCGGATGGCATTCTCCGCCAGCGTTTCGACGATCTTGCGGACGTTGCGCACCGGCACCCGCTCGGCCAGCAGCTCCTGCATGACCCGGACGACCACGCCGAGCGGCAGCGTTTTCGGCACCAGGTCCTCAACCAGTTTCGGTGCGGTCTGGCCGAGCCGGTCGAGCAGCTGCTGGGTTTCCTCGTAGCCCAGCAACTCGTGTGCCTGTGACTGCAGGATCTGGCTCAGGTGCGTGGCGATTACGGTGCTCGGATCGACCACCGAATAACCCACGGTCTGGGCATGCTCGCGCGCCGCCGGTTCGATCCACAGCGCGTCGAGTCCGAAAGCCGGTTCCTTGGTCGCCGCCCCCTGGACTTCGCCAAATACCCTTCCGGGATTGATTGCCAGCTCCTTGTCGGGATGAATCTCGTGCTGGGCGACGGGTACGCCCATCAGGTTGATGCGATAGGTGTTCGGCGGCAGGTTGAGGTTGTCGCGGATGTGCACCGGCTGCACCAGGAAGCCGAGATCCTGCGACAGCTTCTTCCGCACGGCCTTGATCCGCGCCATCAGTTCGCCGCCCTGCTTGCGGTCGACCAGTGGGATCAGGCGGTACCCGACCTCGAGGCCGATCGGATCGACCGGACGGACGTCGTCCCAGCTCAATTCGGTCAGCGGTGCCTCCTCTTTTGGCTCTTCCTCCGCGGCGGGGGCCGTTGCCGACGCCGCCTCGCGTTTCACGATCAGGAAAGCCGCGCCACCGCAGGTTGCCGCCAGCGTCAGGAAGGCGACGTTCGGCATGCCGGGAATGAAACCCAGCAAGGCCAGCACCCCGGCGGATACCGCCAGCGTGCGCGGCTGGCCGAACAGCTGCTTGATGACCTGGTCGCCCATGTCCTGCGAACCGGACATGCGGGTGACGATGATGGCTACCGACGACGACATCAGCAGCGAGGGGATCTGCGCGACCAGGCCGTCGCCAATAGTCAGCAGCGTGTAGGTGCGCACGGCCTCACCAAAGGGCAGCGAGTGCTGCAGGGTGCCGATGACGATGCCGCCGATGATGTTTATAAAAAGGATGAGTATGCCGGCCGTGGCATCGCCGCGGACGAACTTGCTGGCACCGTCCATCGAACCGTAGAAGTCGGCTTCCTGGCGGACCTCTTCGCGCCGGGTCCGGGCTTCGTCCTGGTTGATAAGCCCGGCGTTGAGATCGGCGTCGATGGCCATCTGCTTGCCCGGCATCGCGTCCAGGGTGAAGCGCGCGCTCACCTCGGAGATTCGCCCGGCACCCTTGGTGACCACCACGAAGTTGATGATGACCAGGATCGAGAACACGACCAGGCCGACCGTGTAGTTGCCGCCGACGACAAACTCGCCGAAGGCCTCGATTACCTTGCCGGCGGCGCTGGTGCCGGTGTGTCCATTGAGCAGCACCACCCGGGTCGAGGCAACGTTCAGCGCCAGCCGGAGCAGGGTAACCAGCAGCAGCACGGTGGGGAAAACGCCGAACTCGAGCGGCCGCGCCACGTAGATAACCGCCAGGATGATCACCAGCGACAGAGAAATATTGAAGCTGAACAACAGGTCCAGCGCGGCCGGCGGCAGCGGCAGCACCATCATGCCGAGCATGGTGATGAGCAGGACCGGCACGCCCAACCCACGGCTGGCAAAACTCCGTGCGTGCCCGAGTACCGCTACGGCGTTCATTTGGACTCATCCTCGAGTTCGATTACGGGCGCGTCCGGCAGCGAGTCGCCGCTGATGCGGGCATCGCGCAACCGGAACACGTAGGCCATGACCTGGGCGACCGCGGCATAGAGCCGATGAGGGATCTCGTCGCCAATCTCGGTCGTTGCGTAAAGGGTTCGCGCCAGCGGCGGTGCCTCGACCAGCGGCACGTTGTGTAAGGCACCGATCTTGCGAATCTGGTGAGCGATCAGCTCGGTGCCCTTGGCAACGACCCGCGGCGCCTGCATCGAATCGTCGTAGCGCAGGGCGACGGCGAACCGCGTCGGGTTGGTCACGATCACGTCGGCCTTCGGCACGTCTTCCATCATGCGCCGGCGTGCGAGCTCCTGCTGCGTGCTGCGGATGCGCTGCTTGACCTCGGGCTGGCCCTCGGTTTCCTTGTGTTCATCGCGCACTTCCTGGCGGGTCATGCGCAGCTTTTTGGCGTGGTCCCACAGCTGGAAGGGCACGTCGACTGCGGCAATCAGCAACAGCACGCAGCTCATGGCCAGCAGCGACATGCCACACAGCCAGGCGGTGTGTGCCAGCGCCGGGCGGACGGACTGCGAACTCAGCGTCAGGAAATCGCCGGACAGCTGGCGCAGCATCAGCACGGCGGCGGCGCCGACCACCACGAACTTGGCCAGCGCCTTCAGCAGTTCTACGACGCTGCGCAACGCGAACAGGCGCTTGATGCCGGCAATCGGGTTGAGCTTTTCGGGCTTGAAGGCCATTGCCTTGGTGCTGAAAGACCAGCCGCCCAGCAGCAGCGGTGCGGCGAGGGCGACGACCAGGCAGACCAGCAGGAACGGGGTGATCAGCTGTATGCCCGCCACGACCATTGCGGCGAGCTGGTTGGCCATGGCGTTGGTGTCGTAGGCCGCGGCGCGTGGCAGGGTGAGTCCCTGGCGCATGATGCCGGCGATGCCGTTGCTCATCGGCTGGCCGAGCACGACCAGGGCGGCCGAGCCGGCAATCATGACGGCCGCCGCGTTGAGTTCACGGGAGCGAGGTACCTGGCCCTTGGAACGCGCATCCTTCAGGCGTTTTGGCGTTGCGCGTTCTGTTTTTTCCTGGAATTGCTCGTCAGCCATCGATCAACCCGCCAGGAACTCGCCCAGAAATCCGAAAGCTTCGGCGCTCAGCCGCACCATGGCTTCCTGCAGTCCCGGCAGGCTCCATAAGATGATGACAAAGCCCAGGGTCAGGCTGACCGGAAAACCCACAGCAAAAAGATTCAATGTGGGTGCTGCCCGGCTCATCACGCCAAAAGCAAAATTGACCACCAGCAGGGCGGCTACCGCGGGCAGGGCCACCAGCATGGCGCCGGCAAACAGCCGGCTGCCCCACATCGCCGTCGCCCAGATTCCGTCGCGCAGGATGCCGGCCTCGCCGACCGGCATCATCGTGAAGCTGTCTATCAACAGCCGGATGAACGCCAGGTGGCCGTCTATCGCGAGAAAGACCAGCGTGGTCATGACCAGGAAAAACTGCGACAACACCGGCACCGAGACGCCGCGCTGAGAGTCGATCATGAACGCAAAGCCCAGCCCCATGCTCATCGCCGCGGTCTGACCGGCGACGACCATTGCGTCGAACACCATCTGCAGCACCGCACCGATGATCAGGCCGATGACGAACTGCTGGGCGATCACGACCAGCCCGGTCGCGCTCATCGGGTGATCGATGGGCATCGGCGGAAGCAGCGGCGCGATGACCGCGGTCAGCGCAAGGGCCAGCAGCAGCCGGATGCGGGCCGGCACCAGCCGGGCGCTGAAAATCGGCGCCACCGCGAGCGCGGCGGCAATCCGCACAAAGGCCAGGAAATAGCCGTTGAGTAAAGCGATGATCTGGGTGTCGCTGAAATACACTCATGACCCGATGAGATAAGGGATGCTGCTGATGAGCTGGCGGGTAAACTCGATCATCAGCCGCAGCATCCAGGGGCCGGCGACCGCCAGTGCGACGGCCAGGGTGATCAGCTTCGGGATGAAGCTGAGCGTCATTTCGTTGATCTGGGTTGCCGCCTGGAACATACCGATCAGCAGGCCGACCGCGAGTGCCGAGAGCAGCAGCGGTGCGGCGAGCAGGGCGGTCAGCTGCAGCGCCTTTTGCGAGACGAGCAGTACGGTTTCCGGCGTCATACGAAGAAACTCGCGGCGACGGTTTCCATCAGCAGCGACCAGCCGTCAACCAGCACAAAAAGCATGATCTTGAACGGCAGGGAAATGAGCATGGGCGAGAGCATCATCATGCCCATCGACATCAGCACGCTGGCCACCACGAGGTCGATAATCAGGAAGGGAATGAACACCAGGAAGCCGATCTGGAAGGCGGTTTTCAGCTCGCTGGTGACAAACGCCGGTACGAGCAGCGACAGCGGCACGTCGTCCGGCGTGTCGAAAGTGCCGCGGCCGGCAATCCGCGCGAACATTTCCAGGTCGCTGTCGCGGGTCTGGTGAATCATGAACTCGCGAAACGGGCCGGTGCTGGTCGCCAGCGCCTCGGTCGCCTCAGTCTCGCCCTCCATGTAGGGCTGCACGCCCTCGGTCCAGGCGGTATTCAGCACCGGGGTCATGATGAAAAGGGTCAGGAACAGGGCGAGACCGAGCAGCACCTGGTTGGGTGGTGACTGCGGTGTGCCCAGCGCCTGCCGCAGGATGGCCAGCACGATGATGACCCGCGTAAACGAGGTCATGGTCAGCAACGCTGCCGGCAGCATCGACAGCAGCGTCATGATCGCCAGGACCTGGATGGTCAGCGTGTAGCTCTGTCCGCCGTCGGGTGATGTTTCCACCGTGAGCGCCGGGATGCCCGGCTCGGCAAGCGCCAGCACCGGGCATACCAACAGGATCGTTGTGGCAAGCCACTTCACGCGGCTTGCTCCCTGATTTCGAATTTTGGCGCGTCCCCTGGCGTGTCGCCGGCGTTCACTTCGCCAAGCGGGCTCAGGCGGCCAGCCGTCAGCCCGACCAGCAGGTGGCTCTGGCCTGCGCGGACGAGAATGATTTTTTCCTTCGGCCCCACTGGCAGCACATCGACGACTTCAAGTGCCGTCGTGCCACCGCGCTGGACCCGGTTCATGCGCCGCATGACCCAGCCGGCGGCGAGGATCAGCGCCAGCACCAGCGCCAGGCTGGTGACGACGGACAACAGGCTGGAAAAATCGAGTGACGGACCCGCCGGCAGAACCGGCTCCGCAGCAGTCGCAAGGGAGGGGGAGAGTAGGATTGCGACCATCAACACCATGCAGAGCCGGTTCGGCCTTTGGGTACGTTTTTTGCCGTCCATGGCAGAAATCATCAGTTCAGTTTTTCGAGTCGCTGTCGCGGACTCATCACCTCGGTGAGACGAATGCCGAAGCCGTCGTCGATCACCACCAGTTCGCCGTGCGCCAGCAGGGTTCCGTTGACCAGCAGGTCCAGCGGCTCGCCGACGCGGCGATCGAATTCGACCACCGATCCCTCGTTGAGCTGCAGCAGGTCGCGCACCGTCAGGGTGGTGCGGCCCAGCTCCAGCGTAACGGTCACCGGCACGTCGAGGATCAGGTCCAGGCCGACGTCCTTGCCCGCCGGAAGGGCAGCGGCGTTTTCGCCGCCAAGGCTGTCGAGTTGTGCCTTTGGCAGGTTGCCGCTGTCGCCGGTGGCGACCACGGTCCCTGCGTCGTCTTCACTGCCGGTTTCCGTCAGGGTGACCGGTTGGTCTATTGTGGGGGTATCGCTCATGAAGGGTTCTCTTGAGTGTCGCGGGTGTTGTTTGAAAGGGTTGGCGCCAGGATCTCGACCGCATTACGGTTTCTCGACACGCCGATGCGGGCTGCAAAGACCGGGGTGCCTGCCGCCTCGACGATGACTTCGTCCGGCAGGTCAACCGGAATGACGTCACCCGGCTGCAGGCTAAGCACGTCGCCCAGTCTCAGGGTTGTTCGGGTCAAACTGGTTTGCAGGCCGATGCGGGTGTCCTGGAGGCGGCTGCGCACCGCGCTCGACCATGCTTCGTCGTTGGATTCGCTTTCGCTGCGTGGCGCCGAATCGAGCAGGTCCTCTATGGGCTCCAGCAGGCTGCGGGGCAGCACGAGATCGAGCGAGAACCGGTCGTTGTCGACCAGGACGTTGAAACTGTTGACCAGCACTTTTTCGTTGCCACTGGCAATCGCGGCGAAGTGGGGATTCTGCTCCTGGCCGATGAGTTCGGGCTCTATTTCCATGACCGGCTCCCAGCCATCGCTGACCGCATTGAACACACGTTCCAGCAGCAGCGAGATCATGCGCCGCTCGACCTGCGTGAACTCGCGGACCGGCGTGTCGTCGGAAACGCTTCCCCTGCCGCCAAAAAAGCGGTCCACCGTCATGTGGACGAGGCGGTTCTCGGGCACGACCAGCATCGTCCCGGGCAATGGCGCCAGGCGCACCAGGTTGAGACACGCGGGCAGACTGAGTGTGGGTACGAAGTCGGCATAGCGCTGCTCGACGTTAGATTCCGCCTCGATCTCGACCGGGCAACGCAGGAGTTCTCCGAGCGTATCCCTGAGCTGGCGTGCGATACGCGTATTGATGATCTGCAGGGTGGGCATGGCGCCGCGGGTCAGGCGTTCGCATTCGGCGAAGTCGTAGAGCACGGTTTCGCCGCCCGTGCTGCGCCCGCCGCCGGTGGATACCGATCCGTCCTCGATGCCCTGCAGCAGTACATCGGTCTCTTCCTGCGAGAGGATCTCTTCCCGTTGCGGGTTGTCGTTCTCGGCGCTCACTGGGCCACAAAGCTCGTGAAGTAGACTTCCTCGACACCCGTGTCTTCATCGATATAGGGTGCGAGCACTTCGTTAATGGCGGCCAGCGACTCTCCGCGTAGCGCCTGCTTGCCATCGGTACTGAAAATGGTCTGCTCGGTCTGGGCGGCAAGCAGCAGCAACAGCGCGTTGCGCAGGGCGGGCGTGTGCTCCTTGACCTGGTCGATCACCGCCTGCTTGCGTGACATGACTTCCATCTCCACCTGCAGGAAGCCGGATTCACCGGAGCTGGTGAAGTTGACCACCATGGCGGGTTTCAGCGGCCAGTAAATTGGCGGGCCGTTGCCTTCCTCGGCGACGGCGCCGTCCTCGGTCCCCTCGGTTTGCACGATAACCGGTGGTGCGAGCCCGAGCTTGTTCGAGATCAGCGGTGCGACGGTCTGGGCCGCCAGGACGATCACGAATATGCCAACGGCACTGATGATCGTTTTCATCATGCCGCCGGATTTGGCTTGCTCTTCGCCTTCTTCAGCGGCTACTGCTTCTTCGGCCATGTCGGGTCCTGTCGTCCATTAGGGATACAGTCTCTCTAGAGCAACAACCGTGCCAAAAGCGGAACCCTATGGGTTTCAAAGGGTTGGGAGAGAGGCCCTGCGGCAGGCGTCAGAAGCTTGACCGTTACCGGCGGCTGCGGCGACGGAAAACCGACGTTACACTGTCGCGATCATGTCGCATCCGGATCACCAGGCCTACTGGCAAGCCAATCTGCGCCTGATGGCTGTCTTGCTGGCCGTCTGGTTCGCGGTCTCGTTCGGTTGCGGCATCCTGCTGGCGGATTTTCTCAACCAGTTCCGGGTCGGTGGCTACAAGCTGGGCTTCTGGTTTGCCCAGCAGGGTTCGATCTACACCTTCGTCGTCCTCATCTTTATCTACGCCTGGCGCATGCACCGGCTGGACCGCCGCTACGGCGTTGACGACGACGATCGCTGATGGATCTCACGACACTCACCTATATCGTAGTCGGGCTCACCTTCGGGCTGTATATCCTAATTGCCATCCTGTCGAGGGCCGGCAGCACCAGCGAGTTTTACGTGGCCGGGGCGCACATCCACCCGGTCGCCAACGGAATGGCAACCGCTGCAGACTGGATGTCGGCGGCATCGTTTATTTCCATGGCCGGCATGATTGCCTTCATGGGCTACGGCGGTTCGGTGTTCCTGATGGGCTGGACCGGGGGCTATGTCCTGCTGGCCATGCTGCTGGCGCCCTATCTGCGCAAGTTCGGCAAGTTCACGGTGCCCGAGTTCATCGGCGAGCGTTTTTACTCGAAAACGGCGCGGCTGGTTGCCGTCGTCTGCCTGGTAGTCGCTTCACTGACCTACGTCATTGGCCAGATGAAGGGCATCGGTGTCGCCTTTTCGCGTTTTCTCGAGGTGCCCTACGAGGCCGGACTATTGACCGGCATGGGAATCGTTTTCTTTTACGCCGTGCTGGGTGGCATGAAGGGTATTACCTATACCCAGATTGCCCAGTACTGCGTGCTGATCTTCGCCTACACGATTCCGGCGATCTTTATTTCGCTGAACCTGACCGGTGTTGCAATTCCTCAGCTGGGGCTGGGCAGCACCCTGGCCGGCAGCGAGACCTACCTGCTCGACAAGCTCGACCAGATAGTTCGTGATACGGGTTTCGACCAGTACACGACGGCGGTGCAGGAAAGCCGGCTCAATATGTTTGTCTACACGTTGTCGCTGATGCTGGGTACCGCCGGCCTGCCACACGTGATCATCCGTTTTTTCACCGTGCCGAAAGTCAGTGACGCACGCATCTCGGCGGGCTGGGCGCTGGTGTTCATTGCCTTGCTCTACACGACGGCGCCCGCGGTCGGAGCGATGGCCCGCTACAACCTGATCAAAACGATCGAACCTGAGGCAGGACAGCCGCTGGCCTACGAGGCACGACCCGACTGGTTTCGTAACTGGGAGACCACCGGCTTACTGCAGTTCGAGGACAAGAACGGCGACGGACTTATTCGCTACGTCGCCGACCCGGTCGAGAACGAGATGGTCAAGGTCGACCGGGACATCATCGTGCTGGCCAACCCCGAGATCGCCCGGCTGCCGAACTGGGTAATTGCGCTGGTGGCGGCGGGCGGACTCGCCGCTGCGTTGTCCACCGCTGCGGGGCTGCTGCTGGCAATCTCGTCGGCAATTTCGCATGACGTGCTGAAAGGTGTATTCGTGCCTGGCATCGATGAGAAACAGGAGCTGCTCGCCAGCCGGCTGGCAATGGCCGGCACCGTGCTTCTGGCGGGTTTCCTCGGTCTGAATCCACCCGATTTTGCCGCTGGCACCGTGGCGATGGCGTTTGGCCTCGCGGCATCGTCAATATTCCCGGCGCTGATGATGGGAATTTTCAGCCGCTCGATGAACCGCGAGGGCGCAATCGCGGGCATGATCGCGGGATTGTCGGTCACGCTGCTGTATGTCTTTCAGCATCGCGGCATCCTTTTCGTTCCCGGCACCGA
Source organism: Gammaproteobacteria bacterium (assembly GCA_024638445.1). Lineage (GTDB taxonomy): Bacteria > Pseudomonadota > Gammaproteobacteria > Steroidobacterales > JABDKV01 > JABDJB01. The sequence continues at coordinate 11,851 of JAHEKH010000008.1, read as the reverse complement.
GTTTCTCGGTGGGCTTCCGCCCAACTGGTTTTTCGGCATCGAGCCGAATGCCTTCGGCGCGGTCGGCGCGCTGGTCAATTTCGCAGTTGCGACGCTGGTGGCATCACGGACCAGCCAGCCGCCGGCCTCCGTGCAGTCGCTGGTCGACAACATCCGGGTTCCCGGTTGAAAAACAGGGGCGGCTCCGGAGGGGACCGCCCCTGTCTTTCGGTTTCCGCGTTGGAGGGGTGAGGGGAGTCTCCGCGGACAGGGAATCGTCAGGCGTAAGTGTCGATCAGGCCGTCATGCAGCCTCGTGCCGCCACCGGGGTCGATGTCTGCGACGCCATCGGCGTCGCCGCTGTCGCCGGCGTTCCCGGCGGCGTCATTCGAATCGCCCGATTCGCCGGCCTGGCGCCGGTCTTCCGGCGAGTGCTGCGACACACTGGCATCAGCCAGGTCGATACCCTGGGCAGCGAACATTTCCCGCAGCCTCGGCATCGCCGATTCGACCGCATCGCGGGTGACGCCATGCTGCACGGTAAAGGACACCCGTGCCTCGTCATTGGCAACCGAGATACGGATATCGAGCGGACCCAGCTCCGGCGGGTTGAGCCGGATTTCGGCCCGGCCGACGCCATTGTCCGTCATCCACATGACACGCTGACCCAGCGATTCGCCCCAGCGGGCGTCGGCGACGGGGTGGTTGAGTGTGTAACTCGGTGTGGGAGCAGTTGGTTGTGTGGGTTGCGCAGTCAGTGGGGCGGCAGTCGGCAGGCCGAAGCCTTCCGGGGTCACCGTAATCGCCGACCGGCTCGTGCTGGCCTGTGGCACCAGTTCGACCGGCAGCTCTTCAGTCACCGGGGCGGCCGTCAGTGGCTGCAGTTCCGGCGTCCGGGCCACCAGTTCGGGTGAGACCGGTGGCAAAGTTGGCGTTGCGGATGCCATCACGGGACCACGGTTCGGAAGACTGACCGGCTGTGGCCGCAGCGACTCCCTAACCGGCCGCGTCAGCGCCGGTTGCGGCAATCCGGGCAACGGCAGCACGTCGCCGTCGACTGCCGGGTCTGCCGTCACGACCCGCGTTTCGGGTGTCAGTTCAGCCTCGGGAATGACCAGTTCGGGTGGCAACGGCAAGGGCTTGCCGGTGACCGGCAAGGCATCGCCCGGGGTTGCCGCTGTCAGGCCGGTAAACGGCACGGCAGTTTCCGGTACGACGGGGCCTACCGCCGGCTGTTCCAGTGTGAGCTGGCCGAGCAGGAGGGCAAACAGCCCCGCCTGGCCCTCCCCCAGTTCCGCGCTTAACTCGTTGGTCGGCGGTATATTTTTCAGGGAGTTGGCCGGCGTGGCGCTCACTGGCGCCAGAGACATTACGGGCGTTGCGTTCGGTCCCACGTGCGTTCCTCGTCTGTTGGCCTGTCGTGGCCGTCATTAACGTACGCGGTAAGTGTTGCAAGGCCTGTGCCAGTTTGGCGGCTGGCCTGGCGGTGTTCAGGTTGCTTGTCGGCGGGCGCGCAGCAGGGCGCTGATTTCTTCGGTCTGCTGCTGCTCGCGCAGCTCCATCTCGCGGGCCTCCGCCCGCGCATAGCGGCCGGTGACGTTGTCCAGCGCCTTGCGATGACTGCGCCGTTGCCGCCAGGCGTCGCGATCGGTATCTAGGTCCGCCCGCAGCCGGGCAATCAGCTCGTGTTGCCGGACGATGGCGTGCTCCAGGCGGTCGAGAAACAGGCGATAGTCCTGCAGCCGGACCGGGTCGGCAACGCCGGTGTGCGACATCAGTTTTGTCGAGGTGTACTCGGCATGATAGTCCTCCAGATCGCGGAGCAACTTTTCCTGCTGTTCGAGTTTTTCCCGGGTCGCGGCCATCTGCCGCGATGCCTGGTTTTCTTCGTGGCCGGCCAGGTCGACGATAGGCTGCAGGCGCCGCGAACGGTTCATGCTTCAGCTTCCTTTTCGGCAGTCGTTACGGGCTGTTCCAGCAGCCGGTCGAGCGCGTTGAGGCTGTCCGACCAGTTGACCGCCTCGCCGAGGTCCTGGCGAAGGAAATCCTGGATCTTCGGCCAGTAGGCGATCGCCGCGTCGACACGGGGGTCGCTACCCTTGCGATAGGCGCCAACGCTGATCAGGTCTTCGTTGTGCCGGTAGGTGGCGTAGAGCTGGCGAAACCGCCGCACCTGTTGCTGGTGTGCCGGGTCGGTGATCTCGGTCATCGCCCGGCTGATTGATGCCTCGACGTCGATTGCCGGATAGAGTCCGGATTCTGCCAGCTGGCGCGACAGCACCATGTGGCCGTCGAGAATGGCGCGACTGGCATCGGCAATCGGGTCGGTCTGGTCGTCACCCTCGACCAGCACCGTGTAAAAAGCCGTGATCGATCCGTCCGGGTTGGCGCCGTTTCCGGCGCGCTCCACGAGCTGCGGCAGACGAGCGAACACCGACGGCGGATAACCCTTGGTTGCCGGCGGTTCGCCGATCGCCAGCGCGATCTCGCGCTGGGCCTGGGCAAAACGGGTCAGCGAATCCATCAGCAGCAGCACCTTCTTGCCGCGGTCGCGAAAATACTCGGCGATGCTGGTTGCCAGGTAGGCACCGTGCATGCGCATCAACGGCGGGTGATCGGCCGGGGTCGCCACGACCACGGCGCGGCGCATCCCGTCTGCACCCAGCACGTCTTCTACGAATTCCTTGACCTCGCGGCCGCGCTCACCGATCAGACCCACGACCGTCACATCGGCGTCGGTAAAACGGGTCATCATGCCGAGCAGCCGGCTCTTGCCGACCCCGCTGCCCGCAAACAGTCCGATGCGCTGGCCACGGCCGACGCTGAGCAGCGAATTGATGGAACGGACGCCGACGTCCAGCGGTTCCCGGATCGGCTGGCGATCGAGCGGGTTGATCGTGTGCCCCGCGAGGCGCACTTTCTCCCCGGATTCCGGCAGCGGCAAACCGTCGAGCGGCTGGCCGGCACCATCGATAACGCGGCCGAGCAGTTCGTCGCTGACCTGGACCTCGTCAACCCGCTGGCTGGGAATGATCCGCGCGTCAGGCACAATGCCGCGCACGTCGCCGGCGGGCATCAGGAATAGTTTTTCGCCGGCAAAGCCCACGACCTCGGCTTCGAAACGGCTGCCGTCGGGGGAGACGACATGACAGCGGCCGCCCACCGGCGCCTGGCAGCCTTCGGCTTCCATGGTCAGACCGATGACCCGGCGCAGCACACCCTCGACAGCCGGTCCCGGGCTGTTCTGAACCCGTTGCTCGTACTCGTCGAGACGGCCTATCCAGTTCGCAGCGCGTTGTCCGGACAGCTCGCTCATGCGCTGTTGTCGTTACGCTCGTCGCCCAGCATCGAATTGATCACCCGGTTGAAACGGGTTTCGAGGGTTGCATCGACCTGCGACGTCTGCGAGCTGATGCGGCAGCCGCCGCGCGATATGACCGGATCTTCGACGATCTGCCAGGCGGCCGAACCCTCTGGCGGCGCCAGCGCCTCACGAACCAGCCGGGCGTCCTCGGGATGCAGGTGCAGGCGCACTTCCCGCAGACCGACCGGCAGCACGGAGAGTGCCTCACGAACGACGCCGACCACTTCGTCGCGGCTGGTGCGCAGCTCGCGCCTGACCAGCCGGCGTGCCAGGGAAATGGACAGCCGGGCAATCCGGTCGATGACCGCCTCGTCGGCGGCCTGCAGCGGGTCCTCGAGCGCTGCGATCATCGCGATCAGCCGGTGTTCGAGGTCCCGTATCCTGGCCTGGCTGTCTGCGAGACCCGCGTCGCGACCGCTTGCGAATCCGGCGTCATAGCCCTCTTGCTTCGCTTGTGCATGGAGCCGCTCGAGCTCGGCTCGGGTCGCGCCACGAGTCTGGCGCGGACCGACGCTCGGTGCTTCCCACGGCTCGCAGTTGCCGACAGCGGCGCGGCGCATGACGTCAGACAAACTCTTCTCCCTTGCCGCCGAGCATGATGGTGCCCTCGTCGGAGAGCCGCTTGGCGACACCGAGGATTTCTTTCTGTGCTTCCTCGACCTCGCTGAGACGCATCGGGCCGCGAACCTCGAGGTCGTCTTTCAGCAGCTCGGCGGCGCGTTTCGACATGTTGTTGAAGATCTTCTCGGCAATCTCGGGATCGGCGCCCTTCAGCGCGACGGTCAGGGTTTCCGACGACACTTCGCGCAGCAGAGTCTGCATACCGCGGTCGTCGATCTGCAGCAGCATCTCGAAGGAGAACATCAGTTCCTCGATTTGCTCGGCCATCGTCTCATCGGTTTCCTTGACGAAACCGATGACCTTTTCTTCGGATTCGCCGAGAGAGTTGAGAATATCGGCAGCAACTTTCAGGCCGCCGACGGCAGACGATTTTGAGCTACTACCCGGTTCGGAGTGGCGCGACATCACCGCCTCGAGCTCTTCCAGCGCGCTGTCCTGGATATCGTCCAGCGTGGCAATACGCAGGAAAACCTCGTTGCGAATTTCCTCGTCGAAGCCATTTAGTATCTCGGCTGCCCGCTCGGCCTCGAGATGTGCGAGGACGATAGCGATGATCTGCGGATGCTCTTCCTCCACCATCTCGACGATGGCCTGGTTCTCCATCCATTCCAGCGCCTCGAGACCGCTGCTGTCTGAGTTTTGCAGGATGCGGTCGAGCAGGCTGCGCGCCCGCTTGGCGCCGAGTGCGTTGGTGAGCAGGCGGCGGACGTAATCGTCCGCGCCAACGCCGAGCGAGGTTCGTTCGCCGACGTGATCGTTGAACTGGCGGATGACGGTGCCGAGCTGGAGTCGCGACACGTTGCTCAGCGAAGTCATCGCGGTGCCGACTTTCTGGACTTCCTCGGCATCCATGTGCCGCAGGATTTCCGCGGCCTCTTCCTCGTCCAGGGACATGAGAAAAATGGCCGCACGCTGGGCGCCGGAAATGGCCGCCTCATTCATCTTCGGCCACCCAGTCCTTGACCACGCGTGCGGCACGCCTGGGGTCTTCGCCAACCACCGATCGGGCGGCCGCCATGCTTTGCTCGTAGGTCAGTGCGGGCGTGACCTCGCGTTCGGCCGCTGCAGCGTTGCCACCGGCCGGCAGGGCCGCCACCGGCGCGGGAGCCGGGACGAGCAGGTGGCGCACGGTCGGTCGCAGGAGGCCGAAGATCAGCCCCAGCATCAGGACCACCCCGGCCAGCTGGCGGATGACCTGGCCGACGATCGGCATATCCCACCACGCGGGCTTGGTGGCTTCGATCGCCTCGGGGCGGGTGAATGAAGCATTAATGACGCTGACGGAGTCACCGCGTGCGGCGTCGAAACCGATGGCCTCGCGGGCGAGGGCGGTCATGCGTTCGATTTCTTCTGCCGCCAGCGGCTCGGCGCTGACGGTGCCGTCCTCGGCCACGACCTGGCGATGGTCGACGATAACCGCGACAGAAAGCCGGCGGATCGTTCCGGTCTGCTGACGGGTGTGGCTGACCGTGCGGTCGACTTCAAAGTTGCGGGTAGCCGTGGTGGACGAGCTGCGGTTGGCTGACTCGGCGTCCGCTGCATCCTGGTCACCCGGCGGCTGATTGGTCAACGCTCCGGGAATGCCGCCGGCTGCGGCCGCATCGCCGAGACGCGTTTCGTTGCTGGTCTGTTCACTACGCACCGCGGTGTTGGCCGGGTCGTACTGTTCCTGGGTCTGCTCGGTCACCGTGAAATCCAAATCCGCGGTTACCTGGGCGCGTACCTTGCCGGTGCCGGCGAGAGGCGTTAGCAGGTCGACAATACGGGCCGCATAGGCATCTTCAACCCGGGTGCGGTAATCGAACTGGCGCGCCGTCAGGGACAGGTCGCCGGCGTCGTTGTGCTCGGTGAGCAACCGCCCGAGCTGGTCTACGACGGTGACTTCGCCGGGTTCGAGGTCGGGTATGCTCGATGCGACGAGATTGACGATCGATGAGACCTGCGCGTCTTCGAGCCTGCGTCCGGGGTAGAGCTGGACCATGACCGACGCGCTGCCCGGCCGCCGGTCGCGTACAAAGACGGACTGCTTCGGCATTGCCAGGTGGACCCGGGCGCTCTGCACTGGCCGGAGGTTGCTGATGGTGCGGACCAGTTCGGTTTCCAGCATGTGCTGATAACGGGCATTTTCCATGAACTGGCTGACGCCGAGGCCTTTTTCCTCGCCGATCAGCTCGAAGCCCATGCCGCTGCCCCGGGGCAGGCCGTCGCTGGCGAGCAGCAGGCGGGCCTCGTGCACCCGGTCCGCCGGAACCATGATGGCGCCGCTGGATTGTTCCAGCCGGTGTGGAATCTCGGCTGCCACCAGGGCATTGACCACCGCGCCGGCGTCGCGGTCTGCGAGATTGGCATAGAGCAGGCTGTAGTCCGGGGCGCGCGACCAGAGCACCGTGGCAATACCGACCGCGACGCTGGCGGCGATGCCGATCAGTAGCGCGCCCTGGCGGACGGCAGGGATTTCGAACAGGTTTTTCGGTGGCGCCGCAGCCGCCTGGTTTGCTTCGCTCATCGGTCAGTCTCTGTCGGGACGGCCCTTCCATGGGCCCTGTGTAGTTCCATCACCGTCCTGCTCAGATAGGCATGTTCATGATTTCGCGGTAGGCATCGACCAGCTTGTTTCGCACTTCGGTCATTGCCTTGAACGAGATATCGGCTTTCTGCAGTGCCACCATCACTTCGGTCAGGTCGACGTCGGGGTCGCCGGACTCGAACTTGCCGGTCAGTGCCCTGGCGGCCTGCTGGGTCGAGTTGACCTGGTCGATCGATTGTTTCAACAGCTCGCCGAAATCGGCCTGTCCCTCCGCGGCCGGTGTGGCCTCCGTCGGGCGCTGGCTGGCCTGGGATGCCAGCGCGCGCATGTCTGCCAGCACTTTGTTGATGTCCATATCGCTCATTGCCTGCTGTTCCCGTGTCGAAAAACCGTCACTGATCCTGTTCCATTAATGGTTATGCAATTTGTGCGCCAACTTTTCGCGGCACGTCGATTCCGGCGTCGCGAAGCCGCGCAATCTTGTATCGCAGCGTTCTCGGGCTGATTCCGAGGATTTCGGCCGCTGCCTTTTTGCTGCCGCCCTTGCGTAAAGCGTCGAGAATCAGACGGTGCTCACGGTCGCGAAGCCGGTTTTGCAGCGGCGCATCGTCGTCGTCCGTCATTATTTCGCCGGCCAGGGTGACCGGTGCCGGTCCATTCTCGAAATGGATATCGGCGGCGGTGATCTGTTCCCCGTGCAGCAGGATCAGGGTTCGCTGCAGCAGGTTGTCGAGTTCCCGGACGTTGCCCGGCCACGCGTGACTCTGTAATGCTTCGGCGGCGTCGTCGGTAATGACCGGTACCGTACGAACGCCGGCACAATGCCGCTCGAGCAGGTGACGGGCCAGCGGCACGATATCGCCGGGACGGTCGCGAAGCGGCGGCAGCGTCATCGGAAAAACGTTGAGCCGGTAGTACAGGTCCTCACGAAAGCGACCGGCTACTACCTCTGACCGCAGGTCGCGGTTGGTCGTGGCCAGGACGCGCACATCGAGCGATACCTGGCTCTTGCCACCGACACGCTCCACCTCGCGTTCCTGCAGCACACGTAACAGCTTGGCCTGGAGCCCGAGGTCCATCTCCGAGATTTCGTCGAGCAGCAGCGTGCCACGCTGGGCCTGCTCGAACTTGCCGGCATGTGAGCTGACGGCCCCGGTGAACGCGCCCTTTTCATGACCGAACAGGACGGCCTCCAGCATGTTGTCTGGTATCGCTGCACAGTTGATGGCAACGAACGGACCTTCGGCGCGGGTCGAGTTGCTGTGGATGTAGCGCGCATAGACTTCCTTGCCCGTGCCGCTCTCGCCGCTCAGCAGGACCGTTGCCTCGCTGGCGGCCACGCGCCGGGCCAACTCTGCGACCGTGGCGCTGGCGGGATCGACAGCCACGATCTCGCTGTCGTCGCTGGTCTCGGTGTCGAACTGCGCGACCATGTCGACCAGCACACCGGCTTCGAATGGCTTGACCAGGTAATCGGTGGCGCCGTCGCGCATGGCGGTGACGGCTTTCTCGATCGTGCCGAAGGCGGTGATCAGGACAAAAGGCAGGTCGGGACGCGTCGTACGCACCTGGCGCAGCAGCTGGTGGCCGTTCATCGGCTCCATCTGTACATCACTCACGACGATGCCGATGTCCTCTTTTTCCAGTTGGGTGAGCGCATCTTCACCGTCGCCGGCAGTGACAACGGTGTGTCCGGCGTTCTCCAGCGTATCCGCCAGCGCGTCACGCAAAGCGGCATCGTCCTCGACGACCAGTACGGCGCGGTCGCTCAAGCGACTGCCCCGACGGCTTCAATCATCGATGTCAGCTTGCGGCCGCTGGGCAGCGCTGGCGTTTTTTGCAGCGGCAGGACGATCGAAAAGACGGCACCGCCGCCCTCTGCTTCGCTGACCTCCACACGGCCACCATGACCGCGGGCGACAGAGGCTACGACCGCCAGGCCGAGCCCGGTGCCGTGGTTGCGGGTGGTGTAGAACGGATCAAAAATGGTGTCGCGCTTGTCCTGCGGCACACCGGGCCCGTTATCGCGAACGGACAGGACCACGGCTTCGTCGTCGAGGCGTGCCTCCATCACGATATGGACGCTGTCATCCGACTGCGCGGCATTGGTGGCCAGGTTGAGAAGGGCACCGACCAGCGCCTCGCGATGACCAATGGCCTGGAGCCCGGCCGGCGTTCCGAATTCCAGCGTCTTGCCGTCCGCCAGCTGCGATTCCATTTGCGCAGCTACTTCGGCGAACAGGCTGTTGACGTCGAGGGCTTCCGAATCACCCTGGGTACCGCCACCGGCAAACCGCAGCATGTCGTTGACCATGCGTTCAAGGTTTCTCAGGCTGGACAGGATTTTGTCGTTGTAGCGGATGCTCCGGGGACTCGAAGACTCGTCCGTGAGCTGCGAGGCATAAAGAATCGCCGTTGCCAGCGGGGTGCGCAGCTGGTGCGCCAGCCTGGCGTTCATCTGGCCCATCTCGGACAAACGCCGGTTACGGGCAATGACTTTTTGCATACGCCGGGTCTCGGTCACGTCGCTGATGAGCACGATGCGTCCTGGCTGTTTTTCCAGCGGCCGGCTGCAGACCGCTACCTCACGTCCGTCGCAAAGCATAAATTCCCCGGCGCCGTCGCCTTCCATGGCAAAGGTGTCTTCGACGATCTGCGTCCATGCGTGGCCTGCGAGCTCCTGGCCCAGCAGCGCCTCGGCACCGGGATTACATTCCTGGACAAATCCCTGTCCATCCAACACGATCACTCCGGCCGGCAGGGTTTCCAGCAGTCCCTGCAGCCGGTCGGCCAGTTTTTCTTTTTCCGCCAGCTGCACGAGCCGCTCGTCCTGAGCGCGCGCCAGTGCAGCACTGAGAGTCTCGACACGTTCCTCGAGTTCCCGGTACGCGTCTTCGAGCTGTAAAGAGGTCTGGGTGAACGCGTCAAAAGCACGTTCCAGCTCGGCGGCCCGGTTCTTCGTTGCTATGTGTCCCTGCATCTTTGCGATTCCTTCCGCGATATGTTGTTAGTCAGTGGTTAGTCAGACTCAGGTATGCGCCCGAACGTCGTACTTGCGCATCTTCTCGACCAGCGTCGTCCGGCGCAGCTGCAGCAGGCGTGCGGCCCGTGCAACGACACCGTCTGTTTCGCCCAGTGCCTTGCGGATCAGCTGGCGCTCGATCGAGCGCAGGTGTTCGCGCAGGTCCAGACCGTCGGCCGGCAGGTCGACAAACCCGTTAATTGCAGCGGGACGCTGCGGATTCAGTACCGCGCCAATGCTGTGGGCATCGTTGGCGCAGTACTTGGGCGGCAGCGACGAGGCCTCGATGGTGCCCGACGGGTGGGTAATCGCCAGGCGCTCGACGAGGTTGGCCAGCTCCCGCACGTTACCCGGCCAGTCGTAGCTGGCCAACGAGGCCATCGCGGTGGTCGAGAAACGGATTTTCGAATGCCCGCCGGCAGCGGTTCGCTTCGCCAGATGTTCGATCAACTCGGGGAGATCCTCGATGCGGTCACGAAGCGCCGGCGTCTCGATGGGAAACACGCTGAGCCGGTAATAGAGGTCTTCACGAAAACGCCGCTCGGCGATGCGCTTCTCCAGGTCGCGGTGCGTTGCGGCGATGATCCGGACATTGCAGCGCCGGGTTTCGGTCCCGCCGACCCTTTCATACACGCGTTCCTGCAGCACCCGCAGGAGCTTGACCTGCATCGACAGGTCCATGTCCCCTATCTCGTCGAGAAACAGGGTGCCGCCCTCGGCCATTTCGAAGCGGCCCTTGCGCGCGGTGATGGCACCGGTAAAGGCGCCTTTTTCATGACCGAAGAGCTCGCTCTCGATGAGCTCGGCCGGGATTGCGCCGCAGTTGACCGGTACAAAGGGTTTGTCCGAGCGGGCAGAGAGTTCGTGGATGTTGCGTGCGACCAGCTCTTTGCCGGTACCGGATTCACCGGTGATGAGCACGCTGGTGTCGTGCGCCGCTACCTGGTCGATCAGCCGGTGCACCGCCTCTATCAGGGGTGACTTTCCGCGGGGCCGGAAGTGACCGGCTGCAGGTTGTGTTGTGTCGCGGCGCTGCGTAGCCCGCCCTTCGTATCTACCCGGTTGCCCGGTATCGCCAGCCGAATAGATCCCTAGCGCAGTGTCCTTCGCATGCATCGACGCCTCCATGTCGTAATCCGTTCCATGACAATCCTCGTCATAGCGTCACATTTATGTAAAAAACATGACCGTGGAGTCAGAAAACTACCACCGGTTTACACGGCTGCCTGTGATGATCATCACAATTCAGCCAAAGGAATGGCGCTATGACGAAAAGTTGTCGTTCGGTTCAGTCAGGAAATCGACGCGATCAATTATTGCTTGAGACGTTAGCTCTAACCACCCAGTGCAGCGGCCATTGCATCAATATCGGACTCCGAATCGTGGATTATGGCAAGCTGCCTTTCGTCGCACAGGTTCAGCCGGCTCCAGGCACGCACCGAACTGAATTCATCTTCGTTCGCGGCGGGCTGGGCCAATAGCGAGGCAACCGTAACGATATCGGTCAGGTCCGCGGGCCCCATCACCGCGCGTTCCAGGTCCGAATGGTCGGCCGCAGCGTCGGCCATTGCTTCCGAGAAACCCCAGCCCTCGATAATGGCTTTGCCAATCTGCCCGTGCCAGTTCTGCATGAGCTGGTCCATGGTCTCGTCGCTGTCGATAAATTCCGGGTGGTTGGTGGCCTGCATGATGATGTAGAGTTTTCCGACATTGTGCAGCAGCCCGGCCATCAGCGCTTCGTCCGGGTTGATCTTTGTCAGGGTCCGCGCCAGCGTAAACGTATAGGCGGCAACCCGGGTGGATTCCCTGAATATTTCCCGCAGGCGTTCGCGGTGTGAGCCGAGCGAGCTGCCGAGAAAAATCTGTTCGACCGCGACCGACATCGCGGTGTTGCGCACCATTTTCTGGCCGAGGCGGCCGACCGCAGTGCGCAGGTCCTGGACCTGCTTCGCACCGCGTTGCAGCAACGCCGAGTTGGCCAGCGCCAGGAGCCTGGCCGCGAGTGCGGGATCGCTGCTGACTACCTTCGTCAGCTTCTCGATATCGCAATTTTCATCTTCCAGCGCCCGCTTGATCCGGATTACGATGTCCGGAAACGACGGTATCTTGACATCACCCTTGTTCAGGTCGGCGGCGAGATTCTGGACGAAAGTAAATCCGGCTTGGGTGGACTGGTTCATGATTGCTCCTGGGTTGCCGATTCGGGTTCCCGGTAGTCGCGTCCCGGGGCTTCCAGCGCCTTTCCTTCGTTGTTGAGTTCATTCCACGACGCAAACTGGTTCCGGCCCGCCTGTTTGACGGTGTACACGGCAGAATCGGCGGCCGACATCAGCGCTTC
>JAHEKH010000171.1 GCA_024638445.1 Gammaproteobacteria bacterium | reverse complement strand
GGCCGCCAGACCGACTACCGCCAGACGATCATGGTGACCACGCTGGCGCCATGCTGGTACTGCAGCGGCCTGGTTCGCCAGTTCAACATCCCCACCGTGATCGTCGGCGAGGCCCGCACCTTTCGCGGCGGCATCGACTGGCTGAAGGAAAATGGCGTCGAGATCATCGACCTGGATTCCGCCGAGTGCCGGGAGCTGCTGCAGGGCTACATCCGCGACAACCCTGCCGTCTGGAACGAGGACATTGGCGTCGCGTAAGCGAGAAAACCGTGGGGAAACAAAAGAATCAGCCCTGCGTAGCGTCGCCGGGGTAGAGCGCGCGGGCGGCTGAAAGGGGACAGCCGACCTGACCTGGCGACGCCGCAGAGCGTCAGTCACTATTCCATACCATCCGCCGCCCCGTGCCTATCAGGGAAAATACTCATACGGAAGACTGGTCTCTGTCCGCCCTGACGTTCGGTCTGGCAGCGCCGATCAGGGCCGGGCGTGTCAGGCCGAGCGACTCCCGGGTTCAGCGGCGGCTGCGGTAGACGCCGAAGTGGACGTAGTCTTCGCGGGTGGCGGTGCCGGCGGGGACGCGGTCGGGAACTTCGTGGACGACCGCGGGCAGGCTGCGCAGGTAGGCGACGATGGCGCTGATGTCGTTGTTGCTCAGCCGGGAATACGCCGGCCAGGGCATCACCGGGGCGGCGATGCGACCGTGGCGGCCTACGCCGGTTCGAATGAGGTCCATGATTTCCTGGTCGGTCCAGCGGCCGATGCCGGTGGCCTTGTCGGGCGTGAGATTGCGCGGGAACAGCACGCCCGGGTTTTGCTGCTGCAGCGGGTTGCTGTAAGCAATCCCGGTGCGTGAACCGGCCAGCCAGCGGTCCATCCGCGGTTCGCCGACCAGGGCGCCGTCGGTGTGACAGGTGGCGCAACCGAGCAGTTCGACCAGGTAACGGCCGCGCACCTCCGGGTCGTTCGAATCCGCGGCACGCCGGGCGGCGGGGGCGCTCATCATCGTCGTCGGCTGAACGGTGTCGTAGCCCGCGAGCGGGTTGGTGGCCGTGCCGGTGCAGGCTGAAAGCAGGAGCAGCGGAATGAGTCTCGCGAACTTCATGGCGATTTCCTCGCGTTGCGTTAACGGGCGGGCGGCTACCCTGGCACCTTATTAACCCACGCGGTGCGTCCGGGGTAAAGCGCCGCGACGAGCAGCAGCAGCCAGGAAATGGAACCACCGCCACCACCGTCCCCGCCGGAGGGCGGCGCAATTGCCGTATTGCTCTGCAATGACAGAGACGAACGGATCTTGTTGTTCAGGGTGTTGTTGTCGCCGTTGGACGACGTGGCAACGACCTCGACAAATTTCTGGCCCGCCGCACTGGCTGTAAGCTGCAGGTCCAGCGTTGCCGTGGCGCCTGGCGCCAGCGCGCCCAGCGCACAGTCGGCGAAACGCGCGCGGCGAACGCAGCTGCCGCCGCCCAGGACTTCGAGTGCGGTCACCGATTCATCCAGCACGTGTGTGACGACGACGTCGGTCGCCGGTTCCGTGCTGTTGTTGGTGACGGTTGCCTGGTAGGTGAAACGCAGCCGCGTCGTATCGGGTTGTTGTAGCGCGGATACCGTGGTTTCCAATTCCGTGGCGGCGGCCGACGTTTCGAGCATCGGCTGCAGCAGGAACAGGCCGTAGTCCATGTCGCTTACCGCAATCACGCCGCTGGCGAAGAACGGGTAGTTGCTCCACGAGCCGTCGTAGGTTGGCAGGTCGTCGATAGGGAACGAATCGAACCAGGCCACTTCCAGCGGTGTGTCCGGCACCGCCAGGTCGAGGATGCGCAGCCCGCTGGTGTAGTTGCTCTGGTAGAGATAACGGCCGACGACGTAGTTGTTGTGATCGATAGATTCAACCATGCCGGGGTGATTGCGTTTAAGTACCGGGCCGTCGAGATCGCTGACATCCCAGATGTAGGTGGTCGTACGTCCGCCAAAAGTGGTCTCATCGAACTCGTCGTTCATGTAAAACCACGCCTGGCTGTCGTCGAGCCAGCCCTGGTGGCTGTAGCCGGCGCGCGCATAGCCGGTGCGGGACAGCAGTGCTGGCGACGACTTGTCGCTGACATCGACGATGGTCAGCGTGTCTTCGTTGCTCAGCAGGCAGATCTCCGCGCCGGCGTGTTCGGCATCCGGTCCGTGGTAAATCACGCACTGGGCGTCGTGGGTATAGCTGTCGGCCGGGAAGCCGCCTGCAGCGCGTGGCCTGGCCGGGTCGGCCAGGTCGACAAAATGCGGTCCACCGGCGTAGGTATCCGTGCCAACCCCGTAGGCAAAACCGCTTTGTTCGTTGATCGCCAGGTTATGTGCCGGACCGAAGCCGCTGTACCAGGCCGTCTCGCGAAACACCGCCGGTGGCGTGGCGTCACGCAGCTGCTGCAGGTCGAACACCTGCATGCCGTGGCCAACGGCTTCGCTGACGATGTAGGCGTGATCGGCGTAGACCTTGATGTCGCGCCAGCCCGAGCCTTCCTCGCAGCCCCCGGTGGAGCGGCAGACGAGTTCATCATGCGATGGCAGCAGTCCGATCCGCACCGGGCTCTCCGGGTTGCTGATGTCGACGAATACGGTGCCGCCAAAAGTGCCGACCAGGACATATTCACTGCCGGTCAGCGGATCGGTCCAGCCCCACAGGTCGTTGACCGTGCCGCCGTCCAGCGTATCCACCGACAGGTGGGCCAGCAGGTCGATCCGGTGACAGGCAAATTCGTCGGCGACGAACTGCTGGCAGCCGATCCGGCCGCTGCGGTGGCCTTCGTAGGGGCCGGAGCTATGGGCGGCAAGCAGTCCGGGGGCCAGCAGGGCCGCGGCGGCCAGGCAGGTGCGCATCGGCGATCCTTGTTTCTTTATTGCTGTATCCATTGAGACAACGTCGGGTGCGCTTCATTCCCCGGCGACAGAACCATGATACCCCGGTAGACTTGCCGGCCATGAGAATCAGCCCAAAGACCCTGACTACCTTCTACCTGTTGCTGCTGCCGTTGATCGTGCCCGCGCTGGGGCTGGGCGTGATGGTGGCCGTGTTGCTCCTGCTGGCCGGGCTGGCGTGGCGCTGGGTGTTGGTTCTGCGAGGGATGCAGCCCGACCCGGAAGCACCGGAACTCGTTCTGGAAACAATTTCCGCCAGTCACTTTGTCGAGAAGGTCCGCTGGGCGCTCGACCGGCTTGGAGTCGATTACGTCGAGCAGCCTACCGCCGCAACGCTGGGCGCCTTCTTTGCCGGCCGCACGGTACCGCGCCTGCATCTGCGGACCGGGATCGTTACCAGTCAGCTGGGGTCGTCATCGGCGATATTGCGTTACCTGTGGGGTCGCTACGGGGAACAGCCGGACGGGCGTGCGGAATTTCTGCGGCCGACCACCGAAGCCCTCGCCCTCGAGGGTGAGATCGATCGTTACGGCGTTCTGCAGCAGCGCTGGATCTATCACCACATCCTCGACGACCGGCGCCTGACGCTGCACGTCTGGGGTGCGAATGACGCATCGTTGCCGCGTTGGCAGCGGTTCCTGCTGGTCGTATTGTTTCCGCTGCTGCGGGCGCTGATCCGACGGGCTTTCGGTATCCGGCCGGGGCGGCACCAGAAAACCGTCGAGAAGACCGAGGCATTCCTGCAGTCGGTCGAGGACCGGCTGGCGGACGGACGGCTTTACCTGCTTGGCGGCGAGCAACCGGGTTTTGTCGATATCGCTTTTGCGGCGATGTCGGGACTCTGGGTGAGGCCGGAACTTTTTGCGCTCGAGGCCGGCGACGCGGTTCGCGCCGTTGACGAGCGCTTTTCCGATGAATGCCGTGCCGAGTCGGAACGCTGGGCCAGCCGTTTTCCGCTGGCGACTGCTCACGTGCACGGAATGTACCGGCTGCACCGGGCCGAAGCTGCGGCGGTAGCGGGATGAGCCGCGTCATGGTCCTGCTGGGCTGCCTGGTCGGCACGGTAGCCGCTGCCGACGACGGTAGCTTCGACTGGTCCGGCTATTTCAATGTGGACGGCGTCGA
>JAHEKH010000170.1 GCA_024638445.1 Gammaproteobacteria bacterium | reverse complement strand
ACAACGACAGGACACTCAGTGATGTCGACCTGTTGTTTACCGGTGTCCACGAACTGCTCGAGGATTTCTGGGACCAGCACAGCAAGGACGTCGATTCCTGGCAGGAGAGCGGCCGCACCTTTTATAAAATCGAGGGACCACTTGCCGCCGACTGGTACCCCAACCAGTTTATCTACACGCCGGGCGACCACGCCTTCGAGGCAATTGCCAAAGAAACTGACGGCAGCACCGCGGTTGTTGAGCTGGTCGACGATTTTCGCTCCGAGAAAAACAACATCTGGGGCATCGTCGCCCGCAACCGCGAGCAGAACTTTGCGCTAAACCTGCTCATGCGGCAGGACGTCGATTTCGTCACCATTCTCGGTGCGGCCGGCACCGGCAAGACGCTGCTGACTCTCGCGGCCGGGCTGACCCAGACACTCGAAACCAACGACTACGGCGAAATCATCATGACCCGGGTCACCGTGCCGCTGGGCGAGGACATCGGCTTCCTGCCGGGCACCGAGGAAGAGAAGATGGAGCCGTGGATGGGCGCCCTGATGGACAATCTCGAGGTCCTGACCCAGAGCCAGGAAGGCGGCCAGTGGGGCCGTGCGGCGACCAACGACCTGCTGCGCAACCGGATCAAGATCCGGTCGCTGAACTTCATGCGCGGCCGGACCTTCCTGAACCGCTTCATCATCATCGACGAGGCCCAGAACCTCACGCCGAAACAGATGAAAGCGATCATCACGCGCGCCGGGCCCGGCACCAAGCTGGTGTGCCTCGGCAACGTCGCGCAGATCGATACGCCTTACCTGACGGAGACCACCTCGGGGCTCACCTACGTCGTCAACCGGTTTCGCGACTGGCGGCATTCCGGCCACGTCACGCTGCTGCGCGGCGAACGGTCGCGGCTGGCTGACCACGCTTCGGATATCCTGTAGGGCGGAACGCCGGACTACCCCAGTTGTCTGATAACCGGAACCGGAGACAGGCATGACCCGACAATTACTGATTTTTCTGCTGTGCTGGGCGATGGCGCTGCCACCCACCGCCGGCGCGGCGGCCCGCGACACCCTCCCCGAGCTGGGCGATGCCGGCGGGGCCGCGATCTCACGTGACGAGGAATACCAGCTCGGCCGTATGATCATGCGGCAGCTGCGAGAAAGCGGTGCACTGCTCGAAGATCCGGCGGTTACCGAGTACATCCAGTCCGTCGGCCGCAAGCTGTCGTCCTACGCCCACGAAGGACAGCACCGGTTCACGTTTTTCGTCGTCAACGACCCGCGGATCAATGCCTTCGCCCTCCCCGGTGGCTTTATCGGTATACACCACGGCCTGATCCTGGCGACCAAGTCCGAGAGCGAGCTGGCCGCCGTGCTGGCCCACGAGGTTGCTCACGTCACACAGAAACACATCGCCCGGTTCATCGAGGCCTCCGGGCAGGTGAACCTGATGAGCACGGCCGCGCTGCTCGCGGCCGTCATCATCGGCAGCGCGACCGGTGCCGGCTCCGATGCGGTCCAGGCGGCAATGACCGTCGCCCAGGGTGCGGCCATGCAAAGCCAGATCAATTTCACCCGGAATCACGAGTACGAAGCCGATCGCGTTGGCATGGGCATCCTCGCCGACGCCGGTTTCGATACCCGGGCCATGCCGGCATTTTTCGAAACCATGGCGCGCTATACCGGCCTGGCGAGCCAGCGGGTACCGGAGTTCCTGCAGACACACCCGGTCAGCAGTGAACGGATTGCCGAAGCGCGTAACCGGCTGGCCCTGCTGCCGGTCGTCGACGTTCCTTCATCACTCGAATGGGAGCTGATGCGTGCCCGAATCCGGGTGCTCACTGCCGACCTGGTCGATCATGCGGTGGCCTACTACGAAGCGCAGATTCCGGCCGACCGCAGCCAGTGGAAGGAAGCCGACCGCTACGGCTATGCGCTGGCTCTACTGGAGTCGAGCCGCCCGGTCGACGCTGCCGAGTTGTTCGAAGGCCTGCTGGCAAAACGCGAAAACGTGATCGCCTATCATGTCGGACGCGCCCGGGCGCTGATGGCCGGCGGCGATACCCGCATGGCGCTGGTGGTGTTCGAAGACGCCATCAAGCTGTTTCCGCGCAATCCGCCGTTGACCCTGAGCTATGGCCAGGCGCTGATCCAGGCCGGCCAGGGCAAAAAGGCCCACCGGGTCCTGCTCGACCTGGTCAACAACCTGGAGTACACGCCGGAGCAGGTTCGCCTCCTGGCCCTGGCGGCCAGCGCCGCTGGCGACACTGCCGATGCTCACTACTACATGTCGGAGGTGCACGTGCTCAACGGCAACCTGCACCTGGCCACCGGCCAGCTCGAACTCGCGCTGGCGACGCCGAAGCTAGACGACGTGCAGCGGGCACGCTTCCAGGCGCGGCTGGACGAGATCCGGGAATACCTGCCGCGAACCCGCCCCAGGCGCGGGCTGGTCGAAAACGGCGAAAACGACAAGCCACGCAGCGCGCGGCGCTAGCTCTAATCCCCAAAAAAAACGGCCGTTCGAAGACGGCCGTTTCTTCACGCAGGCCCCGGGCCCGTCAGGCGGCGTTTTCCATCTCGTCCCTGTAGTCGCCCGACCGCGCGAGTCCGTTGAGCTTCGCACGCTTGTAATACTCGGCCTTGGCGGCCTCGATGTTGCCGGGTTTACCACCCCATGCTGCCAGCGGTGGCTGCTGCAACGCGCGGCCGTAGGAGAAACTGACTTCCCACGGAAACTCGCCCAGCGCATTGATCGCGTTGAGGTGCGCGGTCGCTTCAACGGCGCTTTGCCCGCCCGACAGGAACACGATACCGGGTACGGCACCGGGGACGGTGCGCAGCAGCGTAATTGCCGTCGCGTTGGCCACCTCGTCGACATCGGCCTGTTCCGGGCACTTCTTGCCGGCAATGACCATGTTCGGCTTGAGCAGCGTGCCCTCGAGTATGACGCGATGCGCCGCCAGCTGACGGTACACCTCGACGAGGACTTCTTCTGTCACCGCCTGGCACACCTCGATGGAATGAGCACCATCCATCAGCACCTCGGGCTCGATGATCGGCACGATGTCCGCTTCCTGGCACAGGGCAGCATAACGTGCCAGCGCGTGGGCATTGGCTTCGATCCCGAAGCGCGACGGGATGCCCTGCGCTTCGTCGATGTCGATTACTGCGCGCCACTTGGCGAACAGCGCACCCTGATCGCGATAGCCAACCAGGCGGTCACGCAGGCCATCGAGTCCTTCAGTGACTTTCTCGCCCGGATATCCGGCCAGCGGCTTGGCGCCCTTGTCGACCTTGATTCCCGGGATAATGCCTTTGTCGGAGAGCAGTTTCGGGAAAGGAACCCCGTCGCTGGTCGACTGTCCGAGCGTCTCCTCGAACAGGATTACGCCGCCAATGTATTCCTCGGCGCCCGGCGTAGTGAACAACATTTCGCGATAGCTGCGCCGGTTTTCCTCGGTCGACTCGACGCCGATCTGGTCGAATCGCTTCTTGATGGTCGGGGAGCTTTCGTCGGCCGCCAGGATGCCCTTTTTGGGGCCGACAATTTCGTTTGCGACGGTAATCAACTGCTCGACATTCATTCTGGGAGTCCTCTCGATGTTCGAATTCTGTGCGGGCTGAGGGCGCAAAGAATACGCGAGGACGTCCCGCCACCCAAGCCTGACGGCCAGCGGCCGAATCTCGCTGCCACCCCGGTGCTGTTGCCCGCAATTCCATACAGGACTAAAATGGTCCTGTATGGAGGGCCCAGCATGTTGAGAATGAGCCGATTGACCGATTACGGAACCGTGATCCTCGCGTTCCTGGCGCAGGCCGAGGACGAGGTGCACACCACGGCAGATGTTGCTGAGCAAACACACCTGGCTTCAACAACCGTGAGTAAACTTCTGAAAATACTAACGAAGGCCGGGCTGATCGACTCGTTCCGCGGAGCCAGTGGGGGCTACCGGCTGGCGCGCCCTGCCCGTAAGATCAGTGCTGCCGAAATCATTGACGCGCTCGAGGGCCCGGTGTCGATTACCGAGTGCAGCGCC
>JAHEKH010000064.1 GCA_024638445.1 Gammaproteobacteria bacterium | reverse complement strand
CATTTCGCCCAGGCCCTTGAAGCGGGTCTCTACGACCTTCGCCCTGGGCTTGTCCGTGCCAATCTGGTCGAGTATCCCCGCACGCTCTTCATGGTCGAGAGCATAAAAGACCTGCTTGCCGACATCGATGCGGTACAGCGGCGGCATTGCGACGTAAACGTGGCCGGCATCCACCAGTGCCCGGTAATGACGCAGGAACAGCCCGCACAGCAACGTCGCGATATGCAGCCCGTCCGAATCGGCGTCGGCGAGAATACAGACCTTGTGATAGCGCAGCTTGCTCAGGTCATTGGAACCCGGGTCGACACCGAGCGCGACGCTGATGTCGTGGACTTCCTGCGAGCTGAGCACCTGGGCGGCATCGACTTCCCACGTGTTGAGTATCTTGCCGCGCAGGGGCATGACGGCCTGGAATTCCCGGTCCCGAGCCTGCTTGGCCGAACCGCCGGCCGAGTCGCCTTCGACGAGAAACAGCTCGCCCAGTTCCGGCGACTCGCTGGTGCAGTCGGCCAGCTTGCCGGGCAGCGCCGGACCGCTCACGATCCGCTTGCGGACGACCTTCTTCGCTGCGCGCATGCGTTTCTGGGCATTGGCGATTGCACGCTGCGCGATCTGCTCGCCGGTCTCGACATGCTGATTGAGGTAGACGCCGAATGCATCCTTGGCCACGCCGGATACGAAGGGGGCGCACTCGCGTGACGAGAGACGCTCCTTGGTCTGCCCGGAGAACTGCGGATCCCGCATTTTCACCGACAGTACGAAACTGACGCCTTCCCAGACATCGTCGGGCAGCAGTCTTACGCCGCGTGGCAGCAGGTTGCGGTATTCGCAAAACTCGCGCATGGCGTCGACCAGGCCGGTACGCAGACCGTTGACGTGAGTGCCACCGGCCGGCGTCGGAATGAGGTTGACGTAACTCTCGCCAAACGAATCGGCGTCCGACCACGCAAGCGCCCAGGATACTTCTTCCCGCTCGCCCTCGGCGTGACCGGTAAACAACTCGTCCGGCAACCGCTCGGCATCGCCCAGCGTCTCGCCAAGATAGTCAGCCGGACCGCCCTGGTACTGCCACCGGTTTTTTTTGCCGTTGGCCTCGGTCAGCGTAACCAGCAGACCCGGACAAAGGACCGCCTTGGCTCGCAGCAGGTGTTTCAGCGCGGCAACGGAAAACTTCGGCGAGTCGAAATAATCGGCGTTGGGCCAGAACCGGATGGTCGTGCCCGTATTCGCCTTGCCTACCTTGCCGACGACCTCCAGCTTCGAGGCCACGTCCCCGTCGCGAAAGGACATGTTGTATTCACGGCTGTCGCGGCGAATCCAGACTTCGAGATTCGACGACAACGCGTTGACCACAGAAACGCCGACACCGTGCAGGCCACCGGAAAACTCGTAACTCTTGCCCGAAAACTTGCCGCCGGCGTGCAGCCGGGTAAGGATCAGCTCTACGCCGGGAATTTTTTCCTCGGGGTGCTTGTCGACCGGCATACCCCGCCCGTCATCCTTGACGGTCATCGAGCCGTCTTTGTGCAGCTGGACATCGATACGCTTGCCGTGCCCGGCCAGCGCCTCGTCGACGGAGTTATCGATGACTTCGCGCGCCAGGTGGTCCGGCCGCGCGGTGTCGGTGTACATCCCGGGGCGGCGACGTACCGGATCCAGCCCGCTAAGGACCTCGATGTCCGAGGCTTTGTATTTTCGGCTCATTGTTGGCGCGTGATTCTACGTTGCGGACAACGCGCCGACAACGGTTACGGACGGTGGAGCTTCAGTCGAGGTCGGCGAGCAGGGCCGCCCGCAGCGCCTCGGGGACGGGTTTTTGTTCGTGCCGGTACTCGTCGTGATCGATACCCGCGGCAAAGGTCGAACCTCCGCGCAATGCCGCGATCATCCCCGGATCCGGTTCGAAACGCAGAAAGTGTACCGAGGACGTCTTGTCGGGCATTGACCGGTCCAGGTCTTCGTCAGCAATCGCCACAACCGGATCGAAACCGAGCACCTGGACATACACGCGGTCCTCGATGCCGACCAGCCGGGACAGCTCCCGCGCCCGGCGCTCCGGGTCGGGCACTTCGATCATCATCGTCGCTTTCCAGTTGGTCCCGTCAGGGATCAACGGGTTATAGGCATCGAGTTCTTCCTGGATAGCGTCGGACTCGAAGATTCTCTCGGCGCGAAGCATCTCCTGGACCTGGTACTGCATAGTCAGCCGGTCTTCGAAATAGAGATTGACGATGGGACCGAGCGACAGTCGCCGCGCGATCTTGTGCGCCATGACCCGGGCACGCATTTGATCGCGTTCCCGTGAATAGGCCTCGAGCGTGTACAGCTCGTCGCGAGTCAGCTTGTTCATTCGGCCAGCCCGTACGCCATCCGCAGCAGGCGCATGGGGTGTGTGGGCGTCTCGCCGGTTTCCAGGCCTGCGCCGATCTGGTGACCGGCCATTGGACAATCGCTGGCGAACCACTGCGCTTCCGATTTTGCCACCTGCCGAACGACCGGCCGGCAGATCTTCTTCGCGGTCTCGAAATATTCCTTTTTGACGGCATAGGTGCCGTCATGCCCGGAGCAGCGCTCGATGGGGCGTACCGTGGTGTCTGGCACCAGCTGCAAAACGTCTCGGGTTTTCATCCCTATATTCTGCACACGAAGGTGGCAGGCGACATGCCAGTCGATTTCGCCCAGCGAACGGCTGAAATTCGTGTTCAGCCGGCCGGCGCGGTGGCGCAGCATCAGGTACTCGAACGGGTCGAAAAATGCCTCGGCAACCCGCCTGACCTGCTGATCGTCCGGAAAAAGCAGCGGCAGCTCCTGGCGGAACATCAGCACGCACGAAGGAATCGGCGCAGTCAGGTCCCAGCCAGCCTCGGCCAGCTGCGCCAGCTGCGGCACGTTGACCTCTTTCAGACGCTCGACGGCCTCGAGATCGCCCTGCTCCAGCCGCGGCATCCCGCAGCACTTTTCAAGCTGCGACAGCCGCACCGGGATCTCGTTGTGCTCGTAGACCGCGATCAGGTCCTCGCACAACTCCGGTTCGTTACGGTTTCCGTAACAAGTGGTAAAGAGCACGACACGCCCCTGCGTGCCATCGGCCGGCACCCCTTCCCGCTCGTCCGTTGTGCGGGATTTCTCCCGCTTGCGCAGAGGCCGCGAGTGATACTTCGGAACGGGCGCATCGCGATGGACGCCGAGTGTCTTCTCCAGCATGACGCGACCGGCCTTGCTGCCGTTGACGGCATTGACCGCCTGGGCGACCACCGGGATACCCGCCAGCTGACCGACCGTATCGGTGGCACCCAGGATCTTGTCGCGGCGGCTAACACCGCCATCGCGAAACTTCTGCGCCTTGGCCCGCAGCATCAGGTGCGGGAAATCGACTTCCCAGGGATGCGGCGGAACGTAAGGACACTTCGACATGTAGCACATGTCGCAGAGATAACAGTGGTCGACAACCTCCCAGTAGGCCTCCGGGCTCATGCCGTCGACTTCGCCAGTGTCGGACTCGTCAATCGCATCGAACAACGTGGGGAAGGCGTTGCAGAGACTGAAGCAGCGCCGGCACCCGTGACAGATGTCGTAAACGCGCTCCAGCTCTGCCTTCAGCTTTCCCTCGTCCCAGAAATCGGGAGACTTCCAGTCGACCGGGTGTCGGGTTGGCGCTTCTAGGCTACCCTCGCGCTTGTCGCTCATGTAGCGATGGCGTTTGCGTTAGTCGTCGAGATTGTCGAGCGCTTTCTGGAACCGGTTCGCGTGTGAACGCTCGGCCTTGGCCAGCGTCTCGAACCAGTCGGAAATTTCCTCGAAACCTTCGTCGCGTGCAGCGCGCGCCATGCCCGGATACATGTCTGTGTACTCGTGCGTTTCGCCCGCAATCGCGGCTTTGAGATTCGAGCCGGTGTCGCCCATCGGCAGACCGGTGGCCGGATCGCCAACGGCTTCGAGGTACTCGAGATGCCCGTGCGCATGCCCGGTCTCGCCCTCGGCCGTCGAGCGGAAAACGGCGGCAACGTCGTTGTAGCCCTCCACATCCGCTTTCTGCGCGAAATAGAGATAACGCCGGTTCGCCTGCGATTCGCCGGCAAATGCGTCCTTGAGATTTTGTTCGGTTTTGCTTCCCTTGAGATCCATTACCCAACACCTCCGAAAATTGAATGAGGGTTTAGACAGAGTCTAAAATAGTGGTCTAAACTGTAGTCGCTACCCCGGTGCAAGTCAATCCGAACGGCGTTGACCGTCGTGTTACCGCTGTGTACCGTGTCGGCGCTGCAACAGAGGGTAGTTCATGTCTGACAAGGCAGAAAAAGGCTTCGAAAAGTCGCTGGCGGAACTCGAAAAACTGGTCGACCTGCTGGAAAAGGGCGATCTGTCGCTGGAAAAAACGCTCGAACACTTCGAACGCGGTATTGCGTTAACGCGTAGCTGCCAGAAAGCACTGCAGGAAGCTGAACAGAAAGTGGAAATCCTGCAGAAAAAATCGGCCGACGCCGAATCCCAGCCCTTCGATCCACAAGACTAGTGCCGCCATCCCCTGACCTGGCCGAGTTTCTCGACGCGAGTCGCCAGCGGGTCAATGCAGCGCTGGATCGCTGGCTGCCACCCGCTGACGAACCGCCACGGCGGCTCCACGAAGCCATGCGCTACAGCACGCTGGGCAGCGGCAAGCGGCTGCGACCAGTGCTCGTTTACGCGGCCGGCAGCGCCTGCGGCGCCGACCAGTCCGTGCTGGATGCGCCCGCCTGCGCCGTGGAGCTCATTCACACGTATTCGCTGGTCCACGACGACCTCCCGGCGATGGACGACGACGACCTGCGTCGCGGGCGCCCAACCTGCCACCGGGCCTATGACGAAGCAACGGCCGTTCTGGTCGGTGACGCACTGCAGGTGCTGGCGTTCGAAATCCTCGCAGGCAATGAACACATGGTTGCCACCGATGCGCTGCGGGTACAAATGATTCGCGAACTCGCGGTTGCCAGCGGCACGCGCGGCATGGCAGGAGGCCAGGCAATCGACCTGGCCGCCAAGGGATCGAAGCTGGACCTGCCCCGACTGGAATACATGCACCGATTGAAAACCGGGGCGCTCATTTCGGCCAGCGTCCGGCTGGGCGCGCTGGCAGGAGTCGCCAGCGCCGGCCAACTCGACAATCTCGCGCAATACGCAGATGCCGTTGGCCTGGCGTTCCAGATCCGCGACGATATCCTCGACGAAGAAGGCGACGCTGAAATTATCGGCAAGAACCCTGGCTCGGACCGGGCCAGCGACAAGCCCACCTACACGAGCATGCTGGGGATGGACGAGGCCCGCCGGCGGGCGCTGCAGCTGCATGAAGCCGCTATTGACCGGCTGCGCGATTTTGGCCCGGAAGCCGATCTGCTGCGCGAAATCTCCGGCTACATCGTCAATCGCCGCCGCTGAGGATCGCCGGCGGAAAGACCTGTTTTGGCGCCGGACGATGAATTACCGGCTGTTGCGCGGCGTTTTCAGCGGCAAAATGGGCGCAAGTATGGATAATGACCGATTAACTTGAGAAAGAGACCGACCGCATCATGACCACCAGCCCAGCCAGCAAGCCGGCAGCCGTTACCGAGATTGCCGATGTCCAGGGCAGTCCGGACACCCGTCAGATCCCGATCAACAAGGTCGGCGTCAAGGACATCTACCACCCGGTGCGGGTTCTGGACCGGTCCGGCGGCGAGCAACACACTATTGCCAATTTTAATATGTACGTGAACCTTCCGCATAATTTCAAGGGCACGCACATGTCTCGCTTCGTCGAGATCCTGAATAATCACGAGAAAGAAATATCGGTTCGGTCATTCGCCGATATGCTGGCCGAAATGACCCAGCACCTGGAGGCCGACCGCGGTCATATCGAGATGCGGTTTCCTTACTTCGTCAACAAGAAGGCCCCGGTTAGCGGCGTCGAGAGCCTGATGGACTACGAGGCCTCGTTGATTGGCGAGCACGCCAACGGCGTCAACCAGATGTCGATACGGGTGGTCGTGCCGGTCACCAGCCTGTGTCCCTGCTCGAAGGGCATTTCGGACTACGGCGCCCATAACCAGCGTTCACACGTCACGCTGACGGTAACAACCAACCGGTTTGTCTGGATCGAGGAACTGATCGACGTCGCCGAAGAGGAGGCTTCCTGCGAGCTCTTTGGCATCCTGAAGCGGCCCGACGAAAAGTACGTGACCGAACGAGCTTACGACAATCCAAAGTTTGTCGAGGACATCGTGCGCGATATCGCCCGGCGGCTGAACGAAGACGACCGGATTGATTCTTACACGGTCGAGTCGGAAAACTTCGAATCAATCCACAATCACTCCGCCTATGCGCTTATCGAGCACGACAAGCAGGCGAAGGACGAAGATCAGGGCGCAGCCTGAAGCGCAGCCGGTGCGTGCGTAGCCCGATGAATCTCATCGGCGCGCTGCAGGCGTCGAATCAATGACCGCAGGAACATCTTCGTAAACCTGAGCTGACAGGCGGCAGATACCTGTTCCAGCAGGGTCGAACTCACCCGCAGCAGCGTCACTGACTTGTAGGCCTTGATGGTCGCGGTCCGGCGTGCGTTTTGCACGTAGCTGGTTTCACCGAAGCAGTCGCCCTGCTGCAGCTGCCCTACGACACTTGCGTTGCGGTGCACCTGCACGGTGCCGTCGACGATAATGTAGAAGCGATCGTCCATCTCGCCTTCCCGCACGATTTCCTGTCCGGGCGCGTAGGTGTGCCAGTCACTGGCGCGCAGCACCTCCCAGATCTCGCCGTGGGAAAAGTCGTGGAAGAAGCTCAGCTTGCGCAGCTGATCGAAGCGCTGCTGCTGGTCGATCTGGTCTTCCTGTTGCTGCAGCTGCTGGAAAACCCGGGTCAGGTCGGAGGCCAGGTCCAGCCCGTTGCGATAGCGTTGATCCGGCTGCTTCTGCATGGCCTTGGCGACGACTTCCTCGAGTATCTCGGAGAGTCCCGGACGGTGCTTGTGCATGGCTGCCGGCGATGAATACACAATCTGGTGCAACAACTTCGACAGCATCGGCGCCCGCAGCGGGCGAAAACCGGTCAGGAGTTCATACATCACGGCACCCAGCGAATAGATGTCGCTGCGGTGCGTGATATCGCCACCCTGGACCTGCTCTGGTGACATATAGCTCGGCGAACCGGCAATGCCGTTGATCTGTGACGTCTCGGACCCATCGCGCAGCGAAATTCCGAAATCGATGATCCGGACATCGCTGTCTGTCGTCAGCATGATGTTGCTGGGCTTGATATCACGGTGCACGACACCACGGCCATGCGAGTAGTGCAGCGCCTTGGCGCACTTGAAAATGATCTCGACGACGTCGGGTATCCGCAGGAGATTTTGCGGATCGCAGTAAGCCGCTAGCGTGCGTGCACCATGCACGTGCTCCATGACGACATAGTAACGGTCGTTTTCCTCGCCCGCGTCGTAAATTGGCAGGATGTTCGGATGCTGCAACATGCCGACCATGTTGGCCTCGTTGAAGAACATCTTGCGGACCACAGCACGGTCTTCCTCGCGCTGTGCCTCCATGTGATAGACCTTGATGGCAACGTCGCGGCCATAAAAGGGATCGTGGGACAGATAAACTGTGCCGGTACTCCCTTTACCGACTTCTTTAATAATGTCGTATTTGCCGATCTTGCCGATCATCTGGTAACCCGTCGAGTTTCGCGCCTGAGTGCGCGGTTGGTGGCTGAACTGCTCGCATTGAGACGGCCGCGCGCAGCGGCTGTATCAGTGGCGTCAGGATAAGCCTGTCAACGGGTTATGACTGTGACCTAATTCGCGGAACGCACCGCTCATCGAATAACAACCGACAACAACGCACTAAAGAGGTAATTAAGTTAACTCGGCGTCAATCGCCGAAGTGATCGAATCCCGAGAGCGTGTCGAGCGGAAAACCGGGAACGCAGATTCCTTTGCCCTGCCGTGCAACGCCGATTCGGCTGACCGGGCAACTCCAGTTTGCACAGGCACGTTCGAGTGCCGGCTCGTGCCCGGCCGGCACGGCGAACAGCAGCTCGTAGTCGTCTCCACCGCTCAACGCCCGGCCGGTATGACCGACGCTTGCCCCTGCGAGGGCAGCTTCGTCGATTTCGATTGCGCAGCCGGACGCCCGGGCCAGGTGGGCAGCATCCGTGAGCAGGCCATCCGACACATCGATCATTGCCGATGCGATGCCACGCAGCGAAATTCCCTCGGCTATGCGCGGGACCGGGCGCAGAAATGCCCGGCGGCAGCCCGCATCGTCGTCGCCGCGGCCGAGCAGCCCGTCCAGCCCCCGCGCTGCCGATCCGGGCACGCCAGTGACGAAGAGGAGATCGCCGGGAGACAGGCCTGAACGGGTAACTGCCGCACCGGCGGGCAGGCTGCCCAGTGCGGTGACAGTTGCACTGAGCGGCGCGCGAACCAGGTCGCCGCCGATCAGGCTGACATCGTGCTGTTCCGCCAGTTCGAAAAATCCTGCCGAGAATTCACCGAGCCAGGAATCCTCCGCATCGGGTAACGCCAGCGCCAGCAGCGCCCACTGCGGCGTGGCGCCCATCGCCGCAAGGTCACTCAGGTTGACCGCCAGCGCCCGCCAGCCAATGTCGCCGGCCGCGGTTTCCGCGGGAAAGTGCACACCGGCGACAATTGTGTCCGTTGCGCTGACCAGGTCGGTTCCGGGCGGCAGGCGGGTGACTGCGGCATCGTCGCCGATGCCGATTGCGCCCTCGGCCGGGCGATCTCCACGAGCAAAGAAACGCCGGATGAGATCGGTCTCCGGCGATTGCGGGGCTTTCACCGCGCCGCCTCGACGGGTCGCAGCTCGACCGCAGCGCGATCGAGTATGGCGTTGACGTAGCGATGGCCCTCAGTCCCGCCGAATCGTTTCGCCAGCGTTACCGCCTCGCTGATCACCACCCGGAAAGGCACGTCAGGACGACAGCGGAATTCGGCCAGGGCGCTTTGCAGGACGGCGCGTTCGACCGGGTCGATCTGGTCCAGCGGGCGGTCTGCAAAGCGCTCGGTCAGCGCATCGAAGTCTTCCCGGGAACGCTCGGCTTCAGCCAGCACCTGCTCGAAGAACTCGCTGTCGACGTCCTCGAGCAAGCCATCGTCACGCATCTGCCGGCCCAGTGCCGCCAACGGCTGTTGATTCAGCTGGACCTGGTAAAGCGCCTGCATCAGCAGCCGGCGAGCCCGGTTTCTCCGTGCCCGGCTTTTGCCCTTGTCGCTCACGTCAGGGCTCCAGGTGACGCAGGACCTGCGCCATCTCCACGGCCGCAATGGCCGCCTCTGCACCCTTGTTGCTGTCGCCACTGCCGGTGCGCTCGTCCGCCTGCGCGGTGTTGTCGCAGGTCAGCACGCCGAACCCGACCGGAACCCGGTGATCGAGCGAGACCCGAGACAGGCCGCTGGCGCACTCGGTACAAATGTAATCGAAATGAGCGGTGTCCCCGCGAATCACGGCGCCGAGCGCGACGATCGCATCGTTGTTGCCATCGCGGGCCAGCTCCTGCGCCGCCAGCGGCAGCTCCCAGGCACCCGGCACCCAGGTGACGTGCACGTCCGGCCGCTCGGCTCCCATCCGGGTCAACGCTTCCAGTGCACCGTCCAGCAGCCGGCCGACGATCACCTCGTTGAACCGGGAGGCGACGATCGCAATACGCAGGCCACGCGCGTCCGCCTTGCCGGTATTTTCGCGAAACCCGGCCATCAGCCGGCGCCATCCAGGTATTCGACAACTTCGAGCCCGAAACCGGACAGCGCATGCATCACTTTCGGTGCACTCAGGACACGCATTTTTCTCACACCGAGATCGCGGAGTATTTGCGCGCCAATACCGTGGGTGCGCAGTTCGGCGGTCTGGTCCGTGGCCGTCGCGCCGGCACCCCGTTCGATCGCGCTGACCAGCTGGCGGGGATCTTCGCCGGGTCGCAGGATAATAACGACGCCTTCGCCGGCCTCGGCGACCGTGCGCATGGCATCACGCAGGGGCCAGCCCAGCGAGGGCCACTGCACCCCGGCTACATCGCCCAGCGTGTCCTGCACATGCACCCGCACCAGGGTCGGCCGGGAAGCCTCGATTTCACCGCGCACCAGCGCGAGATGAACGGTCCGATTGACGTGATCGTCGTAACAACACAGGCGAAAGTCGCCAAACTCGGTGGGTGCGACTCGCTCGGCGATCCGCTCGACGGACTGCTCCTTGGCGAGCCGGTAACGAATCAGGTCCGCAATAGTGCCAATCTTCAGTTCATGAGTGCGGGCAAAACGCTCGAGATCGCCGCGCCGGGCCATGCTGCCGTCCTCGTTGAGTATCTCGACGATTACCGCCGCCGGCTCCATTCCCGCCAGTCGCGCCAGGTCGCAGCCCGCCTCGGTATGGCCGGCGCGGGTCAGCACACCGCCAGGCTGTGCCATCAGCGGAAAGATATGACCGGGCTGGCGCAGGTCTTCCGGCCTGGCATCGGCGGCGACGGCAACGCTGACCGTATGGGCACGATCATGTGCAGAAATTCCCGTCGTTACGCCCTCCGCCGCTTCGATGGACAGCGTGAAATTGGTGCGCTGATCACGATCGGTGTCGCTGACCATCAGGGGCAGGCGGAGCTGCTGGCAGCGTTCCCGGGTCAGGGTCATGCAAATCAGCCCGCGACCGTAGCGCGCCATGAAATTGATATCCTCGGGCCGCACCCGGTCGGCAGCGATGATGAGATCGCCCTCGTTCTCGCGATTTTCGTCATCCATCACGATCACCATGCGCCCGGCCCGCAGGTCGGCGAGGATGTCGTCGATGCTGTCGAAACTGTCGTCCCGGAGGGGCTGTACGTTACTCATCTGCTGGCTCCGTCGAGAATCCGCGCCACGTAGCGCGCAATCAGGTCGACCTCGAGGTTGACCCGGCCGCCCGGCCGGTAACCGCCGGCGATGGTCGCCTCGAGGGTGTGGGGGACAATGTTAACGCCGAAGCGGCCCGGCTCCACCTCGTTGACCGTCAGGCTGGTCCCGTCCACGCAAATACTGCCTTTTTCGGCCACCAGCGGCGCGAGCGAGGGCGGCAGAGAAACAAAGATGCGCTCCGAGCGCGCCTCCGGCGTACGTTCCAGCACCTCGGCAACCGCGTCGACATGACCGCTGACCAGGTGCCCGCCGAGCGCGTCGCCCAGCCGCAGGGCCCGCTCGAGATTGACCGGCGCGCCGACGGACCAGTCGTCCAGCGTCGTACAGGAAAGTGTCTCGGCGGAGACGTCAGCGGCAAAACTATTGCCGTCCAGCCGCGTGGCCGTCAGACAAACGCCGTTGACCGCGATGCTGTCACCGGTCACGCAGCCATCGAGATAACCGGTCGGCACTTCGAACAGGAACGTCTGGTCACTGCCGTGTGGCACGCGCTCGCGCAGCGCGCCGATTGCCTGGACGATTCCCGTGAACATCGCTACACGCTACCGGGAACCAGCCGGAGGCGCCAATCGTTACCGATGCGACGGCTGGCCACCGGCTGCATCACCGGCCGGCCGGTCATTGCCGCCAGCGGCGGCAGCTCGAACATCGGCATCGCGTCGCCACCCAGCAGGTGCGGCGCCTGGTAAATGACGATCTCGTCGAGCAGACCGGCCTGCAGCAGGGCGCCGTTCAGGGCTGGCCCGGCCTCGACCATCACCTCGTTCACTTCTCGTTCCGCCAGCAGTTCGAGCACAGCGCCAAGGTCGATGCGGCCGTTTGCTGCCTTCACCTGCACGACCTGTGCCCCTGCGGCGCGCAGCGCATCGGCCCGCTGCGGGTCGGCCCCGCTGGCGCCGACGACCAGCACCGTGCCCGGGCCGTTCACGACATTTGCCGCCGGCGGAGTTCGCAGCCGCGAATCGACGACCACTCGCAGCGGCTGTTGCCAGCGGCTGCTCTCTTCGAGCCGCACGGTCATGCGCGGGTTGTCGGCGAGCACGGTCCCGATCCCGGTCAGGATGGCCGAGCTGCGTGCCCGCATCCGCTGCACATCGGCGCGCGAAGCCTCTGACGTTATCCACTGGCTGGTGCCATCGGCCAGCGCGACACGCCCGTCCAGGCTTGCCGCTATCTTGGTCACGACGAACGGCCTCCCCTGTCGCATCCGGCTGAAAAAACCACGGTTGAGACTCGCCGACGCCTCGGCCATCAGTCCGGTTTCGACTTCGATGCCGGCCTGGCGCAGCGCGCTCACTCCGCCACCGTCGACACTGGGATTTGGGTCCCCCGCGGCGACCACGACCCGGCGAATACCGGCCGCAGCCAGTGCTTCACTGCACGGCCCGGTGCGTCCCTGGTGACAGCAGGGTTCGAGCGTGACGTAGGCGGTGCCACCGCGTGACCGCTCGCCGGCGGCTGCCAGCGCATGAATTTCCGCATGCGGTTCGCCGGCCCGCGTGTGCCAGCCCTCGCCGACGATTTCCCCGTCTGCATCGATCACGCAACCTACCCTGGGGTTGGGATCGCAACCGTTGTCGACCCGGGCCGCAAGCGTCAGTGCACGCGCCATGCGCACATGATCGTGCGTATCGAAAGCGAAACCCGGGCCGTTCATTTGCGCCGGCGGCGGTTTTTCTTTTCGACCGGCAGCAGGGACATTTGCCGGCGGGCCCGGTCGGGTGGACGGGTGCGCTGGAGCCGGTCGATCTCCTCGCGAAAGGCCTCGACGTCCTGGAAGCTGCGGTACACGGACGCAAAACGCACATAGGCGACCTGGTCCAGGTCGTGCAGCTCCTCCATGACCAACTCACCCACCCGCCGTGCGGACACCTCGCGTTCGCCGGTGGTGCGCAGGGCATGCTTGATCCGGATGACGGCCTGCTCGACTTCTTCGGCTGAAACCGGGCGCCGTTCCAGCGAGCGCTGCATGCCGCCACGCAGCTTGTGCTCATCGAACGGCTCCCGCTCGCCATCGTTCTTGACCACGAAAGGCATGACCAGTTCGGGTGTCTCGTAGGTGGTAAACCGCTCCGCACACTCCAGGCATTCGCGACGCCGGCGAACCTGGCCGCCTTCACCGGCCAGGCGCGAGTCGATAACCTTGGTCTCGGCGCAGGCGCAGAACGGGCAATGCATCGTGTCAGACCGTGCGCGTCAGCCGCCGAGGTGCTGCAGCGGGGACGCCTGTCCGGCCTCCGCCGTGTACACCGGGAAACGCTCGCAAATGGTCAGCACCTGGCGCCGTACGCGGGCAACGACGGATTCATCGCCGAGGTCATCGAGCACGTCGGCCATCCAGCCGGCCAGTTCTTCCACTTCGGCAATACCGAAACCACGGGTCGTCACCGCCGGCGTGCCAAGACGCAATCCGCTGGTGACGAACGGCGAACGCGGATCGTTGGGCACCGTGTTCTTGTTGACCGTGATGTTCGCCTGGCCCAGCGCAGCATCGGCATCCTTGCCGGTGATGTCCTTGTCGATCAGGTCGACGAGGAACAGGTGATTGTCGGTACCACCGCAAACGATCTTGTAGCCACGGTTCGCCAGCCCCGCAGCCATGGCGCGGGCGTTGTCGATAACCTGGCGCTGGTAGCGGTTAAACTCCGGCTGCAGCGCCTCGAGGAACGCTACTGCCTTGGCCGCGATCACGTGCATCAGCGGACCGCCCTGCGAACCGGGAAATACCATCGAGTTGAATTTCTTGTTCAGGTCTTCGTCGTCACGCGCGAGGATCAGTCCGCCCCGCGGGCCGCGCAACGTCTTGTGGGTCGTAGTCGTGCAAACGTCGGCAATTGGCACCGGGTTGGGATAATGGCCCGCCGCGATGAGTCCGGCGACATGTGCCATATCAACCATCAGGTAGGCGTTTACCGAATCGGCGATGTCCCGCATTCGCTGCCAGTCGACCACGCGTGAATAGGCGGAAAAGCCGCCGATGATCATCTTCGGCTTGTGTTCGTCCGCCAGCTCGGCCATGCGATCGTAGTCGATCTCGCCGGTCTCGGTGTCGATACCGTACTGCACGGCGTTGAACAGCTTGCCGGAGAAATTGACCCTGGCGCCATGAGTGAGGTGACCGCCGTGATCGAGGGCCATCCCGAGGATGGTGTCGCCGGGATTCAGCAGGGCCATGTAAACCGCCGCATTTGCCTGCGAACCCGAGTGCGGCTGCACGTTGGCGTAACCGGCGCCAAAAAGTTGCTTCGCCCGGTCGATCGCCAGCTGCTCGGCCACGTCGACGTTTTCACAGCCGCCGTAGTAGCGCTTCGACGGATAGCCCTCGGCGTACTTATTGGTGAGCACCGACCCCTGTGCCTCCAGCACCCTGGGGCTCGCGTAGTTTTCCGAGGCGATGAGCTCTATGTGCTCTTCCTGGCGGCGGCGCTCATGGTCGAGTGCAGCTGCCAGCTCGTCGTCAAAGCCGGCGATGGTCAAATCAGCGGTAAACATCGTTCTCCTCGTTAAATTTGTCTTAGCTTATCGAAACAGTTCGTTGGCGGGGTCGAGCTGCGTTCCCATGATGCGAATCTTGTCCCATTCCCCGGCCTCGCTCAGCTCACGCTGCCACCTGCGTGCGGCAGCCTCGAAATTCTGGTTGTCGCCCGCGATGAAGTACACCTCGAATAGTTTCATCTTGAGGTCGGTTCGCCTGGGCTCAGCGGCGACGGCAGAACTTATCAACTCGGCCGCTTGGGCAAACTGCCCGTAGGCAAGGTGTTCGTCGGCCTGCGGCAACAGGCTCACGGCTCGGCTGTCCAGTTTTTGCTGGAGCTGTTCGATCCAGTCCCACTTACCGCTGTTGCGCAGCTCGCTTTCGTGCTCTGCGACCGCTGCGCGTAACCGCCCGGCATCGCCCAGCACGAACAGCACCTCGATTCGTTTCAATTTCAGGTCCACCCGGTCCGGCTCGGTTCCGATCGCCGCGTCGAGCATCTGCATCGCTTCGTCGTAGCGGCCCATCGCGAGACGGGCATCGGTATCCGCCAGCGGATTCCCCGATTCGGCAACGACCGGGCCAGTCGGCCAGAGCCGCCACGCCGCCAGGGCACTGACGACGAGGATCAAAACAGCGAAACCCAGTTGCTTCAAAGAGATGGGGACCCGTAACTATGTCCTGACGATGATACAGCAGCCCCGGTCACGCCGGCAGCTATTTCGGGTAGAATCCGCCGCCCAGCAAGGAGTTTCCATGGCCCAGTACGTCTACACAATGAACCGCGTCGGCAAGGTGGTGCCCCCGGGGCGCCATATTCTCAAGGACATCAGCCTGAGCTTTTTCCCGGGCGCCAAGATCGGCGTGCTCGGCCTGAACGGCTCGGGCAAGTCCACGCTGCTGCGGATCATGGCCGGCATCGACACCGACATCGAGGGTGAGGCGCGGCCACAGCCCGGTCTGCGGGTCGGCTACCTGCCCCAGGAGCCCCGGCTCGACGAGACCCGGGACGTGCGCGGCAACGTCGAAGACGGCGTGGCGGAGACTCGCGCCCTGCTGACGGCCTTCGACGAACTCAGTATGAAGCTCGGCGAACCGATGGACGAAGACGCGATGAACAAGCTGCTCGAAGAGCAGGCGCGGCTGCAGGATGCCATCGAGGCGGCCGGCGGCTGGGAGCTGGATCGCAAGCTCGATGTCGCCGCCGATGCGCTGCGCCTGCCGCCGTGGGACGCCAACGTCGCCAACCTGTCCGGGGGTGAGCGCCGCCGCGTCGCGCTGTGCCGGCTGCTGCTGTCGGAACCCGACATGCTTTTGCTCGACGAACCGACCAACCACCTCGACGCCGAGTCGGTGGCCTGGCTCGAGCGTTTTCTCGACGAGTACCCGGGTACCGTGGTCGCCGTAACTCACGATCGCTACTTTCTGGACAACGTCGCCGGCTGGATTCTCGAGCTCGACCGCGGCCGGGGGATCCCCTGGGAAGGCAACTACAGCTCCTGGCTGGAGCAGAAAGAACAGCGCCTCCAGGTGGAGCAGAAGCAGGAGCAGGCACGACGCAAAGCGATGCAGGCCGAGCTGGAATGGGTGCGCTCGAATCCGAAGGGCCGTCACGCCAAGGCGCAGGCGCGCCTCAACCGTTTCGACGAACTCAGCTCGAAGGATTTCCAGAAACGCAACGAGACGCGGGAAATCTATATCCCGCCCGGCCCGCGGCTGGGCGATACGGTCATCGAGGCCGACAACGTGGTGAAAGGCTTCGGCGACAACCTGCTGATCGACGGGCTGAGCTTCAGCCTGCCGCCGGGCGGTATCGTCGGCGTCATCGGCCCCAACGGTGCCGGCAAGACCACGCTGTTCCGGATGATCACCGGCCAGGAGACACCCGACTCGGGTTCGCTGCGCCTGGGTGAAAGCGTCACCCTCGCCTATGTTGACCAGAGCCGCGATGCGCTGGATGACAGCAAGACGGTCTGGGAAGAGATTTCCGAGGGCCAGGACATGATCCGGGTCGGCAATTTCGAAACGCCCTCGCGCGGCTACGTGGGCCGGTTCAATTTTCGTGGCGGCGACCAGCAGCAGCATATCGGCAACCTGTCGGGCGGCGAACGCAACCGGGTACACCTGGCC